>VFZO01000235.1 GCA_016871155.1 Acidobacteriota bacterium | reverse complement strand
TGGTGGAGGGAGCCGGTTCCTGGCCTACAAGGAAGAGGACAAGGCGCTGGAGGCGCTGAACCTGGCGCTCGACAGCGGTATTGGGTATATCGATACAGCACAGGCTTACGGCAACGGAGTGAGCGAGCAGCGCATCGGCAAAGTGATGGCCAAGCGTCGCAAAGAAGCGTTCCTCGTCACCAAGATTCAGGAACGCGATCCGGATAAGGCTATGGCCCGGTTGGAGCAGAGCTACCGGAACTTGCAGACGGATCGCATCGACCTCGTGCATATTCATTCGCTGACGACGGCGGACGATCTGGCCGTGGTGGAGAAGAAAGGCGGCGTGCTGGAGCGTCTGTTAAAGATGCGCGATGGAAAAAGCCTGCGGTTTGTGGGCGTGACAAGCCACACGGATCCGGACGTGCTGAAGACCGCCTTGGAGCGGCACGATTTCGATTGCACGCAGATGGCGCTGAACGCGGCGCTGGTGGGCATGCGCAATGGCCAGGGCGGTATGGTGATCAATCAGGAGCTGAAGCCGAGTTTTGAAACGGTTGCGCTGCCGGTGGCCTTGCGGAAGAAGATGGGTGTGCTGGCGATGAAGGTCTACGCGGCCGACGGATTGGTGGGGCAGGCGCCGATGTCGAAGCTGCTCTACTACGCGATGTCGATGCCGGTTTCGGCGTGCGTGGTGGGAATGCCCAAGCTCGAGTTCATTCGCGAAAACGTATCGATGGCGCAAGGGTTCCGGCCGATGCCGGATCAGGAACGGCGGCAGCTTTCCGACGCGCTCTCGAGCAAGAACAAAGTGGCGCTCGACCGGTATTTCCGCGATCACGTGGACGCGTAAGAACGCAACGTAATAGACTGGCTAGTGGTCACTATGCTATCCCGTCTGATCCCGATCATTGCGAGCCTTGCCATGCCGCTGGCCGCGCAATTTTCCTCCGCCGTGCAGGGGACCCTCTTCGATCCCTCCTCGGCGGCCGTGCCCAACGCGAAAGTCACACTGAAGAATGGACGCACCGGCATCTCCACGGAGCTGCCTTCGAATTCCGCCGGATTTTACCGGTTTAGCGCACTCGCGCCCGGCGACTACGAATTGAAAGTGGAGGCCACGGGGTTCCGCGTGTCAACCACGCTGGTGACATTGACCACCGGCCAGACTCGCGATTTGAACGTAACGCTGGAGGTGCAGAGCACAGGCGACACGGTGAGCGTGACGGCCGAAGCGCCGACGCTGGATACCTCCGAGTCCCGGCAGCAGTTGACGATGGATCAGAAGAAGATTCGCGACCTGCCGCTGTTGAACAACAGTATTTTCGCGATCCTGACGCTTGCGCCGGGCGTGACCGGGTTGAACGGCGCGTCGGACAACTTCAACCCGGAGTACTTCGCCGGTATGAGCGCCAATGGCGCGAGCCCGCGCGGGAATACCTACAACGTGGATGGATTGAGTATCACCTCCAACATCACCAACGGCACGGCGAACCTGGGTGTGAATCCGGAAGCCGTGGAAGAGCTGACGGTGGAGACGAATACGTTCAAGGCCGAGCAGGGGCTGGGCAGTTCTATCGTCGTATCGATCACATCGAAGGCGGGGACGAATCAGTTCCACGGCGCGGGCAATTACTGGTTTACGAATCAGGACATGCGCGCACGGACGAGCCTGCCCTTCGTTGCGGCCTACCTGCCGTTCAAGCGCAACAATGTGAGCGGGGCGTTCGGCGGGCCGATTCAAAAAAACAAGACCTTCTTCTTCGCCGCGGCGGAGCTGCTGCGGCAGACCGACGGCCAGGTATCGAACGAGACGATCGAGAGTCCGCAGTTCCTCGCCTGGGCGCGCGGCGCCTTTCCGAATTCACTGGGAACGAAACTACTGACGGACTTCCCGGCTTCCGACGTGGCGATCACAAACCCGTCGTTCCGTACCGCGCAGCAAGTCATCGGCACCGACTGCGGCACGGCCGCGGCGGCGAACATTCCGTGCACGCTGCCGGTGCTGGCACAGGGCACCTGGAGCCGCACGCCCCGGCGCAATGGACTGCAGTATTCGATTCGCGGCGACCGCTATTTCCGCGAAGGCAAGGACCGCGTGTTCGGCAGCTTCATCCGCACCGAGTCCGACAACAACAATTTGGACCCACGGCCCTTTTTCGTCAACAACAGCGAGCGGTTTGTGAATGCAATGCAGGCCAATTACACACACGCCTTCAAGCCGACGCTGCTGAACGAGTTCGCCGTAAGCGGCAACCGCGTCCAAGGATTCAACGGCTTCAATTCCAAACTGCGCATTCCGGTGATTGGCGTTTCCGGATCGCGCGGAATGGGCGTGGGCGGCGGATTATTCGTCCAGAACAACTGGAACTGGCGCGACGTCTTAACGTGGGTGAAGGGTTCGCACTCGTTGAAGTTTGGCGGCAACTATTTCTGGGGCAACGATTGGGCGGATTTCCCGCAAGGCAACAGCCGGCCGACGTTCAACTTTAACAACCTGCTGGACCTGGTGCGCGACCAGCCGTTTTCCGGGGCGGGCGCTTCCCGCGACCCGGCGACCGGCCAACTGAAGCGCTACCGATTCGGTGCAAAGGTGAATACTCTGGGCCTTTTCGTTCAGGACGAATGGAAGGTTGCGGCGAACCTTACGTTGACGCTGAGTCTCCGTTACGACGACTTCGGTAACCCGAGCGGCATTCAGGACTTCCTTTACACGAACCTGTTCGTGGGCGCGGGGCAAAACTACGTGGACCGCATCCGGGGCGCATCGGTGAAACGGACGGACGCGCAGTTCCCGAGCCGGCTGACGAACAACTGGAGTCCGCGATTCGGGTTCGCCTGGGCGCCGGGCAAGTCGCGCAAATGGAGCGTCCGCGGCGGAATCGGCATGTACTATGACTGGATCACGCTGGGCGAGTCGATCGATCGCGTGAACATCAATCCTCCGAATTTCCTATTCCCGCAGGTTGGGCAACTGCTGCCGATCAAGCCGATTTTCGGGATCGGCAACTCCGACACCTTCCCCTACGGCTTCACGCTGCCGGCGATTCCGTCGGTCGGATTGGACGCGCGCGGCGGCCTTGCCGGCGTGCAGACGGCCGTGGGGGGTATCGATCCGGAGTTGAAGGCGCCACGCACGCTGAACTACCTGATCGGCGTCGAGCGCGAGGTAGGCGGCACGGTGCTGGGCGTGAACTACAGCGGCTCCTACGCGGCGAATGGATTGGTGGGTACGGACAATAACCGCATTGCCGGCGACCTGGTGGACGGCCGGCTGGACCGCATCAATCCGAGTTTCGGCGCGATGACCTACATCGTCAATTCGAACACGATCAACTACCACTCCATGATCATTTCGGCGCGGCGCCGTTTTGGCACCCGCGGCGTGATTCAGGGTTCGTACACAACGGGCGTGACCAACGACTACTATCAGGGCGGTTCGCGCTCGGTGGGCGCGGGCAACGTGCCGGATCCGAACTCTCTGCGCGCTTATCGCGCGAATTCGGCGTTCGACGTACGGCATCGTCTGTCGGCGTCGGGCGTCTATCGCTTCGGCAACCCGTTCAAGGATACTGCCGTGGCGAAGCACGTGTTCGGCGGCTGGGAGATCGGTTCTACCGTGATCGCGCAGACGGGCACGCCGTACTGGATTACCAACAACGCCGGGTTCAATCCGATTCGCGATGCGGCCGGCAACGTGACGGGCTTTCGTCCGTTGAGCGGCGATTACAACGCGGACGGCCTGAACTTCGACCTGCCGAACGTTCCTTCGAGCTTCGTCTCGAAGCCCGGCCGTGCGCAGTTCCTTGGCGCCAACGGCGGACGCGCGGCCTACGACATCAACGCGATCACGGCGCCGAGTGTGGGCCAGGTGGGTAACAGCCCGCGCAACGCATTCCGGCAACAGGGCGTGCTGGCGATCGACGGCTCGGTGATCAAAAACAATCCGCTGCCGTTCCTGGGCGAGACGGGCAACCTGCAGTTGAAGTTCGAATTCTTCAACGCAATCAACCGCGTGAACCTGGGCGGCATCAATAGCAACGTCGCCGATCCGAATTTTGGCCGCATTCTGGGCCAGAACGGAAGCGCGGGGCCTCGCACGGTGCAAATCGGAGCGAGGATTGCGTTCTAGCGGCTTGGCGCTTTTGTGGATCGCGGCGGCGTTTGGAGACGTGACCGCGATTCGCGAAATGATTCGCGCCGGGCGGTTCGCGGAAGCGGCCGCGGCGTGCGATGTGGACTTAAGAAAAGCGCCGCCGAACGCGGCGCTTTTGACTTTGAAGGGCCTCGCGCTGCGGGGCGCGGGGGATGCGCCGGGGGCGTTGGCGGCCCTGCGCGGAGCGCTGCGTTTGTCGCCCGCGTATTGGCCCGCGCTGCAGGCCGCGGCGCAGTTGGAGTTTGAAGCGCGCGACCCGCGGGCCCGGACGACGCTGGAAACGATTCTGCGGATGGAGCCTGCAAACGCCGTGGCGCACGCTATGTTGGCGGAGCTGGCGTTTGAGGCCTCCGATTGGGGGCGCGTGCTGACGCATGCCGATCGCGCGGAAAAATCACCGCTGGCGCAGTGGCGGCGAGGCGTGGCGCTGTTCGGGCTGGAGCGTTACAGCGAGGCCGCGCGCGAATTCGCGGCGTTGGTGGCGGTGCGGGAGCATGGGCCAACGCGATTCAATCTGGCGTTGGCGCATTGGCGGGCGGGCAACGCGCCGGCGGCGCTGGCCGCGTTGGGACCCTTGGACGACGCCGACGCGGAGAGTTTGCGGGCGGCCGCGCTGCGGGCGACTCGCGAGGTGCCAAAGGCACTTGCCGTGCTGCAATCGGCAGTGGAGCGGTATCCGCGAGACGAGCGGCTGCTGCTGGAACTTGCATTGCTGTGCCTGGACCAGAACGCGATCGAGCTGGGAATCCGCGTCCTGGAAGCGGGCGCGGCGAATCATCCGGCGCCGGCGCGTCTGCTGACGGCACTGGGTGTTTTCCGGGTGCGATCCGGCGAGACGGAGAAAGGCGAGGCGCTGTTCGCGCAGGCGCGGAAGCTGGCGCCGGAGAGCGGATTGGGCGAGGTGGCCACCGCGACTACGTTGATGCAACTCGGTATGGCAGACGAAGCGGTGCGCGTACTGCGAAAGCTTCCGGTGCGGGAACCGATGGCCGCGCTGACGCTGGCGCGCGCGTTGTTAATGCGGGACGAAAACGCGGAGGCGAAGCCGCTGCTGCGGGCCGTGATTGCGCGGGAGCCAGGGAACGCCGCGGCGCGCAGCCTGCTGGGCAAGGCACTTGCGTCCGAGGGCGCGGTGCGGCCCGCGGTGTCCGAACTGGAAGCGGCGTTGCGGTTGGATGCTAACGACCGCGGAACGGTTTATCAGTTAATGGGGCTGTATAAGAGGCTAGGCCGGCCGTCGGACTCGGCGCGCATGGCGGCGCGGCTGCGCGAACTGATGGCGCGGGAGAAGGCCGTGGACGCGGAGGCGCAGCGATACCAGTTGTCGTTATCGCCCGCGAATGAGCGATAGGAATTCATCGCGCGTTTCCTTCTGCGTGCGAAATACGCCCTGCATGGAACTGGTGACGGTGCCGGAGTGCTGCTTTTCGACTCCGCGCATCATCATGCAGAAGTGCTGCGCTTCACAGGCAACGGCGACGCCTTTGGGCTGGAGGATTTCCATGAGCGTCTCGGCGATTTGCTGCGTCATGCGCTCCTGCACTTGCAGGCGGCGCGCGAAGACATCCACGATGCGGGGTATTTTGCTCAGGCCGATGACCCTCCCGCTCGGGATGTACGCCACGTGCGCCTTGCCGAAGAAGGGCAGCATGTGGTGCTCACAGAGGCTGAAGAACTCGATGTCCTTGACGATCACCATCTCGTCGTAGTCGACGGTGAACAGCGCATCGTTCACAATTTCGTCCAGGTTGGCTGAGTAGCCGCCAGTGAGAAACTTCATGGCCTTTTCGACGCGCAGGGGCGTGGCCAGAAGTCCCTCGCGGTTCGGATCCTCTCCGATTCCCTCGAGAATTTCGCGGACGTTGGAAGCTATGCTGACGGTAGTCATTTGGCTCATACCTTCTGTGGGATGACAGGAAGTTCGATGACGTTCCTTTTTGTTTCCCGAACGCCGATATGTGCCAGGGCGGGGAAGTCCGCAGGCCAGGCGGCCGCGAGCGCTTGCCGGGCGAACGATGCAAGGTTCTCGGTGGTGGCGGGCACGCCGCGCAGCTCTTCGACGTCCTCATTGAGATAGGAGTGGTCGATCCGCCCGAGCACATGGCCGTGGACGAGTTTGTCGAGGGCGAAGGGATTGACGGCGAGGCCGGTGCGCGGGTCGATGGGGCCTTCGACGGTGACCGCCAGAGTGTAGTTGTGCCCATGACCATGCGGATTGGCGCACTTGCCGAACAACTTCTGGTTTTCCTCTTCGGACAGGTGGGCCAAGTACAGACGATGGGACGCGGAGAATTGGTAGTTGCGCGTGACTCGGACCATGCTATTTGCCGTAGTAGTCGACGTAGGTGTCTTCGGTCTCGTACAGGCGCACGCAGTGCAGCCGGGCGGGACCTTGTTTGAAATGGGGCTCCAGGCGGCGCCAGATTTCGAGCGTGAGATTTTCGGTGGTCGGAACGACTTTGTCGAAGGGAGGGACTTCGAAGTTCAGATGCCGGTGGTCCATGGGGTCGACCACTTCGCTATGCATGATGTCCTTGAGATCCTTGAGATCGTAGATCATGCCGGTGGTAGGATCTGGCGTGCCGGAAAGGGTGACTTCGACGACGTAGTTGTGGCCGTGGCCGTTTGCGTTGGCGCCCGGTCCATAGAGGCTGAGGTTTTCCTCCGCCGACAGCTCAACGCTGCGGCAGACATGGGAAGCGGAAAACTCGGCGCGACGGGAGATGTACATGCTTACTAGTTTCGATTCTGATGGCGTATCGAGGGATACACTAAAATTATAATGAATTTGATGCGAACCCTTGGAATTGACAAGACGCTCCGCATAGCGGTTGGATTGCTGACCGTGGCGCTGGTGGCCGTGGTGGCGAGCACGCTGCGCGACAACGTGGTGCAGGCGGGCGACCCGGCTCCGGACTTTTCGATACAGACGGCGGCGGGGCGGAGCATTTCGACCGGCAACTTCGGCGGGAAGATTCTGGTGCTGAATTTTTGGGCCACGTGGTGCCCGCCGTGTATCTCGGAGCTGCCCTCGCTGAACCAGATGGCGGCCGAGCTGAAGGGCTCCGGCGTTGTGGTGCTGGGAATCAGCGTGGACAAAGAGAAGAACGCCTACGATGGATTCCTGAAGAAGGTCAAGTTGAACTTCGACACCGCACACGATCCCGAAGGCGAGATCGCGTTCGACTACGGAACTTTCAAATATCCCGAGACCTATGTGATTGGCCGCGACGGAAAAGTAATCGAGAAGTTCATCGCCGACCCCGATTGGATGGACCCGCAGATCCTGGCGCGGTTGCGGAGCTATGCAAGATGATCGACCACGACGTGAAGAAATGGCTGGTGTCGATCGCTGGCCCGAACAACGTATTGGACAGCGAGAACGACCTGCGGCTGTACGAGTACGACGGCAGCGTGGACAAGCACCGGCCTGAGGTTGTGGTGTTTCCGAAATCGACCGAACAGGTGGTGAAGATCGTCAACCTGGCCCGTGAACGGAAGATCCCATTCGTGGGCCGCGGGGCGGGGACAGGCTTGAGTGGCGGCGTGATTCCGCGCGCCGGCGGCATTATGATCTCGTTCGCGCGGATGAACCGGATTCTCGAGATCGATCTGGAGAACGAGCGGATTGTGGTGGAGCCGGGCGTCGTGAATCTGGATGTGACGCTTGCGGTGCAGGGCGACAAGTATTTCTACGCCCCCGACCCTTCGAGCCAAAGGGCCTGCACGATCGGCGGCAACGTGGCGGAGAACGCCGGCGGGCCGCACACGCTGGCCTATGGCGTGACGACGAATCACGTGCTGGGGCTGGAGGCGGTGCTGCCGGATGGTTCGGTGATCCACTGCGGCGGCAAGGAGCAGGACACGCCGGGCTACGATCTGGTGGGGCTGCTGACGGGGTCGGAAGGGACGATGGTGCTGGTGACGAAGGTCACGTTGCGGCTGATGCGCCAGCCGGAGCTGGTGAAGACGACGCTGGCGATCTTCAATTCGGCCGATGACGCGGGCAACACGGTCGCCGAGATTACGGCGCGGGCGATCACGCCGGTGGCGGTGGAGATGCTCGACGGCGTGATGCTGCGGATGGTGGAAGAGGCGACGCACGCCGGTTATCCGCTGGATGCGGCGGCGGTGCTGTTGATCGAACTCGAAGGTTTGAAGGAAGGCGTGGAGGAGCAGGTGCAGCAGGTGCGCGAGGCGTGCCTGGCATGCGGCGCGCGCGAATTCCGCGTTGCGAAGGACGCGCAGGAGCGGGACCTGCTGTGGAAGGGCCGCAAGAACGCGTTCGGCGCGGTGGGGCGGTTGAGCCCGTACTACTACGTGCAGGATGGCGTGGTGCCGAGAACGCGCATCGCCGAGACGCTGCGCAAGATCAGCGAAGTGGGCGACAAGTACGGACTGATCATCAGCAACATCTTTCACGCCGGCGACGGCAACATGCACCCGATTATTCTTTTCGACGCCCGCAAGCCGGGAGAGTTGGAACGGGCGCAGAAGGCAGGCGAGGAGATTCTTTCGTTCTGCATCTCCGTGGGCGGCTCCATCACCGGCGAACACGGCGTGGGGATGGAAAAGATGGAGCTGATGACCGAGCTGTTTTCCCCCGATACGCTGGACATGATCGGCCGGTTCAAGAACCTGTTCGATCCGACGTGTCTGCTGAACCCCGGCAAGGTGCTACCGACCGGGCGCGGGTGCATGGAGATTCATCAAAAGCCGTTGACGGCCGCGAACATGCTATAGAATCTTCGCATGGTGCGATTCGCGGCGTTGTTCCTTCTCGGCGTGCCTGGGTTTGGGCAGTTGGCCTTTCGACCTCAGGAGATTCAGAAGGATTTTGGCGTTGTCTATGCGGTGCTGACGGCCGATGTGAACAAGGACGGCAAGCCGGACATTGTGGCGATCAATCCGACGCAACTGGTCTGGTATCAGAATCCCACGTGGACGAAGCACGTGATTCTGGACGGCAAGACAAAAAAGGACAACGTGTGCGTGGCGGCCGAGGACATCGATCGCGACGGCAAGCTGGATTTCGCGATCGGCGCGGATTGGCAGCCCACAAACACTGCCGGCGGCGGATCTTTGCAATGGACCGACCAACAGGGCAACGTGGTGCCGCTGGGCGACGAACCGACGCTGCACCGCATCCGTTTCGGCGACATAGACGGCGACGGAGCGAAGGAGTTGATCGTCGTGCCGTTGCACGGGCGCGGCAACAAGGGCCCGGCCTGGGAGGGCGACGGCGCGCGCATTCTTGTGCTGCGGCCGCCGGCCGATCCGCGCCGAGACAAGTGGGCGACGGAGGTGGCGGACGCGTCGCTGCACATTGTGCACAACTTCATCGTCACGGATTTCGACGGCGAGAAGGGCGATGAGATTCTGACGGCGGCGCGCGAGGGCGTCTATGTGATTAAGAAGAGCGGCGGCGCGTGGTCAAAGCGGTTGCTGGGCGAGGGGACGCCGGGCGAAATCAAGATGGGAAACGTGAATGCGTTGCAGAGGGCCATCGCGACGGTGGAGCCGTGGCACGGCAACGGCGTCGCGATTTACGAAGAGCCGCGGCCGGCGATGAATCCGCAGGGCGCGCCGCCGAAGCGCGGGCCGAAGGCGTGGGACGGGAAGCCGTGGCCGCGGCAATTCATCGAGGAGCGGCTGGCGCAGGCGCACGCGCTTGGCTGGGGCGATTTCGACGGCGATGGCGCCGACGATCTGGCGGTGGGGTGGCGCGACAAGAACTTTGGCGTGGCGGTGTATCAGCGGTCCCAGGAAGGGAAGTGGGCGCGGACGTCGCTGGTGGACGACGGCGGGATGGCAGCGGAAGATCTAGCCGTCGACGACTTAAATGGCGACGGTCTAGCGGACATCGTGGCCGTGGGGCGGAAGACGGCGAATGTGAAGATCTATTGGAACGAGACAAAGCCGAAGTGGCGGTTCCACGAGATCACACGCGGCTTCGCCAACCACACGGCGATCGCGGCCGACTTTACGGGCGACGGGCGGAAGGATGTGATCGTCAACGACCAGACGAACCAGAAGACGATTCTATTCACCGCGCCGGATTGGAAGCCGTTGGTGCTGCACGAAGGTAGTTGGGCGATTCACTCCGA
>VFZO01000234.1 GCA_016871155.1 Acidobacteriota bacterium | reverse complement strand
CCATCCGCAGGCACTGGCCCGCCCTCGGAAAGGGGATTCTGATCAAATCCGGCACGGGAGTGAGGCGTTGGTGTATACTGTGGGGGTCCGGGAGACCCAAAATGGAAATCCCGGTCTACAACGCCAACACCAACTCCTTTACTGTGAACCGAAAGGAGACCGCCACTGTGACCGGCGCCTACGCCGCTTCCAACTTCGACCAGTTCGTAGCTGGAAACGTTCTTCTGAACGCTTCGCTCGTGCCGGTCCGCCAGTTCGAAACCGGGTCGGGTTCCACCACTGGCTTCGCCTTCGTGGACCAACTCGGCTTACGAACCTCCGCTCCGAACGCGTCCAGTCCCGGCACCATCCAGCGAGTCAACCCGGCGTCTACGACTGAAGCTGCTCCGTCCACCCGGATGGCCGAAGCGCCTCTGATTGCCGAAACGGCGCGCCCCTTCCTGCGTACGCTGGCGCCGCTCTATAGCCGCCAGGCAATCGTCAGCCTGACCACCAGCGGTTTCACGGTCTTGCCCTGGGCCTACGACGCCTCGGTGGCTCCGCCCCGAATCGATCGTATCGTCAACGCCGCCGACTTCAACGGCAACGTCGCGCCCGGAAGTCTCGTATCTATCATGGGCGGCAACCTCAGCCCAGTGAACCTGGTTTCCAACACCACCCCGCTTCCGACTGCCCTCGGTGAGAGCTGCCTGACGGTCAACGGCGTCCCGGTGCCAATGATCTTCGCGTCCAGCCAGCAGATCAATGCCCAGCTTCCCTATCAGATCGACGGGAACGTCACCATGATCCTGCGAACGCCAGGCGGAGTGAGCGACAACTACAATCTGACCCTGCTTCCGGCCGCGCCCAGCATCTTCCGCAGCGGAACCGCAGGGCCGGAGACGGGCCTGCCGACGATCATCCGCGCCCGGAACAACGAACTGGTCACGGTCTCGAACCCAATTCGCCGCGATGATGTCGTTATGATCTTCCTGGCGGGAATGGGCAACACCACACCTGCCGTTCAAGCCGGAATTCCGGCCGGTTCCGGCAATACGCCGACGCCAGTAATTCCGGCCAAAGTGCAATTGGGCGGTCACGAGATGAGCGTCGAATTCGCGGGACTGGCTCCCGGCCAAATCGGCGTCTATCAGATCAACGCCCGAGCCTCGCGTTCCACACCCACTGGCTTTGAGATTCCGCTCATCGTGTCCCAGGGCGGGCAATCCACCGAGGTCAATGTTCGCGTCATCGAGTAGACTCAAGCGTTCGACGCAACCAGTCCAGAGCATGAATGACCGCCAACGCTCTCACACGTTGGCGGTCTCCAAATAGCTGCAATCGTTTCGATTGGGCGCCATCGCTCGAAGCCAGGCCTGCATAAACAAGTCCAGCCTCAGGCCCATCCGCAAATCCGGTCACGCTGAGTGCAAAGTCGGCGCCTGTCCGCTCCCGAGCCCCGGTGGCCATCTCGCAGGCTGTGATTTCGCTCACTGGACCCTTGAGCGCCAGTGTTTCGGCCGATACGCCGAGCAGAGTCCGCTTCATCTCGTTCGTGTAGGTTAGGAAGCCACCGCGAAAATAGTCGCTCGATCCGGATACCTCCGTTAGCGCGGCTCCCAGCAGTCCGCCCGTGCAACTCTCGGCCACGGCGACTGTGCAGGAACAGTCCCGCAGCAGTCCGCCAACGGTCTTCGAAAGCGAGTCGCCGTTCGTTGAGTAGATCCGGTTCCCCAGTAGGGACGCAATCGGATCGCCGACTTCAGCTAGCAACGATTCGGCCTCCTCCACGGTCCCGCAGCGAGCCCGCAAGTGAATGTCGACATCGCCGGGGGACGCCAAAACCGTGGTCGCCGGGTTCGTATATTTGCTATAGACGGGTGCGATCAGCGTGTCAAGGTCGCTCTCACCCATCAGTGCCACCCGGTACCAGCGCGTTCGAATCACCTGCACTGGCAACGATTTGACCAGCCTCGGCAAAATTTCTGTGGTGACCATCGGCTTCAATTCGCGGGGCGGACCCGGAAGAAGAATCAGGAGCTTACCGTCGGCTGCGAACCACTGCCCGGGAGCGGTCCCATTCGGGTTCGGCAGAACAGCGGCTCCGTCCAGAATCTCGGCTTGGCGCCGGTTATTCGGGCTCGGTGTCCGTCCAAAGCGCCGGAACCGCTCCTCGATCGACTCCCAAACGGACTGGTCGAAATGCATCCCGATGCCCAGAGCCGAGGCCACCGCGTCCCTCGTGACGTCGTCTTCGGTTGGTCCCAGTCCGCCAGTCAGAACGACAACGTCCGATGACCGCCAAGCGGCGAGGACCGCCGCCGCCAGCCGCTCGCGGTCGTCGCCGATGATCGCCTTGGCCACCACCTCAACGCCAAGCGTATTGAATTCCTGAGTCAGATACAGCGAGTTGGTGTCGACTTTATCGGGTGTCAGCATCTCCGAGCCGACAGCGAGAATTTCGGCATTCATATCGCTACAGCGGAAACACGCCGCAATTCAACCGGAAGATCATGCCGCTGGTCGCGACGATTGCGTGGCCCGTGGGCGAAAATGCAAGGCCGACGATACCCGGCCCGGAGATAAATAGTTCCGGCTCCCGTTCGGCGGTCAAGCGAACGATCCCCCGCCGGCCTCCCAGCGAGGCGGCCACGTAGAGGTTTCCCTCCGCGTCGAATGCCAGGCCCTGCGGCCGGCCGAGGCCCCGGTAGTACACCTCCACTTCGCCGGTATCCGACACACGGTTAACGCAGTCGAAGCTCGACGTCGTTGGTCCGGTCACGTACAGATGGCGGTCCGGCCCAAACGCTAAATGGTACGCGGCGATCGACGGTTCCAACGTCGCGTAGACGTAAATCTGGCGGTCGCGGCTGATTTTGAAGATCGTTCCGCTCCGGTCGCCGACGTAAAGGTTGCCGTCCTCGTCCAGCGTAACGCCCGTCGCGACTCCCATCCCTTCGACAAACACGGCCATCTCACCGCGCGGCGTCACCTCGTAGATGATGCCGTCGTGCCGGCTCGATACGTAAAGAATTCCATCCCGATCGATGGCCATTCCAGTCGCGTTCATGATGTCGGACAGGAACGGCGCGGGACCTTCCAGCGGGTCGATACGATACACCGATACCGGCGTCTTCTGGCCGCGGCTTCCGGAGAACGTCGTGAACACGGCGCCGTTGGCGTCCACTGCCGGGTTTGCCACGGGATGCACGTTGTCGGCGATCGGGATCCCGATCTGGCAGGTCCATTCCGTGCTGGAGAGGCTCCCGCTCGCCACGCGCAAGGCGCAGTCGCCGACATCCTCGGGCACGCGGGCGATGCAATACGAGTCGGAGCCGATAATCAGCGGCGCTGGCACTTCGCCCAGTAGCACGCGCGGCCGGTCCGCTCCGGCGAACCCCGATCCATGTATGCGTATCTCTCCGCCCGGGATTGCCGCGCTTGGAGAAATCAGATCAATGTTGGGCGGCTTATCCATCGTTCTACGCGGCATACTTCTATTCTTCCACCCGTGCCGGCGGAATGACAACCCGCGACGCCCGGCCCTATTCCATCACATTCTTCCAATCGCCGCGAATTATCGCTTCGCGTATCTTCACCGGCGGCACCCCTTTTTTCGTTAGGATATCTGCAAGGACGACCTCCTTGCGGCAGACCGTTCAACCCGCGCTGTGCGCGTCCCGATGACAGTCCAGCAGCCCTTTGTGGCCGTGCCCGCGATCACAGTGGCAGTAGCAAGGCTGCTGCGCCAGCACCGCCGGGATTGAGGCGGCGATCGCGTAGACCCGGCGCGCCTTCGGATCCTGGAACGACAGCGCCGAAAGAATCTTTGGAAATGGCATCGCATCGCGCGCCGATTGGTAGAAATTCGGCACGGGTTCCGCTTGCGCCTGCACCTCGGCGTGCAAGCTGGGCGGTGTTTCGGTGCGGGAGCAGGAGGCGAGAAGCGCCATGGCTGCGACAAGCACGTAGGGACGCATTCTTAACCTGTACCACGAATTCGGAGGCATCGTACACTGAAGGCTTGTGATTGGCCGTCAGTTTCTACGCAACCTCGTCGACCGCCGGAACCTGCTTTTTCAACTCGCGATGCGCGACTTCCGTCAGCGTTACATCGGTTCGGCCGCGGGATGGTTGTGGGGGCTTGTCCATCCCCTCGTCATGCTGGCAAGCTGGACCTTTGTCTTTCAATACTGTCTGAAGTCGGAGATGCCGCCCGGTTCACCGACCAGCAATTACACCTTGTTTCTCGTCACCGGCTACCTGCCCTGGATGCTGTTCCAAGAGACGGTGTTGCGCAGCTCCAGCTCGTTGCTCGAGAACGCGAACCTTATCACCAAGACGCTGTTTCCGTCGGAGATGCTTCCAATCGCCGTGTTTTTCTCCTCACTCGCCAACCACTTCCTTGCATTGCTGCTCACCATGGGCGCGCTCTATATTTGGGACGCGAGCCTTTCTCCGCCCGCACTGATGCTGCCGGTTTATATGGTTCTTCTCGGGCTGTTCGGCGTGGGGCTCGGTTGGATCTTCTCGAGCTTTCAGGTCTATCTTCGCGACACGGCGCAGGCCGTCACCGTTCTGGTGACGTTTTGGTTTTGGATGACGCCGATCTTCATTACAGAGGACAAGATTCCGGATTCGATGCGCTTTCTTCTGAATGGCAATCCCATGTCCTATTTCGTGCGCGCGTATCGTGATCGCCTCCTCACCGCGGCTTGGCCGGACGTATCCGAGCTGGCCATTATCGTCGCCTGGGCTCTGGGTGCTTTCTTGGCCGGCGGCCTCGTGTTCCGTCACTTGAAAAAAGGTTTCGCCGACGTACTGTAGAGCCCGTCACTTCACTTCGATCACGATCATCTCGCCACCCAGGTCCGTCTGCCACGGACCCGGCACACGCCATTCCGCGTGCCCGTCGGAAAGCCGGATCGCCACCTGCGGCGCCTTTGTCCGGAAGCCGTGCAGAGATTCCGCGCGCAGGACGCGCACTTGCGAATTCTCCATTTCCACTTTCGCCTTCTTCGGAGCCTTCGAAAGTTTGATCGCGGACGGCGGCTCGTTTTTCATCTCCACTTCCACGATTTTGATCGCTGTCCCGCCCGTGTTCTCACTCGTGTGCGTGCCGACTTTCGGGTCCCAGCGCACCTGGCCCGCAATGAAGGGAATGTCGCGCGCGGTCCCGTCCGGGTACGCGATTTGGAGCGTCCCCTTGTCCAGGTGCACCATCACCCGGTTCACCAAATGCACGTGAGGACGGCTCTTTTGCCCAGGCAGGTTGGCCGCCTTTACGACGCGGACCTGCGGGTTTTCGAACACCAGCGGGTTTTGCGCCAGCAGCGCGGCGCCAATCAACGGAAAGAGTCGCATGGCCTCAAAAAAGTCTATAACGTCTGCCACAATTAAGGAGATTGGACCCCTTTGCGAAGCCCCGCGAGCAACTGGCCGCGCTCCGGGACATGCGGCAGACCGCGGCCCGCTCCCACGAGATTCGTCATCACCGTTTCGGCTATCTGCGGCTGGCCCTCGGCGGACTGCTCGTCTACGCTGGGTGGATGGGCCTCGTCCATCCGGAAGACACGCCTTGGCCGTTCCTAATCTCGTTGGCGGTCTTCTTCGCGGCCACGATGGTTCACGCAAGAGTCATTCGCCGAATGGAACGAGCGCGGCGGGCGGTTTCTTTCCATGACCGCGCGCTACAGCGCCTGGCCGGCGATTTTTCAAGCTCCGCCTCGCGAGGCGACAGCTTTGCCGCCGCGCATCATCCGTTTTCCGGCGACCTGGACCTCTTCGGCGCCGGCGGCCTTTTTGAGCGGCTTTCGCAGGCGCGAACACGGGAGGGTGAAGCCACGCTCGCCGAGTGGCTGTTGGGTCATGATGGCCCGCCAGCGGCGCCATTGCGGCTGGAGGCGGCGTCCGAACTCGCCGGCAACCTCGAACTCCGGGAACAACTGGCTGTCCTCGGTACGGATCTAGAGACGGGCCTGCATCCGAAAGCCCTCCGAAAATGGGCCGTCGATTCGTCGCACCTCTTCCCCGCCGCCAATCGATGGCTGTGGGCCGCTGCTATCGTCTCTGCCGCTTGTGCCGCAGCCTCGGTTGCGCTCTGGGCACTCAGTCCCATCGGTATCGCCATGCTCTTTGCCGCCGGCATCTTCGCGCTGCACCAGAAGGCCGTGCTGCGCACTCTGCAGGAAACCTCCGATGCCGGGCGCGACCTGCGAGTGCTGGAGGGTGTTCTACGGCTTCTGGAGACCGGCGAATTTTCCAGCGCCCTGGTGCGCGATATTCAGGTGCGAATCCGAAGCGCCGATGGACGTCCGGCCAGCGAGCGAATCGCGGAACTGGCCCGTCTGGCTGAATGGATCGACTCGCTCGACAATCAGCTTTTCCGCGTGCTCGACTTCCTCTTCCTTTTCTCCATGCACTTCGCCCGCGCCGCGGACCGCTGGCGCGCGGCCAATGGCGCCCTCGTTGATACCTGGTTACGCGCCGCCGGCGAGTTCGAAGCGCTGGCGTCCCTGGCCGGGTGGGAGTTCGAAAATCCCGACACAGTTGCTCCCGAGTGGTCCACCCAGCCGGTGCTTGCCGGCACCGGGCTTCGCCATCCTCTCATCCCCAGAGACCGCGCCGTCGCCAACGACGCCAACCTCGGGGCCGAATGCCGCCTCCTAGTCGTCTCCGGATCCAACATGAGCGGCAAGAGTACCTATCTCCGTACCATCGGATTGAACACCGTTCTTGCGCATGCCGGCGCCCGCGTTTGCGCCAAATCCTTGCGCCTGGGCCTCCTTTCTGTCGGCGCTTCCATTCGCACCGTCGACTCACTGCAGGAGGGCTCCTCCCGTTTCTACGCCGAATTGCAGCGCCTCAAGGCGATTGTCGATCTTTCCAAACGCGACCGAAAACTGCTCTTCCTGCTTGACGAGTTGTTGAGCGGAACGAATTCGCACGACCGCAGGATCGGCGCCGCAGGGATCGTCTCGCGGCTCCTCGAAACCGGCGCTATCGGCATCGTCACCACGCACGATCTCGCCTTGGCTAGCATGGATGCCGCCGCGGCCGTTAACGTCCACTTTGAAGACACCATAGTTGACGGGCGAATCTCCTTCGACTACCGGATGAAGCCAGGCGTTGTTAAAACGTCCAATGCACTGGCCCTCATGCGCTCAATCGGTCTCGACGTTCCGGAGACGTAACTCATGCCGCTGAAGAATTTTTTTCTCTACCTCTCCACCCAGCGCCGGTTGCGTGCCTGGATGGAGAACTCGCCAGCCGCACGGAGCCTGTCCCGCCGGTTCATTGCAGGCAACACGCTGGAAGACGGCCTCTTCGCCGTTCGCGAATTGAAATCGCGCGGTCTCCTTGCCGCGCTCGATCCCCTGGGCGAAAATGTGGCGACACCTCAGGAGGCCTCGGCCGCGGCCTTGGCCGCCGAGCGTACCCTCCGGGCGGTCGCGGCGCTCGAGGCTGGCGCGAGCGTCTCGATCAAGCTCACCCAGTTCGGACTCGATATTTCGAAGGATCTGACGCTGGAAAACGTCCTTCCGCTTGCCGGCCTGGCACGAGAACTTGGCTCCCGGATTGAGGTCGACATGGAGTCCACCGCCTACACCGGCCGAACCCTCGAGATCCTGGAGATCATGCATACCCGGGGGCCGGTCCGCGCCGTAATCCAAGCCTATCTGTACCGAACCTCTGCTGACATCGACCGGCTAAACGAACGGAAGATCCCGGTTCGCCTCTGCAAGGGTGCCTACAACGAACCGCAGGATCTCGCCATGCCCGTCAAGGCCGATGTCGACCGGAACTTCTGCGCAATGGCCTCCAGACTTCTCGCCGACGGGGTCAATCCTGCCTTCGCTACGCACGACCCGGCGATGATCGATCATGTCCTGGCGTCCAAGCCAGATCCCGGTCAGTTCGAGTTCCAAATGCTCTACGGTATTCGCCGTGACCTCCAGGAAAAAATCCTCCAACAGGGCTGGCGACTGCGCCTTTACGTTCCGTACGGGCCTGCCTGGTACCCGTATTTTATGCGCAGACTTGCCGAACGCCCGGCCAACGTCTGGTTCGTTGCCAGATCTCTCTTTCGGTGAATTCCGAGGCCAAACAGCCATAAAGGCGCGCCTTGGTTTCTGCCGATACTCTCTTTGAGAAGAGAATCGCAAGTCCGCGCAACTAAATGGAACGAAGTGGAGTCTAATCAGGTATGAGGTACTGGCTTTTTCTAATCGCCAAGCTCATGGGCGCCGTCGCTGTGTTTGCCAGCATTTGGTACGGAATGGAGATCGTGCTTCCCGAACCGGCAACGATTCGCGACTTTAAGCCGCGCAAGTTCGGCCAGGATCTGACATGGACAGTCGCGATTTTCGCCTACTTTCTGGCCGCCGTCGGTACCTTTTACGTCATTCTTCTCGATCAGCGCTACCGCTGCCGCTCCTGCCTGCGCCGATTGCGAATGCCCGTGAACTCAGGGGCCTGGGACAAGATGCTTCGCATCGGAACACCCCAGGTGGAATATATTTGCCCGTTCGGCCATGGCACCCTGAATGTAAAGCTCGTGCAGTTCCACGGGGGTGAAAAGCCCGGCTGGCGGGAGCACGACGACATGTGGCGGGAACTGGAGAGCCTCTCCTCCGGTTCACCGAAGTAAACAGTCCCGCCCCGCTTCTGTGAGAAAATGGGGCGTCACTTTATGGCCAAGGGCCCACCGCTCGTAAAATCCGGGGGAGGTCGAGAGGCGAAGCCGGCGCGGCCGGAGGCAGGGAAGCGCAAGTGGTTTCTCTACACCGCCGCTCCATTGGCCGTCATCTCCATCATTTTTGTCGCCGCCGTCTATATGCACTACTCGGCGATCATCGACCAGAAACTGAAGGAAGGACCGTTTCCCAATACGTCCATGATCTTCGCAGCGCCGCGGACCCTGAACGTCGGCGAAGAAATTTCCAGGGACGAGATCGTGCGGTCTCTGCGCAACGCGGGCTATGGCGAGTCGAAATCGAACCGGATGGGTTGGTACAACCTCCGGCCCGACGCTGTTGAGATTCTCCCGGGTCCGGACTCCTACTTCGACAACGAAGGCGGCGTCATCCGTCAGGTGGACGGCAAGATCGAGAGTATTGTCTCGCTGAGGGACAACACAGCCCGCACCGCCTACGCCCTGGAACCCGAGCTAATCACCCACCTCTTCGATCAGAAGCGTGAAAAGCGCCGCATCCTGCAGTTCGACGATTTTCCGAAGACACTTGTTAACGCCGTGGTCTCGGTGGAGGACAAGCGCTTCTTTGAGCACGCCGGATTCGATCCGCTTCGAATCCTCAAGGCAGTCTACATAAACCTGAAGGAAGGCAGGATGTCGGAGGGCGCCTCGACACTTTCCATGCAGTTAGCCCGCAACTTCTGGCTAACGCTCGATAAGAACTGGAAAAGGAAGATCGAAGAGTCGATCATTACCGTTATATTGGAGCAGAAGCTCTCCAAGCAGCAGATCTTCGAGTACTACGCCAACATGGTCGACCTCGGCCGCCGGGGTAGTTTCGCCATTCGAGGCGTCGGCGAGGCCTCCCAGGTCTACTTCGGCAAGGATGTCCGCTCCCTCAGCCTCGCGGAAGCAGCCACGCTGGCCGGGCAGATCCAGCGCCCCAGCTACACGAACCCTATCCGCTGGCCCGAACGCGCGAAGGCCCGCCGCAACATCGTGCTCTCGTTAATGCGCGACAACGGCTATATCTCCGACAAGGAGTACGCCGAAGCCGCCGCCTCGCCGCTCAACATCATCAAAGGCGGCGCCGACACCGGCGACACCCCATATTTTGTCGATCTGGTAACCGACTTCCTGCACGAATCGCTTTCCGATCACGACTTCACCAGCCGATCCTATCGCGTCTACACGACTCTCGACATCGATCTTCAGCACGACGCAGTCGAGTCGGTGCGCGAGGGGATGGCCGAAGTGGACAAGATGCTCGCCAAGCGGAAGAAGCAGAATCCTGGCGGTGCGCAGGTGGCGCTGGTGGCCATTGACCCCTCCACGGCCGAGGTCCGCGCCCTGGTCGGTGGCCGAAATTACGGTCAGTCGCAACTCAATCGCGCGGTGGCCCGCCGCCAGCCAGGTTCCAGCTTCAAGCCCTTCGTTTTTGCCGCGGCGCTGAACACCGCGCTCGGAAATGGCGGCGGCGTTCAGTTTACGCCTGCATCTACAGTGCTGGATGAACCCACCACGTTCTGGTTCGATGGCAAGCCTTACGAACCCGGCAATCACGGCGACCACTATTTCGGCAATGTTACGTTGCGGAC
>VFZO01000233.1 GCA_016871155.1 Acidobacteriota bacterium | reverse complement strand
GAGGATGTAGAGGCGCCCTTTGTGCAACACCGGCGACGCGGCGGTGCCCCAACCGTAGCGCGTGTCGGAGGGTTTGAGCGCCAGCGTCCAAACCACTTTCCCGTTCCTGTCCAAGGCCCACAAACCGAAGTTGCCGAACATTACGTAGACCCGCTCGCCGTCGGTCACGGGCGTCTCCGACGCGAAAGAGTTTTTGAGATGGCGGGACTGCGGCGGCACGCCCTTCCATAGCTCGCGCTCCCAGACGATCTTTCCGGATTTGGCGTCGAGCGCGTAGGCCAGCAGGCGGTGCTCGTCGGTGACTTTGCCGCGATTTCCTCCAAAATAGAGACCCTTCTTCGGCGGTTCGATGGAGGCGGAAGAGATAGCCGTGGTGAGATACACGCGGTCCTTCCACACAACCGGCGACGACCAGCCCATGCCGGGAATCGGTGTCTTCCAGGCGACGTTCTCAGTCTCGCTCCAGGATTCGGGAAAGCGGGAGTCGTCGGCCAGGCCGGCAGCGCCCGGACCCCGGAATTGCGTCCAACTCTCCGCGGCGAATAACGCACAGCCGGCAAACACGAGGGCGAGTTTCATATCAACCATACTAGAACGTGTCCGTTCTCCCTACACTCCTCCAGATGGCTGGCCAGCACAAGCGCCAGTTCGTCATCGTCGGTTGTTTCGCCCTGCTCGCGACCGTGGCGGATCTCGCGCAGCCCTTGATCTACCGCCGCGCGATCAATGCCGTCATCGCTGGAAACGCGGTGGAAGAGCTTTTGACATCCGTGACGCTTCTGTTCCTCTTGAGTGTCGCAGGCTACTTCTTCTCTTTGCGGTCGGACTACACCGGCGCCCGCGTGGCAAGCGATATGGAGGTGGACCTGATCGCGTCGACCTTTGGCCACGTGCTGAAGCTGCCGGCCAGCTTCTTTGTCAATCAAACAAGCGGCGGCATCGCCAAGCGGATCGATCAATCGGACCAGTTGGCCCCGGTGGTGCACGCGTTCTCCCAACAGATCGCCCCGGAAGTGCTGCGGTTGGTGGGCATCTGCGCCATCATGTTTTCGCAGAACTGGGAGATGGCGCTGGTGGCGCTGGCGCTGATTCCACCCTATCTATGGGTGGCACGCCGTTGCGCGGTTCAAATGAAGAGCGGCCTGGAGCCTTACTACGAGCTGTGGGAGAACATCTCGGCGCACATCACCGGCACAATCGCCGCGGCCAAGACGGTAAAGCTCAGCGGCGCCGAGCAGCGGGAAGAAGACTTGCTGCGAGCGGAATCCACCCACGCCTATGGCGTCTACACCAGCCGCATTCGCCGATACCACGGTTACTACATCACTCAGAGCGTGATCAGCAATCTGAGCAAGTCCCTACTGATCGGCTACGGAGGCTGGCTGGTGTTGCGGCAGAGTCTGACTCCGGGCGACGTCATCATGTTTGTGGCTTATCTGGACCGGCTCTACTCCCCGGTCGATTCTCTGAACGGCATGGCGGTTTCGCTGCAACAAAACCTGGCGTCCTTGCAGCGGGCGATGCGGCTGCGCGAGGAGGGGCCTGTGGAGCAACCGGGCGCCGATCTG
Organism: Acidobacteriota bacterium; assembly: GCA_016871155.1. Taxonomy (GTDB): domain Bacteria; phylum Acidobacteriota; class Terriglobia; order Bryobacterales; family Bryobacteraceae. Next base: position 8,745 of record VFZO01000233.1, on the reverse strand, counting down.
CCGGCCGGACCGGGCGCCGTGGAGTTCCGCGGTGTCCGCTTTCATTACGTGGAAGGGCGCGACGTGTTGAAGGGTCTGAATCTGAAACTGGCGCCGGGAAAAGTGACGGCGCTTGCCGGTCCCTCGGGCGCGGGAAAGACGACGGCCGCCGACCTGCTGCTGAAGCTGTTCGAACCCATCGCCGGTTCCATCCATATCGATGGATTGGACATCGCCTCGGCCAGTCCGGCGGCGGTGCGCAGGGCGGTCGGCGTGGTGGCGGCCGACGGAGCCGTGTTCCGGGGGACGCTAAAGGCCAACATCCGGTACAAGCGCCCGGAGGCGTCGGATGCTGAGGTTCTGGAAGCCGCGCATGCCGCCGGCCTGCGGAATCTGTTGGCGCGGCTGCCGGAGGGGCTCGACACCGAGATCGGCGAAAACGGCGTTGGGCTCTCCGTAGGAGAGCGCCAGCGGGTGCAGATCGCCAGGATCCTGGCGGACCGGCCGCGGTTGCTGGTTTTCGACGAGGCCACGGCGAATCTGGATTTCGCCACCGAGCAGGAGGTGAAGGACTCGATTCAGCAATTGGACCCGAAGCCGACAATGCTGGTGATCGCCCATCGGTACACGATGATCAAGGAGGCGGACTACGTGTACGTGCTGGACGAGGGCGTCGTACGCGAGGAAGGGACTCCGGCCGGACTGCTGGCGGCGGACGGCTGGTTCGCCGAGCTGGCCCGGCACAGCGACACAGACCCGGGGACCCCCTTGCGAAATCTGTCCTGAGTTGTACAATGAAATCGAACGGCTGACCAAACGAAGTGGGCGAAAGCCCACTTTTTTATTTGCCACCATGCGTCAGGATCTGATCGATAAAATTTGGGCCATCGCCGGCCGCGTAACGCGCTCGGACGATATGGAGGTGGTCGATGTCGAGTTTCTCGGCGGCGGGCGCCACCGTGTCGTGCGTATCTATATAGATAAGGCGGGCGGCGTCTCTCTGGCCGATTGCGAAAACGTCTCGACCCAGGTCGGGACGATCCTCGACGTGGAGGATGTGATCCCCGGCGGCGAATACACTTTGGAGGTCAGTTCGCCCGGCGTGGAGCGCAAGCTGGTTCGCCCGAGCGACTTTGAGCGGTTCACGGGTCAGCGCGTCAAGATCGTGTGCAAGGAACCGGTGGAGGGCAGCGCGAGCTGGGATGGTGTTTTGGAGGCGTTCTCCGATCAGACGGCGACCGTGGCCGGGACCAAGGGCCGGACGGTGAAGATTCCGTTCGACAAGATCAAGAAGGCCAACCTGAAGTTTGAGTGGTAACAGGAAATAGGAGTTCAACAACCGTGGGAACCATTTATCAGTCGATCGAAATCCTGAGCAAGGAAAAGGGTATCGATCCCCGTATCATCGTCGATGCCGTGAAGGACGCCATGCTGGCCGCCGCGCGCAAGCAGTTCCGCGCCAACGAGGAGTTGACGGCCGATTTCGACGAGCGCACGGGCGCGATTCAGATCTATTCGGTGAAGAATATCGTCGAGGAGGTCACCGACCCGGTCAAGGAGATGACCCTCGGTGAGGCGATGGAGTTTGATCGAAACGCCCAGGTGGGCGGCCAGATCCGGTTCCCGAAGAAGACCGAAGCGCTGGGGCGTATTTCGGCGCAGACGGCCAAACAGGTGATTATGCAGAAGGTCCGCGAGGCCGAGCGCGACACCATTTTCAACGAGTTTCACAACCGCGTGAGCGAACTGGTCACTTGCACCATCAAGCGCAACGAGATGGGCGACTTCATCTGCGACGTTTCGAGCAAGACCGAAGCGCGGCTGCCCCGGCGCGAGCAGTCCCGGCTGGAAAATTTCCAGATCGGCGACCGCGTACGCTGTGTCATCAAGACGGTGGAACGCAGCGGCAAAAACGCCGGCGTGATTCTCTCGCGTGCCGATTGCGAATTCGTGAAGCGCCTGTTCGAACAGGAAGTTCCAGAAATCTACGACAACACGGTTGTGATTAAGGCGTGCGCCCGCGAGGCCGGCGAACGGACCAAGATCGCCGTATCGTCCCGGGATCGCGATGTCGATTCGGTCGGCGCATGCGTCGGCATGAAAGGCATGCGCGTGCAATCGATCATTCGCGAGTTGCGCGGAGAGAAGATCGACATCATCGAGTTCTCCGAGGATCCGGTCCAGTTCGCGACCCACGCGCTTAGCCCGGCGAAAATCAGCCGTGTAACGGTGCTGGATCCGAACGACCGGCATATGGAAGTGATCGTCGACGACAACCAGCTATCGCTCGCGATCGGCAAAAAAGGCCAGAACGTCCGGCTGGCGGCCAAGTTGATCGGTTGGAAGATCGACATCAAGAGCGAAGAAGAAAAACGGCGCGAAGTGGAAGCCCAGATGGCGCAATTGCAAGTCTCCGGGGCGCCGCTGTCGGTGTTGGCCGATTTCGGCCTGGGTGAAAAAGTCATTGAGCGGCTGTTCGAAGCGGGCATCGGCACCGTGGAGCGCCTGGGCGCGATGACGCCGGAGGAGATCATGGCGATCCCGGGTATCAACACGAAGGCGATGGATTCGATCCAGGCCGCCGTAAACGGCTATTACGGCCCGTACGAAGAAGAGCAGCCCGCCGAAGCCGCCCCGGTGGACGGGGAGCCTCTGGCGGCGGAAGCCACGGAAGGCGTGGAAGCCGTCGAAGAGGCGGTGGCGGAGGCGGCCGCAGTGGAAATTCCAAAGGAAGAAGCTCCGGAAGCATAAGCATTTGACCCATGCCCGTACCGGGTTCGGTGGAAACCGCATCTGTTACCATGGCATGAGGGGCAGTCACGGCCTGCGCCACGGTGATCGTGTCCGCGCGGTCGGCGTTAGGTCCTAAAATCCGTTTTCTCTCCATCTATGAGTAAGATCCGAATCAACGAACTGGCAAGGGAGCTTGAGGTCAAGACGAGCATGATCCTCGATGTCCTCAATGAGCTGGGCGTTACCAACAAAACCCACTCCAGTTCCATCGAAGAGGACACTGCTCTCGAAGTGCGCCAGCGTGTGGCGAAAGGCGGCCGCACCAGCGAATCCCCGCGGCCCGCTCCTTCACCGGAAGTGACAAGCGAGGAACGTGCGGCTCCCGAGCCGCCGCCGGCCCAACCGCCGGTCTCGACGCGGCCTGCCGCCGAACCTCCGCCAGTCGTGGAGCCGCCCCCGGTAGCCGACGCGGCCATCAAGCCGATGGCGCCGTTGCGGCCGCCGCTGGCGACGGGCAAGCCGATCCTGCCGCCGATCGCCGCCCCAAGCGCGAAGCCGGCCGAATCACTGGCACCGGCCGCGCCACCGAAACCGGTTGCGCCGCCTGTTCGCGCACCATTGACCTCGCCGCAAACGCCGCGCCCAGGCCAGATTTTATCCGGCCCCAAGCAGCCGATCGTCAGCCCCGGCCCAACCCGGCCCGTATCGCCCCCAGCGGACGCCCCTCCCGGCCAGCCGGCGCGGCCCACGCCCCCGGCCGCTGTGTTTGTGGCAAGTCAGACGCCCGCCGCTTTACCGCCGCCAACCGCGGCGCCCGGAGCCCCCTTGGCTCCGCGTCCGCCGGCGCCACGTCCGCAAGGTTCGCCGCAACAAGCCATCCGGCCAATAGGCCCTGGCGCTCCGGCGCCGCGCCCGCCCGCACCAAACCGGCCTCTAGCCGGTCAGCCGGCCGCACGGCCCGTGGTGCCGCCCCGGCAGGATATGGTGGACCGGCTGAACAAGTTGCAGACTCCCGGACCGGCCGCGCCCGCGCGCCCGATGCCGGGTGGGCCGCGCCCCGGCGCTCCAGCCCCCGGCCGTCCTCTCTTCCCCGCCGGACCGCGTCCCGGACCGCCCGGTATGGGCCGCCCGGCCGGCCCGGGTCAGCCAACTGGAATGCGTCCCGGCGGCGGCCCCGGCGGTCCGCGCGGACGGCAGATGCATCCCACGTCGGCCGGGCTGTTGCAGCCGGCGCCGATGGCCATGCCTCCCACCGAGGCGAACCGGCGCACCGATAACCGCAAGCGTCCGCAAGGCCGCGATAAGGAGATCGAGGAGGGCAAGCTGCGCCCGATGTTCTCGAAAAAAGAGAACACGGATCACCTGCTCGCCCAAGGCAAGGAAATCACGGTTTCCGAAGGCATCACGGTCAAGGAGCTGGCCGAAAAGCTGGGCATCAAGACCACGCTGGTGATCAAGAAGCTGGTGGACCGCAAGATTTTCGCCACCATCAATCAAACGCTCGACGTCAAGATGGCCGAGGATCTGGCGAAGGACTTCGGCGCCGTCACCTCACAGGTGAGCTACGAAGAGGAGCAGACCTGGGAAGTGGAACTGGCCGAGGATCCGAACGATGTCATCGTTCGGGCTCCAGTGGTCACCATCATGGGCCACGTCGATCACGGCAAAACTTCGCTGCTCGACGCGATTCGCACGGCTCGCGTGGCCGAGCGCGAAGCGGGCGGGATCACACAGCACATTGGCGCCTATCAGGTGGAGATTCATAACAAGAAGATCGTCTTCATCGATACGCCGGGCCACGAAGCGTTCACCCGTATGCGCGCCCGCGGCGCCAAGGTGACCGACGTTGTCATTCTTGTCGTCGCAGCCGACGACGGCGTCATGCCGCAGACGATTGAAGCGATCAACCACGCCAAGGCGGCCAAGGTGCCGATCATCGTCGCGATCAACAAGATCGACAAACCCGACGCCCAGGTGGACCGGATTAAACAGCAGTTGAACGATCACGGTTTGCTGGCCGAGGATTGGGGCGGCGACACGGTCATGGTGCCGGTGTCGGCCAAGGCGCAGACGAATTTGGATTTGATGCTCGAGATGATTCTGCTTGTCGCCGACATGAAGAGTCTGAAGGCGAATCCGACGCGTCCCGCGATTGGAAACGTACTCGAAGCACACCTCGACAAGGGCCGCGGCCCAGTGGCCACCATGCTGGTCCGCAACGGAACGCTGCGCGTGGGCGACTTCGTCCTCTGCGGGTCGATTCTGGCCAAGGTTCGCGCGATGTTCGACGATCGCGGCCATCCGCTGCGCGAGGCCGGTCCGGCCACGCCCGTGGAAGTGCTGGGCCTGGAGACGCTGCCCGAGGTGGGCGACGGTTTCCAGGTGATTACGGATACGGCGAAGGCGAAGCAGATCGTCATGTTCCGCGAAGCACGGTCCCGCGACGTGCAGATGGCGAAGAACAAGCGCGCCAGCCTGGAAGCGTTGCATGCCCAAATGCAGGAGGGCGAGACAAAAGATCTCAACCTCATCATCAAGGCCGACGTCGGCGGCAGCGCCGAGGTCCTCTCCGACACGCTGCAAAAGTTGACGAACGAGAAGGTGCGCGTCCGGGTCATCCTCACCGGAGTCGGCGCCATCACCGAGTCCGACGTCAACCTCGCCACAACCTCCGACGCTATCGTGATCGGCTTCAATGTCCGGCCCGATCGCAACGCCCAAACCGTCGCGGAACGGGAGGGTATCGATATCCGGCAGCATTCGATCATCTACGAGGTCACAGACGAGATCAAGAAAGCGATGCTGGGCCTGTTGGCGCCGGTATTCAAGGAAACAGCCAAGGGCCGCGCCGAAGTTCGGGAGATCTTCCGCATTTCGAAGATCGGTACCGTGGCCGGCTGTTACGTTTCCGACGGTCTCATACCGCGGGCGGCCGAGGTCCGGTTGCTGCGCGACAACGTTGTGGTGTATACGGGCAAGATTGGTGCCTTGAAGCGCTTCAAGGACGACGCGAGCGAAGTGAAGTCGGGCTTCGAGTGCGGTATCTCGATCGCCGGGTACAACGACATCAAGCAAGGCGACGTCATCGAAGCGTTCATCACCGAACAGATCAAGCACGACGCGTTCTAAACCCGATGCCGGTCCTCGGCGCAATTCATTTGGAGATTCGCATCGACCACGCCGCGTCGCTGAAGGACCGGCGCAATGTGGTGCGAAGCCTCAAGGCCCGTTTGCGTGTCCGGCATAATGTGTCGGTCGCGGAGATTGACGATCAGCAGTTGATGAACCGCGCTACTGTGACGGCCGTCACAGTTTCCTCCAGCCGGCAGTTCGCCGAAAACGTTCTGCGTGCGGTCGAGCGGGATGCTGGGGAACTGCTTGGAGGCATGCTCGAGTCAGCGTCGGTGGAGTGGGTGGAATAGTTCCTCACCGCACGAACCACTTGCGGGCAAAATTCAGTGCCACCAGCGCCAAAGCCCAGACAGTCAAGAGCACGAAGAACGGCACGGAGTTCATGAAAAGATGCACGCTCTCCGGGTTGGCCCTTCGGAGGATGAGTAGGCCGGAGACCGCGAAAACGGCTAGGACTGCGGCGATCGCAAGGATGTGATTGCGTGCGCTGCGCAGCGCCAATCGGTGGTCGGGTTTCGGCGCGGCGGGCAAGGGAGACGGAATCCGCGGCGGGGCCTGCAGCGCGGCGGCGATCGCCGGATCCGACGCGGCGCGCTCTTCAAGAAGGGTGCGGGTGGCCTGCGAAGCCTCACCGGCGTGATAAAGAATCACAAGGTCGGTCAGGATGTCGGGGTGGAGTGTCATCGGAAGTCCTCAAGACGTTGGCGGGCGCGGAAGATGCGGATCTTCACGGTGGCCAGGGTAAGTTGGAGTTGGGCGGCGATCTCCTCGTAGGTCAAGCCGCCTTGGGCGAACAGGACAAGCGGATCGCGAAGCTCCGGCGGCAGCGCATGCAACGCCTCCAGAACGTGAATGGTCTCCAGGCGGGTGGCGTCGGGAATGTCGGCGGGCAGCAGGGTCTCCCGCGCGAGTTTCTGGCGATGGCGCAGCCAGAGATTTCGCGCAATGGTGACGAAGTAGCCCCGTGCGGTGCTTTCGCGGACGGACTGCTCGGCTAGGATGGCGCGCACGAAAGTCTCCGAGGTAAGGTCCTCGGCGACGGAATGGTTGCGCGACCATGCCAGCAGGCAGCGGTAGACGGCCTTCGAATGCTCCTGGTAGAGTTGCTCGATTGTCATCGCCGTTGTGTACTATACGCGGGCGCGCCGTTTTGTTACGCGGGGAGCGATTTGCCTACTTCAATCTATCCAGGCGGCCGCGCCTGCGGACGATGTTCTTGTAGTCCCACTGGATGTCGCGGGCCATCCCGAGCCACCGGCGCAGGTCCTCGACTTTCACTTGGCTCGCCGAGGTGAAGCGCGCCTCCGCCGCTTTGAACTTTCCTTCCGGCCGCAGTCCGGCTTCGTCGAAGGTCTGCCCGCTCCAGAAGAGCAGCCGGATGCAGCCCTTGAGCTTACTGTAGCCGGCGACCGGGTTTCCATCCAGAAACCAGACTGGGTGCGCGTGCCATATCTTGTTCTCGGCCTCGGGCAATGCACCGTCGATCTCTGTCGCGAGCAGATCGCATATCGCCGCATCGGTGGCGGATTGCGATCGGTTGTAGAGGGCGGTGCCGGCGTCCAAGCGGCTCTATTGTAGCAATGAGGCTCAATTCCAACTTTTCTATTGTCAGAAAGTACTTTATGATGTAAAGTACACAGTATGGACAAGCATTTCGCCGGTCTCCTTTGGCGAGACCACTTTCGACAGAGCCTGGCCGAGCCGCTGCAGGCCCCGGTTCGTGACCGGTGGAGCGACAACGCGCTGGCCGGCTCACTCCGCCAGTTCCAGCTCGGCGAGTGTTCGGAGGGCCGCCACCTTCTCGAGTACGCCCGGTGTTTTGGCGCCCGTACCGGCGACGCCTGGCTGGGTGAGGCCATGGCTCTCTTCATTCAGGAGGAGAACCGCCACGCCCACTGGCTGGGCGAGTTTCTCAAGGCGCAAGGGGAGCCACTGCTTCGCAAACACTGGATGGATGGCCTGTTTCGCTGGATCCGGAAACCGATGGGCTTTGGCCTGATGGTCTCCGTGCTCGTCTGCGCGGAGATTGTCGCCGTGCCCTACTACAATGCCATTCGCCGGGGAACGGACTCGCTGTGGCTCCAGGCGATCTGCGAGCGGTTGCTGCGCGACGAAGCGTGCCACCTGCGGTTCCAGGCCGCGAACCTTGCCCGCGTCTGGCGTGGCTGCCGTTTGCCCGGCATTCTCCGCTTGCTACAGGCGCTCTTCATGGGCGCCACTTGCGCCGCCGTCTGGTGGGAACACAGCAAGGCGCTATCCCGCGGCGGCTACTCGTTTGTTCACTTCGTGTCGATCTGCTTGGGACTGCTGGACGACGTCCAGTGCGAAGCGGCCGGCTTTCTGGCACGCGACGCGGCGGCCACGAACAGCAGCCCCGCCGCCAGCGTGGCCCACGTTCCGGGCTCGGGAACCTCGGCCAATCCCTTGTAGAAAGTGAACTGCGCCTCGTCCCCCGGCGCCAGGTCTCCCAGATTGTAGGCAAGTCCGCCGGCCGTGTCCTCGGGACCCACGGGCCCGGCCTGCATGTTGAAAATACCGTTTCCGATCTGCGTATAGAGCGGATCAGTCCCGCTCGGCGCGTTACTCGCCCACCCGGTTGCATACTGGTCCGGCGCGCGCTCGCCGTAGACGAACCCGGCCGAAATGTAGGTGGCTAGGCTGGTGTTGCCCGTCGTGTACAGCACGCCGTTGCATGTCCCCACATTAGGCGGGCAATTTGTCAGGTACGACGTAATCCCGTGGCGTGTGCTTAAGTTCCCGTGCAGTGAGCCGTTCGGATGAAAATTGGGCTCTGCGCAGGAATGTGAACGGGTGAGCTAAACTCGCGGGATTGCGAGAACACGAGTTCACGAAGATTCTAGGCTGGCCTGGGTACCAGGTATGGAAGCACGAGATCGACGA
>VFZO01000232.1 GCA_016871155.1 Acidobacteriota bacterium | reverse complement strand
AGCCCACGCCACAGCCAGCCAAGCCCGCGAATCCGTTCGAAACGGTGCCGCAGGCCGCCGAACCCGCCAAACCGGTCCCCGGTGTGGCCAAACCCAGCGTCGACCCCGCAAAGCTTGAGGACGTCGTCGAGTTGATCGAGTTCCGCGGCGCCCGCCGGGTGCCGCAAGACACTCTGCGAGCCATGATTACGACGAAGCGCGGTGACAAGATCGATCAAGATTCCCTGAACCGGGACTTTATGTCGCTCTGGAACACGGGCAGGTTCGATGACATTTCGCTCGAAAAGGAGGCAGGAAAGACCGGTTGGATTCTTCGCTTCGTTGTGGTGGAGCGCCGGATGGTCCGGTCAATCAAGTACGAAGGCGCGAAATCGGTGACAGTGTCGGAAATTCTCGACCGGTTCAAGGAACGCCGCGTCGGCCTCTCGGTGGAATCGCAGTACGACCCGAACAAGGTACAGCGCGCCGCTATCGTTCTAAAGGAATACTTAGCAGAGCGTGGCCGCCAGTACGCGACCGTGGAGCCGGAGCTTCGCCAGATTCCGCCGTCCTCCATGGAAGTCGTCTTCCGGGTGAACGAGGGCCCGAAGGTGAAGATGGGCTCCATCAACATCGAGGGGAACAAGATCTTCTCCGACCGTGTCGTGCGGCGCGCGATGAAGAATCTTCGCCCTGTCGGAATCCCTCACTCCATTCTGTTCGAGAGCCTGTTCGCGAAAACCTACGATTCGTCGAAACTCGAAGAGGACAAGCAACGGGTGCAGGTGTTCTACCAGGAAAAAGGGTACTTTACCACGCGCGCGGGCGAGCACAAACTGGAGATCCGCGATACCGGCGGAAAAGGTTTCAAGATTCCGGTGTTCAAACCGAACAAGCCCGGCAAGCGCGCCGACCTGACACTGAACATCGAAGAGAGCCGGCAGTACAGGCTGCAGAACATCAACGCCGTTGGAATGAAGCTCTTCCGCACGCCGGAGACGATTCTGTCCAACGTCTTCCAGATGCGCCAGGGCGAGGTCTTCTCCACCGCGAAACTGCGCAAGGGGCTCGAGTCGATCCGCAAGCTGTACGGCGAGTTCGGCTACATCGACATGGTGCCCGAACCGGACATCAATCCGACGCTCGGCACCGACAAGATCGATTTCACGCTAAACGTCGACGAGGGCAAACAGTTCTTCGTCCGGCGCATCAATTTCTCCGGAAACACGACGACGCGCGATAAGGTTATTCGCCGCGAGTTGCTGGTGGACGAAGGCGACATGTTCTCGACGCGCCTTTGGGAGCTTTCGATCCTCCGTCTGAATCAACTTGGATACTTCGAAGCGCTGAAGGAGCAGGAAGCGGCCGAGATCACGCGCGATACCAAGGCGAACACCGTAGATATTACCCTGAAGGTGAAAGAGCGCGGCAAGAACTCAGTACAGCTCTCGGGCGGCGTCTCGGGTATTGCCGGTAGCTTTGTTTCGTTCGGCTATTCGACCAACAACTTCCTGGGGCTGGGCGAAACACTCGGCATCAGTTCCCAGTTGGGCGACCGCATCCGGGACGTGACGTTCTCGTTCACCGAACCCTATCTGCTCGACCGGCCGATTCAAGCCGGTTTTACGATCTACATGCAGCGGTTCAATTTCGACCAGGCGCGTGAGGTTTCGCTGCTGTCCGGCCGCAATCTGATTCCGGTGTTTGAACAACTCGGCACCGGAAATTTGCTGAACTACGTCTCCAACGGGCGCGGCTTCACGATCTTCGCCTCCGGTCAGTATCGCCGCACGTTCGCCCGCTGGACCTTGAGCTACGGCTACGACGTCTCGCGGATCAATACACTCACCAGCTCCAGCCGCCAGTACTTCGAATTCATCAACTTCCAGGGCCTGGGCGGCCCGAACCAGTTGGACGGTATCCGGACCAGCAAGATCATTCCGGCATTCACCTACAACACGATCGACCACCCCATTACACCGAGCCGCGGCAAGAGCTTTTACGCCGCAACGACGTTTGCCGGCAGCTTCATGCGCGGGAACGTCAACCTGATCGAACCGACGGTCTCCACCACGTGGTTCCGCTCGGGCTTCAAGAAGGGTCACGTGATCGGCTGGCGTGCCATGGGGAGGCTGGTTGCCGGGTACGGCGGCAGAGCGGCCCCGCCGTTTAACCGCGTCTATATGGGCGGCGAAAACGACGTGCGCGGATTCGATATCTGGGGAGTTAGCCCGATGGCGTTCATCCCGTCGGAGGCGCAGGTGCCCGTTTTGAACGACGACGGTTCCGCCCGCCAGCAGCGCGTGGCGAACAGCGACGGATCGCTGTCGTTCCAACCCGTTTTCCAAAACGTGCCGTCCTACCAATTGATTTTCCCAGGCGGCGACACTCAACTGATTGGAAACTTTGAGTACCGGATTCCGATCTTTGGTCCAGTGACACTCGCTGCATTTTTCGACGCTGGCTTGAATAAAATCATGCTCAAGAACCAGCTGAAAATGCGGCAGGATCGCATCGACCTGTTGAACACCAACAACCCTTCGGCCGGCTTCGACAACCGCGTTCTGGTGGCTCCGGGCACCGAGAAACTGAGGACGTCAACCGGTCTGGAGATGCAGATCATGATGCCGGTGGTCAACGCGCCTTTCCGCTTCTATTGGGCGTATAATCCAACAATCGTGCAGAACTTCCTCCAGCCGCCGGTTGTGCTGGATCGCTCCGCCTTTCCCAATCAGGCGACATTCATCAATTCGGTGGCCACCTGGGGCCGCGCGACGCCGTTCTTCGAACAGCGACGAACTTTCCGTTTCACCATTAGCCGGACCTTCTAACGGTTCGTAACCTGAGGAGTTTCAACACCGTGATCACCAAGATGCCGGGGCTTGCCGTAACGTTCGTGGCCGCCTCTCTCGCTGTCAGCGCGCAGCCGAATAAGATCGGCGTAATCAACCTGCAAGGCGCGATTGTCCAGACCAAGGATGGCCAGAAGGCCGCCAAGGAATTGGAAGCCCGCTTTCTGCCGAAGCGCCAGGAATTGGAAAAACGCCAAGGCGAGATCGCGGCCCTGCAGAATCAGCTTCGCGCCAGCTCCAACACCGCCAGCGAAGAGGCGAAGAACAGGCTGATCCGCGATATCGATGCAAAGCAAAAGGCGCTGCAGCGCGATGGCGAGGACGCCTCGGGCGAGTTGGATCAAGAACAGCAGAAGCTGTTCCAGGAGATCGGCGGAAAGCTGATGGCCGTTCTCGACAAGTACGCCAGCGATAATGGCTACGCAGTCGTAATCGACGTCAGCAGCCAGCAGAGCCCGATTCTCTTTGCCGCCAGCGCCGTGGAAATTACCCGCCAAATCATCGACATCTACGACAAGAGCGCACCGGCTATGGCACCCGCCGCAACGCCGCCCGCGCCGGCCAAGCCGAAGCCCGCCGGCGTGAAGTAACCGTTACTTCTTGGGAAATCCGGAAGCCGCCATCACTTCCTTCATTTGAAGGAGGTGACGCTCGGAGTGGGCGCTAATCACGAAGATCATTTCGTATAGGTCCGCCTCCGAGGGGCCCATTTTGAAAAACTTTCCGCGAAGATCTTCCGGTGTGGATTCGACCCAGCGGATTGTCTCGTCGCGGCGCTGCTTGAAGGCCGTCACGACGGCGTCTTTCGAAGCGAACCGGCCCTTGGGCTGAATCTCGCCCGGCGCGGAAGCGCGTTGGGACCGGTCCGTCATCTGCTTTTGCATCTTTTCCAGATTCGCGGCGTTCGCGGCTTTCCGGGCCTCGCGCTTGGCATCGTCGGCCTTGGCGGAGGCGGCAACTTTTTGAATCAGGCCGCGCAGCATCAGTTCGGTCTCGGTTATGTGCTCGGCGCACTCCAGGATGCTCCAACGCTCCGGTGCGGTCTTGTATTTCAACTGTTCGTCCGAAAGTGGCGCCATCAGGTCCAGGACCTGTTTGCGGGTGGCGTGCAGGTGGCTCATGGCCTGATCGCGCTCTCCCTTGGTCAGTTCGGCGGCGAAAACGGGGACCATCAGAACCAGGAAACTCAACAACGGTCGCATCTAAATAGTTTCTCTCCTAGTGCCGATAGTAGCAGAGGAGCAAGCAGTGGAAATTTCCGCGAACGTGATCACCGAACCGGAGCGATCTCTTATCGGAGCGGTTCCCACGGCGCTTTCGAACGTACCGTGGCTGGAAAGTGGCGCAACCGGGCGATTACTGCTGATTGACGCGCAGGAGATTAATCGCCGCCTCCTGAAGAGCATCCTTCGCGCCGCCGGGCAGTACGAGTTCTTCGAGGCCGCAAGCGGCGCGGCAGCGTTGGAAATCCTCGACCGCAATTCGATCGATCTGGTCATTCTGGACCTTGTGATGCCAGACATGAGCGGCGCCGATATCTGCAGGCGCATCAAGGGGAACCGGCGCACCAGCCTTTTACCAACGCTGATCATAACGAACACGCAGAGCGCCGAGCAGGAAGTCCTGGGGATTGAGGCCGGCGCCGACGAATACCTGACCAAACCGCTCCATCCCAGCGTGATCCGCGCCCGGGTGCGGGCGCTGCTTCGGAACAAAGCCGCGATCGACTCCCTGGACGAAGCCGAGACGATTCTGTTCGCGCTAGCGCAGGCCGTGGAGGCGCGCGACTCCTACACGGCCGAGCACTGTCAACGGCTGGCCACCTATGGCGTGGCGCTGGGAGTAGCGCTGGGGCTGCCGCGATCGGAGCTGATCGCACTGTACCGGGGCGGTTATCTGCATGACATCGGCAAGGTGGGTATTCCGGATTCGATTCTGCACGGGCAAAACCGGCTGACCGACGCTGAGTGGGCGGTCATGAAACAACACACAGTTCGCGGCGAGGAGATCTGCAAACCGATGAAGAGCCTTCGGCCGGTGCTCCCGATCATCCGCCACCACCATGAACGATGGGACGGCAGCGGATATCCGGATGGACTGGCGGGCGAACAGATTCCCCTTCTGGCGCGTATGCTCCAGCTGGTCGACATCTTCGACGCGCTTATCACGGAGCGAACCTACAAGCGGGCGTTCTCGATCGAAGAGGCGGTGGCGGTGCTGGAGGCGGAAGCGGCCAAGGGCTGGCGCGATCCGGAACTGGTATCGCTTTTCATCAGCCTCCTGAACCGCAATATGCTGGAGACAACGGCCTCGTTGATCGACACCGACTGGCCGGAGCTGTCCAGCATGTTGCGCTCCCTGCAAAACATGCATTCGGGCATTCAAGGAGTCTGTTGATGCGATTCGCCGCGTTCGCTCTTACGATGGCTGCCCTGGTGGCCCAGCCGCACACCCCGCCCGTCGATCAATCGGAGAGGACGCGCTGGTTCCGGGACGCCAAGTTCGGGATCTTCATTCACTGGGGACCCTATTCGGTGATCGGCCGCCACGAATGGGCGCGCCATAGGCTGCGGATTCCGCAACCGGAGTACGACCGCTACGCGCGGCAGTTCAATCCCGTGAAGTTCAATGCGGTCGAGTGGGCCGAACTGATCCGGTCGGCTGGCGCCAAATATGCCGTCATCACGTCGAAACACCACGACGGTTTTTCGATCTACCGCAGCAAGGCCTCCTCCTACGACATGGAGATCACGCCGTATCCGGGCGATCCGCTGAAGGACCTGGCGGAAGCCACGCGGCGCCTCGGGTTGCGCCTCGGATTTTATCACTCGATCATGGACTGGCATCATCCCGCCTACACGCCCCGGCGGGATTGGGAGCCGGCCACGTCACCCGGAGACCTGCCACGCTATATCGAATACATGAAGTCCCAGCTTCGAGAACTGCTGACTGGCTACGGCGATGTCGCTACAATCTGGTTCGACGGCGAGTGGGAGCATAAGCCGGCTGGAATCGGCGCGGATTCCATTCGGGAGATGATCCAGTCGCTGCAGCCCAACACGCTGATCAACGACAGGCTCTACAACCGCCAGCCAGGAAACCCTGCGGATTTCGGAACCCCCGAGCAATATGTACCCGCCACGGGAACTGGAGGGCTTTGGGAATCGTGCGTAACCATCAATACCGATAGCTGGGGCTACAACAAATACGAGACGGAGTTCAAGACGAGCCGGGATCTCATCCGGATGCTGATTGAAGTGGCCTCCAAGGGAGGGAACCTGCTGCTGAACATAGGGCCTAGACCGGATGGGACCATCCAACCCGAGTTTGTCGACCGCCTGCAGGCGATCGGGCGTTGGATGGATGTCAACAACGAAGCGATCTACGAGACCACGGCTTCGCCGTTTGCCAGGCTTCCCTTCTTCGGCCGGGCGACGGTGAAGGGTTCGACTCTGTATTTGCATCTCTTCGACTGGCCCCGTGACGGGCGGGTGCGGGTGCCGGGACTGCGGAACATCGTCCATCGCGCCACGTTGCTGGCTAGCTCCACCACGGTCCTGCGCACGGAGCGGGACGGCGAAGATATCGTGGTTCACTTGCCGGCAGAGGCTCCAGATGAGACGGCCTCGGTCATCGCGCTCCAATTGGACGGAGCACCGAACGTGCTGCCGTACGTCGAACGGGCCGCCGAAGACGGAACGCTCACTCTGCGCGCCGCGGCCGCCGAGATCGAGACGCGGTTCGAGCAGCGCGCGAAAAAGGAGAATCTGCTTGGCCGGGTGTATTTGACCAATTGGACCCGGCCGGACGACGTTCCGGCCTGGAGAATCCAGGTTCCAAAGGCCGGCCGGTACCGTGTGACCATTCGCTACGCGGCCGGGCGCGCCTCGAGCGGGCTTCCATACAAGATTCAGGCCGGCGGCCAGTGGGTTACCGGAAATACCGAACCAACATCGGGCAACGAAGTTTTTGAGGAATTCACGGCCGGACACCTGCAACTGAAGGCCGGCGAGCAGTCCGTGCAAGTAGTCTCAATGGCGCCGGCCGGCGTCACGGCGATGAACTTGGAATCGGTGACTCTGCGCCCGGTCCGTTAGAACTCGAAGCGGCCGACCACGATGTGGTGGAAGCGCGACGAGCCGATATCGGAAAAGCTCCCGCGGCCGATGCCGCCAAAGGTCCCGAACGCGCCGCGATTCACTAGGTTGAACTGGGCATTGGGATCGCCAAATTGAGGTTCTTTGGTCAGATTGTTGATATCCCAGCGGAAGGTGAATTTCATCTTCTCGCCAATGGGGAAGTCCTTCGACAAGGAAACCTGCGTCCAGCGCAGGCCGGGCGCCTCTACCGTGTTTCGTCCGAGGGTTCCCGGCGTGAAGGCTGCGGGGTAGGCGAATGCGTCGAAGTTGAAGTACCGGTTCTGTGCTCCCAGCGGGAACCGGTTTGCGCCGATATCCCAATCCTTGATCACGGCGTCCTGCCGCACCTGATTTGGCCGCGACATACCGGGCAAATAGCGGTTTGGCGAGCCCGCGAAGGTCACGGTCACGGGCGGGCCGGTCTGATAAGTCTGCGTCCAGGCTCCGTCCCACCCTCCCATGACCCAGTTCCTCAAGCCGCCGCTGTTCATGAACTTGCGGCCCTTTCCAAAGGGCAGTTCGTAGGTCATGACGCTCACAATACGATGGCGGATATCGTAGCTGGCGCGGGCCTTTTCGAGATTCCGGTTATAGAAGGTAATTCCGCTGCGGCCGCCATCGTCGTCGCCGTCGTTCAGCGTTTTCGACAGTTGATAGAAGCTGTTCAGCGTGAGGCCCGAGCCATAACGCTTTTCAAAGCGAAGCGTTCCGCCGTGATGGGTGTTGTGCCCGTAGTTGGAGTAGTGCTGAATGGAGCCGAACTGCCGGAAAGGCTTGAAATTCTGAGTGGCCTGGAAGACCTGCGTCAGCACGGCAGGATCACGCGAGATGTCGAGAGGGACGACATTCATGTCCCAGTTATTAAGCAGGCCAACGCCGGCCGAACCCTGGTAGATCAGTTCGAGCAGCCATGTACCGGATAACTGATGCTGGAAACCACCCGACCACATATAGGTGTAGGGCAGTCGCATGTTGGGATCGAACCAAGACGCGTTCCGGTTGGTGAAATTCGTCCCAACAAACGGGACGCTGCCATCGGCCGCCTGCGGGAACCGGACGGGTCCGGGACCCTGCGAGAGAAGAAACGCGTGTCGCGGATCGCCGACCGGAGGTTGCACGGCGGCAGTGGCGATGTATTCCTCAAAGTTCTGGTTGAGACCGTTCGTCATCAGGTCGACGGCATAGGCGCCAAACGATCCGCGAAACACGGTTCGGGGCCGGAAGTTCCAGGCAACGCCGATGCGGGGCTGAAAATTATTCAGATCGCGTTTGGCGAGGTTGCCTTTGCCGTGAATGATGGCGCCGCGCAACCCGGTGAGGGGGTCGGTCGCGTTCGGATCGAACTGTGACTGTTGGCCGTATTTGGTCGAGAAAGGGGACTCATACGACCAACGCACTCCCAGCTCAAGCGTTAGGTTCTTCGCCGGGCGCCAGGAGTCCTGAACATAAAAAGAGTGCTGCCACCAGCGCGGAAGCCAGGTGGCCACGGTCTGAGTGAAGGTACCCTGGACGACCGTGCCGAGCAGTAGCGAAGCGAATGCGTTCCCGGTGTTGGGAACGAACGGACGTTCGGTGCCGCCCATGCGGTATTCGCCGGAAGGCAGCGCGGCGGGCAGCGCGTTGTAGCGAGTACGAATGGTCTCCCAGCCGGTCTTGACAGTATGGCGGCCAAGAACCTTGGTGAAATTCTCTTGCACGGTGAAATCTTCGGCGATCTCCACCGAGCGCCCGCCGGGATTCAGGTTGTAGAACAGGGCGCCGCCTGAGTTGGCGAAGCGCGGAAAGGTCTCCTTCGAAACGCCTGGGATGCCGATCTTACCCGCGAAGTCCTGATTAAAGCTCTCCGGCGTAGCCGAGAAGGCGCGGCGATTCCAGCCAAGCCGAAACTCGTTGATCGTCGTCGGATTGATGGTGATTGTGTCCGAGATGACGACATTGCGGTTGTCGGCCGGCTGCACGTAGGTGCTGCTGTAAATCAAATCGGTGACCTCGCGAATCGGCCTGCCTAGATTTCTGTGCTGGACTTGCGAGTAGCGCCCGAAGATCTTGTGGCTGGTGGAGAACTGATGGTCGACCTTCGCGTCATAGCGGCGGAAATCGAAACCGCCGAGACCGATGACCGTCAGGTTGTTGACCGGGCCCGTGGGTTGAATGTCGCCGGGATCGGTTTGCTCCTTCCAAGGTTTCAGATCTATCAACTTGCGCGCGGCCGGATCGATCATCGATGCTGGAACGCGGTTTCCGGGGAACGGATCCCGGTCCCAGGTTGTACCGGTCAGGCGCGTGGAGAAGGGATTGAAAATCGGCAGGCCCCGGCCGTTGAACGAGAAGTCGCCGGCGTACATCTGCGGGCTTGGGACGGAGCCGATGAAGGTCTCGGAAACTTTCTCGTAGTGCTGCTGAAAACCGCCGAAGAAGAAGGTCTTGTTCCGCTTAATGGGCCCGGAAGCGTTGGCGCCCCACTCGTGATAGTCGAACGCGCCAGTGCGTGGAAGTTGTTCGAGATAGGCGCGATGGATCAGTTTGCCGTTGGTGTAGCGGTCTTCGATGGAGCCGTGAAAATCGTTGGACCCGGATTTGAACACGACGCTCAGTTGGCCACCAGCGCCGTGACCGACTTCAGCGGGCGCGCCGGTAGTCCACATCTTGAACTCCTGAATAGAATCGAGCGACGCGATCATCGACCGGGTAAAATCGCCGACCTGCCCGACCACGGGCTCCTTTCCGTTGACACCGTCCATCGAATAGCCGATCGCGCGCTGGCGCTGCCCCACGGCGTGCTGGCCGTTGATATTGGTCATGCCCGGCATGTAGAGCAACACGCGGTGGACGAATTTTTGCATCACGGGAAGCTTCGTCACCATCTTCGACTCCAGAATCTGGCCGCTGGCTGCCGTCTCGGTTTCCAACAGAGGGGCGGCGGCATCAACCTGGATCGATTCGTTCACAGAGCCCAACTGGAGGGCGATATCGATACGCGGCTGCTCGTTAATGCGCAAGGTGATTCCGCTTTGCACGTACTTCTTGAACCCCTGCGCTTCGACCGTCAACTCATAATTCCCAGATGGCAGGTTCGGGATAAAGTAGGCGCCGGCGGCGTTCGTCGGATTTTCATAGACGAACTGTGTAGCCGTGTTGCGGGCCACCACTTTTGCGTTCGGCAACACGGCCCCGGAGGCGTCCGTAACGGTACCGACGAGCGTCGCGCTGCCGGTGGACTGCGCGAGAGCCGCAACGGCGGAAAGAAGGAAAATTGAGACTCGTTTCATGGCGTAACTTGAAAAGAGTATATAACCCACATTTCCGTTTTGAGCCGCGCGTGCGAATCTCCCGGATGCTCGTCCGCATCAATATCCATAGGGGTTTGAAGGCAGCGAAGACCCCTGCGGAGGACAGC
>VFZO01000231.1 GCA_016871155.1 Acidobacteriota bacterium | reverse complement strand
TGCCAGGACTGCGGCATCAGCGCGATCGAGTTGATGAGCAACGTGGCCGAGAGCTTCGCCGGAGCCCCGCGCCAGGCCGGACCGGGAGGCCCCGGCCCGCGCCTGAACGGCAAGCAGGTTACCGCCGGGCAGAAACAGGCACGCAGGCAGGCCGGCGAAGCCATGACCAAGTGGCGGCTCTCCGTTTCGATGGCGAAGTACAAGGAGTTCCGCAAGATCTACAACGATGCGGGTGTGAAGATCTACGCCTTCAAGCTGCCGCCCACGATGGAGATGTCCGATCCCGAGTACGACTACATCTGGAACGTCGCCGAAACCGTAGGCGCCAACCACATCACCATGGAGCTTCCGAACAACGACGAACTGCTGCAGCGCGTGGCCGCGTTCGCCGCAATGCGCAAGTTGCCCATCTCTTTCCACACCCACGGCCAGGGCGGCGCTTCGGGTTTCGAGAAGGCTTTGAACGCTTCCAAATACACGACGCTCAATCTCGACGTGGGTCACTACGTCGGAGTAAACGGCGAGTCGCCGGTTCCGGTGATCGAGAAGTATCACGCACGCATCTCCAGCCTGCACTTGAAGGATCGCAAAGGCCCGCGTGCTGGCATGGGCGGTCCCAACGTGCCATGGGGGCAGGGCGATACGCCGATCAAGGAGATCCTCAATCTCATGCGGAAGAACAAGTACAAGTTCCCCGGCAGCATTGAGTACGAATACAACACTCCGGAGGGCTCCGATGTGTTGAGTGAGATTAAGAAGTGCGTGGACTACTGCCGGTCGGCGTTGGCTTAACTACTCCACCACCAGCAGCAAGTCCTTCGCTTCCACCTGCGCGCCGGGCTGCACGAGTTTTTGCTTCACCACGCCGCCAATGGGTGCGTACACGGTGGTCTGCATCTTCATTGCTTCCATCACCAGTACCCGCTCGCCTTTCTCCACTTTCTGTCCGATCTCGACGGCGATGGAGGAGACCGCGCCCGGGATCGGCGCGCCAATGTGGCCCGCGGCCGCCGGATCGGCTTTGGTCCGCGTGGGGCCCGTCGATTGCAAGCTCTTGTCGCGAATCGTTACCTCGCGCGGCTGGCCGTTCAGCTCAAAGAAAACGGTGCGGGTGCCGTCCGGATGCGGTTCGCTGGTTGTCAGGTACTTGATCACCAGCGTCTTGCCGTCCTCGATGGAAACCGTGATCTCCTCGCCCTTGTTCAGTCCGTAAAAGAACTGGGGAGTCGGCAATGCCTCCAGGTCGCCGAACGCCGCGTGGGCCTTGGCGAACTTCACGAACACATCCGGATACATCAGGTAGCTGAGCACGTCCGTTCGGGACGGCTTGCGGCCGATCTTCTTCTCGACGATCACCTCTGTCTCCGTCAGCGAGACCGCCGCCAGATGCGCTCCCGGCCGGCCTCGGCGCGGCTTGCCGCCTTTCAGGATTACGCGGGCCAGCTTCTTTGGCCAGCCGCCCGGAGGTTCGCCCAGCGAACCTTCAAACATGTCCACGACGCTATTCGGCAATGTAAGTGTATGGCCGGCGGGCAGGCGCTCAATCTCGGCCATCGTCAAGCCATGGCTGACCAGGAAGATCGCCATGTCGCCGACCACTTTGCTGGAGGGCGTCACCTTTACGATGTCGCCGAAGGCCAGGTTAACGTCGGCGTAGGTACGCGCGATTTGGCTCCACTTCGGGCCCAGGCCCATCGATTCGGCCTGTTCCTTCAAATTGGTGAACTGGCCGCCGGGCATCTCATGCAGGTAGACCTCCGCCGTGCCCGACCGCAATCCGCTGTCGAACGGCGAATACCACGCCCGCACCGCTTCCCAGTAGTCCGACGCCTGGTTCAGCGCGTCCAGATGCAGGCCGGTCTCGCGCGGTGTGTAGTTCAAAGCCGCGACGATTGAGTTCAAGTTCGGCTGGCTTGTCGTTCCGCTCATGGAGGCCAGCGCCGCGTCGCAAGCGTCGACACCGGCGTCGGCGGCCTTCAGAATCGACGAGGCGTTGATGCCGCTGGTATCGTGCGTGTGAAAGTGGATGGGCAGCCCGGTCTCGTTACGCAGCGCCTTCACCAGCTTCTCCGCGGCGTAGGGCTTCAGCAAGCCGGCCATGTCCTTGATGCCGAGAACGTGGGCGCCCATCTTCTCCAACTCCTTCGCCATATTCACGTAATAGTTCAGCGAATACTTGTCGCGCCGCTCGTCGAGGATGTCGCCGGTATAGCAGATGGCTGCTTCGCACACTTTGTTGGACTTCCGCACGGCCTCCATCGGCACCTTCATGTTCGGTACCCAGTTCAGGGAGTCGAAGATGCGGAAGATATCCATTCCGTTCTCGGCCGCGCCACGGATAAACTCGCGGACGACGTTGTCCGGATAGGCCGTGTAGCCCACCGCGTTCGAGGCCCGCAGCAGCATCTGAAAACAGATGTTCGGAATCGCCGCGCGCAGCAGCCGCAATCGCTGCCACGGATCTTCCAACAGAAACCGCATCGACACGTCGAACGTCGCGCCGCCCCACATTTCCAGCGAGAGCAGCGCGGCCATCCGGTGCGAAACGAAATTGGCGATCGTCGTCAAATCGTGCGTACGGGCGCGTGTGGCGAACAGCGACTGGTGCGCGTCGCGCATGGTTGTGTCGGTCAGCAGCAGCCGTTTTTGCTTTCGCATCCACTCTGCGAATTTTTCGGGGCCCAACTCGTCCAAGAACTGCTTGGTGCCGCGCGGAGGCGCCGACGAATCGTGCGGCGGCACCGGCGCCGGCTTGCACTCTTTCGGAATTGCCCGTCCCTTTACCTCGGGGTTGCCGTTGACATTCACTTCTGCCAGGTAGGTCAGCAACCGTGTGGCGCGGTCCTTGCGCTGCGTGAATTTGAACAGCTCCGGCGTCTCCGCCAGCCAGTTGGTTGTAATCTGGCCGGAGCGAAACGCCGGATGCTTCACTACATTCTCTACGAACGGAATGTTCGTCTTGACGCCCCGCACACGGAACTCGCGCAGTGCGCGGTCCATCCGGTTGCAGGCTTCGGGAAATGTCCGGCCCCATGCTGTGACCTTCACGAGCAGCGAATCATAGAACGGCGTGATCACCGCCCCGCCGTAGGCGCTGGCGCCGTCCAAGCGGATGCCGAAGCCGGCCGGAGAGCGGTAGGTCTGAATCTTGCCGTAGTCGGGAAGAAAATTGTTGGCCGGGTCCTCGGTGGTCACGCGGCACTGCAGCGCCGTTCCGTGAAGGGGGATGCCTTCCTGCTGGGGCAGGTGAATCTCCGGCCCGTGCAGCGAGTGCCCTTGCGCGATCAGGATCTGCGTTTGCACAATGTCGATGCCGGTGATCAGTTCGGTGACGGTGTGCTCCACCTGCACGCGCGGATTCACTTCGATGAAGTACCACTCGCCAGTGCCGGCGTCCACCAGAAACTCGACCGTCCCGGCGTTCTCGTACTTGGCCTGACGCGCCAGCGCCACGGCCGCGGCGGCCAGCTCGCGCCGGATACGGTCGTCAAGCCCAATGGCGGGTGCCACCTCCACGACTTTCTGATGCCGCCGCTGGACCGAACAATCCCGTTCGTACAGATGCAGCGTGTTGCCCTGCTTGTCGGCCAGAATCTGCACCTCAACGTGGCGCGGACGGCGGATGTACCGCTCAATGAAGACCGCTCCGTTGCCGAACGCCGCCGCCGCTTCCTGCTGCGCTTCGGCGAGTTTTCCGGCCAGGCTGGCCGGGTCCAACACGACCCGCATTCCACGGCCGCCCCCGCCGAACGCGGCTTTAATAATGACCGGAAAGCCGATTGCTCTGGCCGCCTCGGCGGCCTTCGCCGGATCCTGAATCGGTTTGGGAGTTCCCGGTACCACCGGAACGCCCGCCTGCTGAGCCAACCGCCGGGCGGCGGTCTTGTCTCCGAGCATCTCCAGGTGCTCCGGGCGCGGCCCCACGAACACCAGACCGTATTTCGCGCACGCCTTCGGCAGAGCCGGATTCTCCGACAGGAATCCGTAACCGGGATGGATCGCGTCGACCCCTTTTTCGGCCGCCAGCGCGCAAATGCCCTCCACGTCCAGATACGCCTGCACGGGTCCCAACCCCGCGCCAATTTCGTATGCCTCATCCGCCTTGAACCTGTGCAGGCTCAGCCGGTCCTCCTTCGAATAGACCGCCACGGTCTTCAAGCCGAGCTCATTGGCCGCGCGAAGGATACGAATGGCGATTTCGCCGCGGTTCAAGGCGAGGAGTTTTTTCATGTTTTAGAGGGGGGAGGGAAGGGACACCACGGGAACGAGGGGCTAAATAGTTAGGGTATCACGCAAGGTTCGCGGAACCTTCCCGGACGGGTTCCCGTATCCACCTGCATGCGTTACCTCCTGATCGCTCTTGCCATCGGTTTGACGGGCTGCGACATCGATATCGACGATGTCGCGGGCGGCGCCCGTGAGGAAGAAACCTTTCAAATGACCAAGGAGTTCGCCCCCGGCGACCGCCTGATCGTCGACAACTATAACGGGTCGGTCGAGATCACCGGTTGGGACCGGAACGACATTGAAATTACCGGCGCCAAGTATGCCCACTCTCGCGAACGCCTGAACGAGATTAAGATCGATGTCAGCCGTGGCGCCGGCCTGCTCACTGTCCGGACCGTCCCGCCCGCCAGCCGCATGGGTAACCACGGCGCCCGCTACGTGATTCGCGTGCCCAAGCGGGCCACGTTGGAGCTCATCAAGAGTTCGAACGGCCAACTGAACATGTCCGGCCTGCAGGGTTCCATTACGGCCCGGACTTCGAACGGTACCATCCGGACGGCCAAGATCCAGGGTGACGTCTCCGCGTCGAGCACCAATGGAACTATTGAATGCATCGATGTCAGCGGCGCCATCTCGGCCAGGACCACCAACGGCAGGATCAAACTGGAGTCGATTGAGGGTCCAATGGACGCGTCCACAACCAACGGCCCCATCTTCGCGGAGATGAAGCGGTCCACCGACGATCGCAAAATGCGCTTCTCCACTTCGAACGGTTCGATAGATCTTCGCCTTCCGGCCGGGTTGAAAAATGACGTCCGTGCTTCCACGACCAATGGCTCGATCAAAACGCAAATGCCGGCCGGATCCAACTTCCAGGTGTCCGCCCGGACCACCAGTTCGTCGATTTCATCGGATTTTGACATCCAGGGCGACATTTCCAAGCGGCGGATTGAGGGCCGGATCGGCTCCGGCGGGCCGATTCTGGACCTGAGCACAACGAATGGTGGGATATCTTTGCAACGCGGTCTGTAAACAAAGCATCCAACAACCAGGTTGTGACGTATACCTAACGCCGGTACGGTTGCATTTCGTACGGCCTTCGAAGTATAGTCAACGACTAGGGCCACTACGGTCCACGTTCAGAGGGAGGAAGTACCCACAATGAAGAAGCTGCTTTTTGCAATGTCCTTCGCCGCGATGGGCCTGATGGCTGCAGAGGTGAAGGGTGTAATTTCCGACTCCGGCTGCGGCGCGAAGCACGGCCCGGGCAAGGAGAACGTAGGCTGTGTCAACGGCTGCATCAAGGGCAAGGGCGCCAAGCCCGTCCTTGTCACCGCCGATGGCAAGGTTCACGCCATCCACAATGCTGATAAGGTTCCGGCTGACCTGTACGGAAAGGCCGTCACGGTCGCTGGCAAGGTTGACGGTGATTCGGTTCACATCGACTCCATCAAGGGCAACTAACTAGCGTTTCGACGTTAGAGAGTATTTGCGAAAAGCGGGCGCCTCGGCGCCCGCTTTTCGTTATAAAATCGGAACGGCTTGATACGATTCTGGTTGGTCCTCGCCGCCCTCTCGCTGCCCGCGCAAACCTATACGGAACTCTATTGCACCGGCTGCCATAATCCGCATTCGAAGGCCGGAGGCCTGAACCTTTCGGATCTCGATCCTGCCCGCGCCGGTGAGAAGCCCGGTGTGTGGGAACGTGTGTTGCGCCAGGTCCGCACCGGCGCCATGCCGCCGGCCGGCATCGCACGGCCGCCCGGCGCACCCACGGCGGCATTTGTACGTTCGCTCACCGCCACGCTGGACCGGACTCCGCCCGACCCCGGCGCACCCGCGCCCCATCGGCTGAATCGAGCGGAGTACAGCAACGCCATCCGGGACCTGCTCGCGCTCGATACGCAGCCCGGACTGCATCTGCCGGTCGATGAATCCGGCTACGGCTTCGACAACATGGCGGACCTGCTCTCCATGTCGCCCGCGCTGCTCGAGCGCTATCTCTCCGTGGCCCGGCGCGTCACCCGGCAGGCGATCGGCGACCTGAATCAGAAGCCGGGCGATCTGACCTTCGGCTCGGTAGATCGCGGTTCGCGGCGCTCGCCTTCCGCCGAGCAGCTCCCTCTGGGCGCCTCCGGCGGCCTGGCCTTCAGCCACTACTTTCCGCTCGACGCCGACTATGAGTTTCGCGTCGCACTCGTGGGCACCACTGGCGAAGGCGCGCCGCCCACGCCTTACGTCATCAAGCTCCCGGTGAGGGCCGGTCTCCATCGCGTGACCGTTACGTTTCCGCGCGACCTGGCCCGCGCCGAAGCCGCCACCCGGACCTTCGGCCGTGTGTTCGGCGGCGCGCCGGCGCCCGCGGGACCGCCGCTGGATATGGATCTCCGCATCGACGGCGCAAGCGTGAAGCGCTGGGAGGTCCGGCCGCGCGGCAATGCGCCCGACGTCGCCACGCTAATTCTCGGCGGGCCCCACAACCCGGCTAGCAGGGGCGCAACGCCCAGCCGCCAGGCGATTTTCGTCTGCGCCCCGAAGGCGGCGAACGAAGAGACGGAGTGCGCCGACCGCATCGTCACCCGCCTGGCCACGCGAGCCTTCCGCCGTCCGGTCACTGCGGCCGACACCAAGCCGCTGCTCGGCTTCTTTGAGGGTGCGCGAAAGCAGGGCGCCGGTTTTGAGGACGCCATCGGCTCCGCGCTGGAGGCGATTCTCGTCTCGCCCGATTTCCTGTTTCGCGTCGAGCGCACTCCGGCCAACGCCACCGGCCCGTTTACAATTTCCGGCCATGAATTGGCATCCCGCCTGTCGTTCTTCTTGTGGAGTTCCATTCCGGACGACGAACTGCTGCGGCTGGCGGACAACGGCCAATTGCGGACGCCCGCGGTGCTGCGCGCGCAGGTGGATCGCATGCTCGCCGATCCCAAATCCGGCGCGCTTGCAAAAAACTTTGCCGGACAGTGGCTTCAGCTCCGAACGCTGGCGAATACCAAACCGGACGCCGAGATCTTTTCGTCGTTCGACGAAAACCTGCGCGCCGCCTACACCGCGGAAACCGAGCTGTTCGTCAACGACATATTCCGCAACGGCCGCAACGTGCTGGACCTGCTGGGCGCCAATTTTACCTACCTGAACCAGCAGCTTGCCGAGCAGTACGGAGTTCGCAACGTGTACGGCTCCCACTTCCGCCGCGTGGAGGTGGCCGACGGCCGGCGCGGCGGCCTGTTGGGGCAGGGAAGTATTTTGACCGTCACCTCGTATCCCAATCGGACTTCGGTCGTGCAGCGTGGAAAGTGGATTCTGGAGAACCTGCTTGGCACGCCGCCGCCTCCTCCTCCGCCCGATGTGCCGGAGCTCGCGGCGAAGTCGAATGACGGCCGCAAACTCAGCCTCCGCGAAGCCATGGACAAACACAGAGCGAATGCGATTTGCCGGTCCTGCCACGCCCGGATGGATCCCATCGGTTTCGCACTTGAGAATTTTGACGGTGTCGGTTCCTGGCGCGATTCCGACGCCGGCGTTCCGGTCGACGCGAAAGGAACGCTGCCCAACGGCGCGTCCTTCGAAGGGCCGGCCGGCCTGAAGAAGCTGCTGGTGGACCGGCACGGTGAAGAATTCGTCCAGACATTTGTGGAAAAATTGATGACGTATGCGCTGGGCCGCGGCCTGGAGCCGGCGGACCAGCCCGTCGTTCGAGCCATCATGCGGAAAGCGTCCGCGCAGGGCAACAAAGTCCCGGCGTTCGTGGCCGCCATTGTAGAGAGTGTCCCATTTCAGATGAGGAGGCCTTCGGAAAAATGATTGTCACCCGGAAAGCTCTATCGCGGCGCACGCTGCTAGGCGGAATCGCGCTGCCCCTGCTGGATGCCATGACCCCGGCCCTCGGCGCGGCGCCGAAGTCGCCGGCGCGGATGGTATTCATCTATCATCCGGTCGGCATGATCCTGGACAAGTGGACTCCTGCCCAGGAAGGCGCCGGCTTCGCAATGACGCCGACGATGATGCCGCTAGAGCCGTTCCGCCAGAACCTGACCGTTCTTTCCGGACTCGCGCAGGTACAGGGCCGCGCGCTTGGCGACGGTCCAGGCGATCATGCGCGCGAAGGCGCCACCTGGCTCACCGGCGCGCACCCGAAGCGCTCCGAGACCGACATCCGCTGCGGCATTTCCGCCGACCAGATCGCCGCGCGTGAATTTGGCCAGCACACCCAGTTGGCCTCGCTCGAAATCTCCATGGAAGCACCCGGTCTGGCCGGCGCGTGCGATCAGAACTACAGTTGTGCCTATACCAACACAGTCTCCTGGAAATCGGAGACCATGCCGCTGCCCATGGAGTCGAATCCTCGAAATGTCTTTGAGCGCATTTTCGGCGAGGAAGGCAAGGCTGATCCGGCCCGCCAGCGCAGCCTGCTCGACTACGTGTCCGGCTCCATCGACCGCCTGCAGACGCAGCTCGGCGCGAAGGACCGGAATAAACTCAGCGA
Source organism: Acidobacteriota bacterium (assembly GCA_016871155.1). Lineage (GTDB taxonomy): Bacteria > Acidobacteriota > Terriglobia > Bryobacterales > Bryobacteraceae. Next base: position 1,680 of record VFZO01000231.1, on the reverse strand, counting down.
GTATCTGGACGCCATTCGCGACATCGAACGCCGGATTCAAAAGGCCGAACAGCAGTCGATGAAGCTGCCAGATATGAAGCGGCCCGACGGCACGCCGGAGTCGTTCGACGAACACGCGAAGTTGCTGATCGACCTGCAGGCGATTGCGCTGCAAACCGGCATCACCCGCGTCATTACTTTCATGCTGGGGCGCGCCGGGAGCAACCGGCCCTATCGCAACATCGGGATCTCCGACGGTCATCACTCGCTCACGCATCATCAGAACGATCCGGAAAAGATCGAGAAAGTCACACGGATCGACGAATTCCTGGTCAAGACGTTCGCGAATTATCTGGCCACGATGAAGGCTACGCCGAATGGCGCGGGCGGCTCTCTGCTCGACGATCTCATTGTTTGCTATGGCTCCAGCCTTGGCGACGCGAACATCCACACGCACCATGACCTGCCCATCGCTCTGGTCGCCGGCGCCCGCTTTTTCCAGGGCGGGCGGCACCTGAAGTATCCGGCCGAGACGCCGCTGAACAACCTTTTCCTAAACATGTTCGACGCCGCCGGCATCCCCTGCGCTCGCTTCGGCGACTCCACCGGCCGGCTCACCCGCGTCTAGCCATGCTGCGATTTCTGGTTCTGGTGTCGTGCGCCTACAGCTCCACGCTCGTGGAGGCGGTGCAGCGCCGCGACGCCAGCGCCGTCGAGGCACTGGTCCGTTCCGGCGTCGATGTCAACGCCCTGGAACCGGACGGCGAAACCGCTCTGGCGCGAGCCGTCCAACTCGGCGAACGAACCATCGCCGGCCGGCTACTGGCGGCCGGAGCGAATCCGGGCGTGCGAAGCGAATGGGGCGAAACACCGCTCACGTTGGCCGCGATGAACGGCGATGCGGAACTGATCGGCGCGCTCCTAAAGGCCGGCGCGGACGCGAAGGCGGCCAGTTGGAACGGCGAGACCGCGCTCATGCGTGCAGCGATGGCCGGCGGCACCGCCGCGGTGGCGGCGCTTGTGTCGGCGGGCGCGGAGATCAATGCCACCGACGCGCGTAAAGGCCAGTCCGCTCTCATGTGGGCCGCCTCGGAGGGGCACGCCAGCGTTGTGAAGTCCTTGCTCAGAGCCGGCGCAAACGTCAACGCGGTTTCCACCGCCGGATTTCCGGCGCTGTTGTTCGCGGTTATCCGCGATGACCCGGCTACGGTGCAGCTTCTGCTCGCCGCCGGCGCCGATCCGAAGTTCGTGTTGAAGGACGGCACTACGGCCCTGGTGAGCGCCGCCTCGCATCGCAGTGCAAAGGCCGCTCTGGTTCTGCTCGGCGCGGGCGCGGATCCAAACGCTGCCGATCGCACCGGCAACACGCCGCTCCATCTCGCTGCGCAAGCCGGCGATCTCGCTCTCACGCTACAGCTCGTCGCGAAAGGTGCGAAGCTCGAGGCCCGCACGATTGATCCGCCCGCTGGCGCCCGTGCCTCGTTCTTCCGGGGCCCGGCCGGCGGCCAGACGCCTCTGATGAGTGCCGCCCGCGCCGGAAATATTTCAATTATGGAGGCTCTGCTCGCCGCCGGTGCCGATCCGAAGGCGAAGGCCAGCGATGGCACGACGTTCCTGATGGCCGCGGTGGGGAGCGCGAACGTCGCGGCGGTCCGTTTCGCTTTCCGTCACGACAATGACGTGAAGGCGGTGACGAAGGAT
>VFZO01000230.1 GCA_016871155.1 Acidobacteriota bacterium | reverse complement strand
TACAGCCGCTCCCATATCGTGAGATTTGTCCTCTTTACCTTCGCCCACAGTGGTCCCCTTTTGCTCCGCCCTGATGGGAAACTTTTGGTCTGCCCTTGACAGGTGCGGTCGTTCCCGGCGTCAGCGTCATCGTAAGCAACCCTGACACCGGATTTTCCCAACAGGCCGTTACCGACGTGAGCGGCTTCTATTCCTTTCCGCGCGGAATCACACCTCCCACGGTCTCGCCGCGCAGGCCTTCGCCATCCCCGCCGCTGACCGCGCCGCGCTCGGCGAATTCCCCCAAAATCTCAACGGCGATCTGCGGCCCCAAGGTCCACTCGAGACCGTGGCTTCTGAAGCGCGTCGCGAACGGCGCGGCTGCCGTACCCACCGGAAAGAATTCGCTTCCTGAAGTGCCGCTGCCACCGCTACGCGTGGGTTGGCCGCTGTGACTTTGAACGAGCCCGGCGTGCGGGCCTCGCTTTCTTCCGCCGTATGAGGTGGATCCTGCTAGACTCGCAATATGGACCGCGTTGAGCAAATTGAGGCTGCCATCACGAGCCTGCCTCCGAACGAATACAGGCGCTTGGTCGACTGGTTTCGTACTCGAGAACAGACGCGGTGGGATGAACAAATTGACCGCGATTCGGTCGCCGGGCGGCTAGACGTTCTGTTCCGGGAGGCGGAAGAGGAATCCGCCCATGGACTGGCCCGCGACTGGCCGCCCTCGAAGTGACGTCACTCGCGACTCGTCGTTTCTGGACTCTCTACCACGCGCTCCCGAACGAAGTGCAAGAGCTGGCTATCAAGAACTACCGGTTGTGGCGCCGCGATTCCCAGCACCCTTCACTTCACTTCCGCCGGCTGCAGGGCAGCGATGACCGCTTCAGTGTTCGAGTGGGAGACCACTATCGCGCCCTTGGCAAATTGACGGCGGACACGATCACGTGGGTCTGGATCGGCACGCACAGCGAGTACGACCGGCTCGTGGGTTCCTGAAGCACCGGCCGCCCAGAGCGTGCGCTTATGTTTTCCGAATGAGGATGCTTCGAGCATCGAATGGGGATGCGGATCAAGTGGTCTACCTTTGGGCGCCGAACCGCTGCCGGTCTTACAGGCACAGAAGCCACCCACAAACCCCCAAAACAAAATCAAACGTCCTATTGACATGAATTACAAAATAATGCAATAAATATACAGCATAGTTTTGCCCAATTAAATCCGGCGCGCCGCTCCCGGACACCCAACCCAAGGAGCCCAAATGCCCACCCCATACCCCTTCGGCCGTCACGCCATCCTCACGCCTACCACCCAAACCGCTTTCCAGGAAACCCAAGCCGGTCTCCTCGCCCAAACCCAGCCCGGTACGTTCCTGGAATCCTTCCTCGCCGACGAAATGCTCCATGCCTCCTGGGAGCTCCAACGCGCCAGAATTATTGAAGATAGGACGGAAACCGTCGACATCCTCCACGCCGCCACCAACCGCGCCACTCGCAACTTCCAGCGCGCCTTCACCGAACTCCGCCGCCTCCAAACCGCCCGTTCCTCCCGCCGGGAACAGACCGATCCACCTCTTTCTGACCAAACGTCCGTGTACCCTCCCACCGTCACCGACGAAATGTGCTCGTACGGCGCCGTCCAGCTTCCCACCGAAATATTCGCGAAAATCGTATAAGGAATAAATTCATGGCTACCGGCGCGCAAATTCTCGCAAATCAAATCAATTCTGAAAAATCCACCGGTCCGAAGACGGCCGAGGGTAAATCCCGCTCCTCGCGGAATCGCACCTCCCACGGTCTCGCCGCGCAGGCCTTCGCCATCCCCGCCGCTGACCGCGCCGCGTTCGACGAATTCACCCAAAATCTCAAAGCCGATCTGCGGCCCGAAGGCCCGGTCCAGACCGTGGTCTTCGAAGCGCTGCGCGACGCCGCCTGGCGCCTGCTGAAAATCCGCGCGCTCACCTGCGAACTCGCCGCCACGCTGGGCGCCGATCCGTTCTCGGTTCCGGAGGCCGCCGCCGAACTTCGTCAGCTCGCCCGCTACCGCGCCGGCGCCGAAATGCAGTTCTATCGCGCTCTCAAGCTTCTGCGCGAGGCGCAACAGATGTCGATCGCCCGCGAGACCTTCCTCACCACGGGCGAGCAGTCTTCGGTCCCGCCGCTGGTCTCCAACCACTCCATGCGCTACCGCTACGTCCGGGGCCAACGCTACAACACCGCCGACCGCCGCGTCCTCGAACTCGTCGCTGCGCCCGCCGATTCGCCAATTCGAACCCAATTCCGGATAGGTTCCCCTTCCAGCCCGCCTCCGAGTTCGATATGATCGCAATCGGAACACTATGCCGAGCCGTTACGCCTGCCTTCTAGTCCTAAGCGCTTCGCTCGCCGCGCAAGTGCCTGCCGGTCACCCCACCGTCAGGCCCGGCGAAGATCGCCTCCAGAAGCTCTCTGCCCTCACGCAGGGCGTACGTGGCGGAGCCGTCCAGGCCGCGCCCGTCGCGCGCCGCAACTTCATCGACGAGCATATCTTTTCCAGGATGGAGAAGGACAAGATTCCGCACGCGCCGCTCTCCACTGACGAAGAGTTCTTCCGCCGCCTCCACCTCGATCTCACCGGCCGCATCGGCGACTCCGGCGAACTCGCCAAGTTCCTCGCCGACGCCGATCCCCTGAAGCGCGACAAGCTTATCGATGCCATCACCACCACCGCCGCGTTCAAGTCGCGGTGGACCTACTGGTTCGGCGACCTCGCCAAGTCCGCCGCCAATCGCGTCGGCAACGAAGGCAAAAACCTCTTCTACAAGTGGATCTACGACAACGTCCATCTCAATCGCCCCTACAACGAGATGGTCAAGGACATGCTCACCGCTAACGCCGCCAGCAACTGGTACGTCGGCCCCGCCAGCTATGTCGCCCGTTGGGTCGTCATCGGCCTGGCCTGCGAGGACACCGTGCATGAGGATACCTCCGACGAACTCGCCATCAACTCGGTGAAACACTTCCTCGGCGTCGACCTGTCCTGCGTCTCCTGTCACGACGGCGCGAATCACCTCGAGAAGATCAATCTCTATCTCGCCTCGCGCAAGCGCGAGGAGCTTTGGAAGACCGCCGCCTTCTTCGGCGGAACGCGTGTTCTCCGCCGCGTCGAAGTCGCCACCACCCGCGACGAGTATTCCATCGACGACGAAGGCCCGGGCTACGACTCCTCCGCCCGCACCGTCGTGCGCGTCCCGCGTAACGGCAAGGGCAAGGTGGAGCCGGCCTTCTTCCTCAACGCCGCCACGCCCAATCCCCAGCGCCCGCTCCGCTCCGAGTACGCCAAGATCCTCACCGGCCATCCGCAATTCGCCCGCGCCAGCGTCAATCGATTCTGGGCCGAGATGATGGGCGTTGGCATCGTCGATCCGCCTGAAGAATTCGACCTGTTCCGCCAGGATCCCGCCAATCCGCCGCCCGCGCCCTGGACCCTGCAGCCCAGCCATCCGGAACTCCTCAACGCCCTTGCCGAGGACTTCGTCAAGCACAACTACGATCTCCGTTATCTCCTCCGCACCATCGCCAAGTCCAGCGCCTATCAGCTCAGCTCGCGCTTCCCCGGCGAATGGCGTGACAGCTACGCCAAGTTCTACGCGCGCAAGTTCGTCCGCCGCCTCACTGCGGAGCAAGTGCACGACTCGCTCGTTTTCGCCACCAATCTGCAAACGCAGATCCCCATCCGCGATACCAACATTCGCGTCCGCTTCGCCACCGAGCTCCGCTCGCCCGAGGACCTCAAGCAGCCCTTTCCCGGCGCCAAGGACATCGCCTTCTTCCTCGATTCCTTCGGTCAGACCAACCGCGAGTACTCCGAACGAACCAACGACGGCGACGTCACCCAGGCCGTCCTGCTGCTTAACAGCCCCTTCGTGCGCGGCCAAATCAAGTCCGTCCCGGGCTCCTACCTCGCCACCCTGAAGGCGGACAAGATCCCGCAAGAACAAATTGTGGACAAATTGTTTTGGCGCTTTCTACAACGCGCGCCCACGCCGGACGAGAAGCGCATGGCCCTGCAACTGAACAACGACGAGGACCTCCAATGGCTCCTCGTCAACAAGGTTGAGTTTCTCTTCAACTACTGATATGCCGCACCTCCTGGATAACTACATCACGCGCCGCCAGGCCTTCCGCGCCGGCGCAACCTCCGTGGCCGGCTACTGGCTCTCGCCCCTTCTCAACGCCCAGGCCGCCAAGCCCGCCGAGCGCACCAAGCCGCGCAACTCCGCCAGGTTCGTCATCTTCCTCATGCTCGACGGCGGCCAGTCGCACCTCGATACCTGGGACCTCAAGGAAGGTAAATGGACGCCCCCGAACTTCGACGTCCGCGAGGTGCAGCCCGGTGTTAAGTGGCCCATGGGCCTATATCCCAAACTCTCTAGGCAGTTGCACCGCACCGCCATCGTGCGTTCGCTGGAGGCGTGGGACTCGGTCCACGGCCGCGCGCAATATTACGTTCAATCGGCGCACTCGCTGAACCCGTCGTTGCATAAGGAGATTCCCTCGGTGGGCTCCGTCGTAGCCATGGAATGGCAGCAGCGCCGCAAGCCCAGCGACTCGCTGCCCAGCTACGTCGCCCTCAACGTCGTCGGCAATCAGTCCGGTCTGCTCAAGTCCGGCTTCCTGCCTGCACTCTACTCGCCGTTCCATATTCAGACCGAGACCGATTTGAACGCCTACGTAGTCGACGACGAACAGGAGAAACGCGATTTCCAACGCCGCTGGGCCCTGTTGAAGGATTTTGACGCCCGCCTCCGTAACGACCCCTCGCTGCAGGCCAAAGCCTTCCGCGACTACAACGACCACTACGAATCCGCCGTCAAGCTCCTAGCCGATCCGCGGACCGCGCCCTTGTTCCAACTTTCCATGGAAGAGAAGACCCGCTACGGAACCTCCAGTTTCGGCGACGCCTGCCTCATCGCACGCAACCTTGTCGAGGCCGACTCCGGCACCCATTTCATCTTCGTCCTCCATGACGGCTGGGACCACCACCAGCGCATCTACGAAGACAGGAACATCTACCATCAATCGCGCGAGCTCGACCCCGCTCTCTCCAGCCTGCTCGAGGACTTGGGCACGCGCAAGCGCGCCAACGGGTCCACGCTGCTCGACGAAACCCTCATCGTCACCATGGGCGAATTCGGCCGCACGCCGGGCAACATTACAGAGGGTTTGAAGGGCCGCGATCACTATCAGTACGCCTTCACCGGCCTCTTCGCCGGCGGCGGCGTAAAGGGCGGCCAGATCATCGGCAAGACCAGCGACGACGGCGGCAAGGTCGTCGATTCCGGTTGGGGCGTCAAGCGCTCCATCTACATGGAAGACATCGCCACCACCATCTACTCCGCTATGGGCATCGACTGGCGCAAGACCGTCAAAGGCACGCCCTCCGGCCGCGACTTCTACTACATCGAGCCCTTCGCCTCGCAGAAGATGATCGTCAGCCGCGAGATCGAACCTCTATTTGGCTAGCGCCGCGATAATCGCCCGCACGTCCGGATCCTCCTGGCGCACCACCCACCACAACGCCAGATTCACCAGCACCCCCGGCGGGTCCGCCACGGTCTTCCCCAGGCGCTCGGTCACAGTGTCCAGCGCGCCGATCGCATGCGGCAACTCCGCCGGACCTATCTTCGCCAGCAGTTGGGCATTCCGCCACGCCGCATCGCGCGCCCTCGACAGGCTGAACTCCACAATTCGCTCCTCGGTGCGGCCGCCCACCGTGTCCAGCACCCACATCGCCGCGGAGACGCTCGCGATCGCGTCCTGCACATGCTCGATCTGCTCGTTCAAAATTGCATTGATCTCGTTGAAGTCGTGCTGCAATCCGCCGATCGCCGCGCCCGGCGCCGTCTCGGCCGCGCTCACCGCCAAATCCAGGTTGATATGCGCGTTCATCCCCAGCAGCAGATGCTGCAGAATAATCCGATTTGAAGTTCCCGCCACGTCGAAGGCCAGCTTCCAGCAAGCCGATACCGGCCGCCCCGCCTGCCAGTCTTCGTACGCCTGTAGATAGCGGTTGGCGAAATGAACGTCCAACTGCTCCATGAGTGGCCCGTTCTGGAAGCGCCCTCCGGCGATCCCCGCCTTCACGGCGCGCGTCACCAGGCGATACAGAGCGGGGAAGTACCCCAGCCGCGATTTGTTCGTGCTGGCCGCATCGATAATGTTCGTAAGCGTCGCAATGACGTCGTCGATATTGGTGGCTATAGGCATCTAGTTCCCGCGATATTATCACTCTCATGCGTCTCGCATCCCTGCTGTTAACCGTTGCCGCTCTGCACGCCCAGCGGCCTCCTCAGGAACCGCCGTCGTTCCCCTTGTGGGCCGGCGGGGCGCCAGGCGCCCTCGGCAGCGAGGAGCGCGACGTTCCAACGCTCACGCCCTGGCTCGCCCGGAACCCGAACGGCAAGGCCATCGTCGTTGCGCCCGGTGGCGGCTACGGCGCACTCGCCGCCGACCACGAAGGCAAGCAGATCGCGCAGTGGCTGAACTCTCAAGGCATCTCCGCCTTCGTCCTGCGTTACCGCCTTGGTCCGCGCTATCGCCACCCCGTCATGATTGGCGACGTTCAGCGCGCCATCCGCACCGTCCGCTCGCGCGCCGCCGAGTTCAGAGTCAATCCGTCGAAGATTGGCATCATGGGTTTCAGCGCCGGCGGGCATCTGGCCGCTACCGCTGCCACGCACTTCGATGCCGGCAACGCCTCCTCCGCGGATGCCGTCGATCGCGCCGGCTCCCGCCCCGACTTCGCCGTCCTCTGCTATCCGGTCGTCACGCTTACCGAAGAGGCCTACGTGCACAAAGGCAGCCGCCGCAACCTGCTTGGCGACACGCCGGATCCGGCCCTCGTCGAAAATCTCTCGAACGAACGCGCCGTCACCAAGGAGACGCCGCCTACGTTCCTCTTCCACACCAACGCCGATGTTGGCGTCCCTCCCGAGAACTCCGTGCTCTTCTATCTCGCTCTTCGGAAGAACGGTGTCCCGGCCGAACTTCACATCTATGAAAACGGACCGCATGGCGTCGGCCTGGCCTGGAGTGATATGACGCTTTCGAGCTGGCCCGCGCGGCTCGCCGATTGGCTAAGGAATCGATAACCGTGAAACTCCTGCTGCTCGCTCTCTCCGTCGCGGCCTTTGGGCAGACCATCACAGGCACTCTGGTCGGGGAGGTCGCCGATCCGAGCGGCGCGGCCATTGCGGGCGCGCAAATCACCGTCGAACACCTCAACACCGGCGTCGCCCGCACCGCGCCCAGTGCGGATTCCGGGGCGTTCGTGCTTGGCAACCTGGCCGCGGGCGAGTATCGCCTCACCGTCAAAATGGCCGGATTCAAGTCCGCCGAACGCCGCGGCATCAACCTGCTGGCGGCGGACCGCCTTTCGCTTGGCACCATCACGCTTGAACTCGGCGCGGTCGAAGAAAAGGTCACCGTCACCGCGCAGGGCGCTTCCGTGCAGACGGCCAGCGCCGAGAAGTCCGCGGCGATCACCAGCACGCAGATCGATCAACTGCTGGTGCGCGGCCGCAGCGTCACCGCGCTGCTGAACCTGTTGCCCGGCGTCGTCGACCCGCAGGACGGAACGATCGACACGCCTACCGCCACCTCCAACTTTAACGTCAACGGCGGCCGCAACAACACGAATAACTTCACCATCGACGGGATCGTCATCTCCGCTCCCGGCGGCGCGGCCAACCTCTTGCTGCCCGTTAGCATGGACGCCGTCTCCGAAGTCAAAGTCCAACTCTCCACGTTCCAGGCCGAGTTCGGCAGGTTGTCGGGCGCCAGCGTGCAGATGGTGTCCAAATCCGGCACCCGCGAGTTTCACGGCCTCGGCAGCTACTTCAAACGGCACGAGCAGTTCAATGCCAACGACTTCTTCCGCAACCGCGACGGCCTGCCCAAGGGCCGCTACCGTTTCAACACCTTCAACTACAACATCGGCGGGCCCGCCATTCCAAACAAAGTCTTCTTCTTCTGGAACCACGAGTACTGGCCCAGTAAAACGACCAGCGCCGTGCAGCGCACCACCAATCCCACTCTCCTCGAGCGCCGCGGCGACTTCTCCCAGTCCGTCGAGGTCAACGGCTCGCGCATTCCCATCAACGACCCCGCCAACCGCCAGCCCTTCCCCGGCAATGTCATTCCGCAGAGCCGCCTCGACGCGAACGGTCTCGCCCTGCTGCGGTTCTATCCCGAGCCGAATGCGTTGGACCGCACCGTCTCCCGCGGCAACTACAACTACGTCACCCAGTGGGAAGGCGACAATCCCTTGATGCTGTTCACGGGGAAACTCGACTATATCGCCACGTCGAAGGACACCGTCACCGGCAGCTACAGCGCACAGCGGATCCGCGGTTCGGGCTTTAACGGCGGCGGCGCCTCGGCCACCTTCGCCGCTATCGAAACCGCGTCCCGCACCACCAACCACGTCGGGTCTTTCCGCCATCAGCGCGTATTCTCGCCGTCGCTCATCCTGGAATCCACCTTCGGCTTCGTCAAGAACGGCGGCCCCGTCGTCATTACGGACGAGGCCTACAAGAAGGTGCAGCGCGCCGCGCTCGGCTTCACCGCAGGCCAGTTAAGCGCCGTTTCGAATCCGCTCGACCTCATGCCGGCGACTGTGTTCGGCGGTGTCGTTGGCGCGCCGAGCTTCTCGTTCGACGGACGGTTCCCGTTCTTCCTCACCCGCGACAACATCGACTTCAACAGCTCCGTCACCAAGGTCTGGGGCAAGCACAATTTTAAAGCCGGCGTCTTCTATCAATGGATCGGCCAACTGGACGGCCCGTGGGCGAACAACTTCAACGGGCGTTTCGATTTCGGCCGGAACGTCAACAACCCTCTCGACACGAACTACGCCTATTCGAACGCCGCGCTCGGCGTGTTTAGCTCTTACACGGAAGCCATTTCGCGCCCGCATTCCGACATTCGCTCGCGCGGTCTGGACTGGTTCGTGCAGGACAACTGGCGCGTATCGAAGAGGTTGACGCTCGATCTCGGTCTTCGCGTCTCCTGGTTTGAGCCATTCTGGATGGAGAACAACCAACTCGCGGGTTTCGTGCCCGAACGTTTCGACCCCGCCAAGCGCGTGGAGTTGATTACGCCCGCGCTGAACAACGGCGTCCGCGTCGGGCGCCATCCGGTCACCGGCCAGACCTACCCGGCGGCGCTGATCGGCGCCATCGCACCAGGCGTGGGCAGCATCACCAACGGCATCGTCATCGCAGCGGACGATCCAAGCTATCCGCGCGCGTTGATCAACAACGCCGGCCCGCTGCTGGGGCCGCGCATCGGCTTTGCCTACGATCCGTTGGGCGACGGCAAGACCGCCGTGCGCGGCGGTTTCGGCATGTTCTATAACCGGTTCCTCGGCTACGCGTTCAGCGCGGTGAATAGCTTCCCGCTGGTGCAGACTCCGGTTATCCAGTTCGATACCCTGCGAACGTTCCGGAACGCGCAAGGCTTCGTGACGCCGCCGTCGATCATCGCCTGGGACCGCGACATGAAGGCGCCCATGGTGATGAACATGAGCCTCTCCGTGCAGCGCCAGATCGGCTACGGAACCATCGTCGATGTGGGGTATGTCAATTCGCTCGGCCGCCACCTGTGGTGGGAGCGCAGCCTTTCCGATGTGCCGCTGGGCGCGCGCTTCGACCCGCGCAACGCCGATCCTTCGAATCCCCGCGTCCCGTTGCTCGATGTCTTTCTACGCCCCATTCGCGGCTATTCCGACGTGGCCATGCGCGACGCCTACGCCACCTCCAACTACCACTCGCTGCAGGTGACAGCGAATCGGCGCTTCACCAAAAATCTCGAGTTCGGCGGATCCTGGACATGGTCGAAAGCGATGGATTATGTCGACGGCGATCAGAACCGGATCACCACCGTCGTTTCGCCGCGCGTCTGGAACTACGGTCTGGCCGGGTTCGACCGCACGCACGTTGTGAAGATCAACTGGCTGTGGAGCCTGCCGAAGGCGAGCCGGTTGCCCTTGCTGCTGAGCGGATGGCAGGTGAACGGCATCGCGAGCTTCGTCAGCGGCGCGCCGGTCGGGATTGGCTACAGTCTGGTGAACGCCACCGACATCACGGGGACGCCGAGCGTTGGCGCCCGCGTCGTGCTGACCGGTGAACCGGCGCTACCCAAAGGCGAACGGACCTTCAGCCGGAATTTCCGCACCGATGTCGTGCGGCCGCCCGCCGTTGGAACCATCGGGAACGCGGCGCGTACCAACCTGCGCGGCCCTGGCATCAACAACTGGGACATCGGACTGACGAAGGATTTTCGCGTCGTCGAACGGGTCAAACTCCAGTTCCGCGCCGAGAGCTACAACACGTTTAACCACACCCAGTTCAGCGCGTTCGACGCGGCGGCCCGGTTCGACGCCGCAGGCCGCCAGATCAACACCCGGTTCGGCGAGTTCACC
>VFZO01000229.1 GCA_016871155.1 Acidobacteriota bacterium | reverse complement strand
GCCCACTATGCACGAGCTCCTCACCCACACAGCCGGCTTCACCTACGGCATGTTCGGCGCAACGCCCGTCGATATGGCTTACCGGAAAGCCAACCCGCTTGCCGCTCCTTCGAATGAAGCGATGGTGACTGAGTTGGCCAAGCTGCCGCTCGCCTATCAGCCCGGCGCCAAGTGGGTTTACTCGGTCGGAGTGGATGTCCAGGGCGCGATCATCGAAAAACTCTCTGGCAAGAAACTGGATGTTTTTCTTCGCGAGCGCATCTTTCAGCCGCTGCAAATGACCGACACGGCCTACTTCGTCGCCCCGGAAAAGCGCGCGCGTCTGGCGCGTGTCTATCGCTATAACGACAAGCGCGAACTGGTCTCCGCCGTGCAGCCGAACGAACTGGCCGAAATGCCTTCGCGCGTTCCTGGCGGCCACGGCCTGGTGTCCACCGCGCAGGACTACGCCCGCTTCGCCATGATGCTTGCAAATCACGGAGAACTGGACGGCGCCAGGCTTTTGGCGCCGGCCACCGTTGCGCTGATGCGCGCCAATCACCTGCCCGATTCACTCCTCGACGGCACCCACGGCATCGGAAAGTTCCGCGCCCGTCCCGGCCTCGGTTTTGGCTATGACGTCGCGTCCTACTACGACCCGGCCAAGGCCAGAACCAACATCGGCCGGGGTTCGTTCTTTTGGGACGGTCTCGCCGGCACCTGGATGTGGATCGACCCGCAGAACCACGTGGTCTTCGTCGGCATGATCCAGCACATGGGCGGCGGCCTGCCCGTAGACCTGCAGCACCTTAGCCGGGTGATGACCATGGCCGCTCTCGTCGATCCGAAAAAATAACGCTACTTCGCGTCGCGCCAGTTCGTGCCCTCGCCCACGTCCACCACCAGCGGCACGGCCAACTCCTTCACGCCCTCCATCGTCGTTTTCACGAGGACCCGCAGGTCCTCCATCTCCTCCGGCGGCGCCTCAAATACCAGTTCGTCGTGTACCTGCAGAATCATCTTTGCCCTGCGCTCCGCCAGCTTTTCGTGGATGCGGATCATCGCAATTTTAATCAGGTCCGCCGCCGTCCCCTGCAACGGCGTATTCACGGCCGTACGCTCGGCGAAGCCGCGCGCGTTCGGGTTCTTCGCGTGCATGTCGGGAATCGGTCTGCGCCTGCCATAGAGCGTCTCTGCGTAGCCGGTCTCGCGTACCTTGGCAATGGTCGCGTCGATGAACCGCTTTACGCCCGCGTAGCGGTCGAAATAGGCGCGAATGTACTTCTCGGCCTCATGCTTGGGAATTCCGAGCTGCGCCGCCAATCCGAAGCCGGTTTGCCCGTACACGATGCCGAAATTCACGGCCTTCGCCGCGCGGCGCATCTCCGGCGTCACGAACATCGGCGCGGCGCCAAACACCTCCGCCGCCGTTCGCGTATGGATGTCCTCGCCGTTTCGAAACGCATCCACCAGGACGGGATCCAAGGACATATGCGCCAGCAGGCGCAACTCAATCTGGGAGTAGTCCGCCACCAGCAGTTTCCATCCGTCGCGAGGAACAAACGCCGCTCGAATCTCCCGGCCCAGCTCCGTTCGAACCGGGATGTTTTGCAGGTTTGGATTGACGCTGGAGAGCCGGCCCGTGGCCGCGCCCGTCTGATTAAATGTCGTATGCACGCGGCCGGTGTCGGCATGCACCAGTGTTGGTAGCGCGTCCACGTAGGTGCCCTTCAGTTTCGTTAGACCGCGGTATTCCAGCACCTTTCCGGCAATCGGATACTCCGGGGCCAACCCCTCCAGCACATCCGCCGCCGTTGAGATCTGCTTCCCCTTGCCGGCCTTCGCGGGCACCGGCAGGCCAAGCTCCTCAAACAGAATCTTTCCAAGCTGTTGCGGCGAGTTGATGTTAAACTCGCGCCCGGCCATGGCATGGATTTCGCCCGTCAACCGGTCGATTTCCGTTTCCATTGCCACCGACATTCGGCCCAATTGCCCGCTGTCGATCCGAACGCCCGTGCGCTCCATATCGGCCAGCACCGGCGCCAGCGGTAAGTCGATCTCGCGGTAGATCGAATCGTCCACCGTCAGTTGGGCGGCTAATCGCAGCACCAGATCCGCCCGTTGATCCGCCCGGCCGCCCGGCTTCCGCCGCAGGTAGACCTCGCACATAGAGTCGAACGCGGCGTTGCCCCCGTCGGCCGTAAGCAAGAAGCACTCCAGCATTACGTCGCGAGTGAAGCCGCGTGCCGCCGGCGCCGCCCTCAGCATCGCTTTCAAATCGTGCGCCACCTTTGGCTGCGAACTCGCCAGAAACCCCTGCGCCGCTTCCATCGGCACCGTCCGCGCCTCACCCGGCGCGCGCGCCACGCCGATCATTCCATCGAAAAGTGCTACGCCGGCCGGCTCGGCGCCCCGTACAAACTCATCCAGTTCCTCCGCCGATGGCAGTGTCCCGTAATCCTCGGCCGGTTCCGGTTCCGCATCCGGGCCCAAGTCGCGCAGGAACGTGAAAAACTCCAATTCCCGATAGATCGTCTCCAGCGCTTCGCGGTCGGCCTCCCGCGCGATCAACTCCTCCGGTTGTACCGCAATCGGTACGTCGATGTCGATCGTCGCAAGCCGTTGGGACATTGCCAGCACCTGCCGCCCGTCCTCAATACCCTGCCGCTGCTTGGGCTTCAGTTCGTCCAGGTGGCTGAGCAGCCCTTCCACCGAACCGTACTTCTCCAGCAGTTCCGCCGCGCCCTTCTTTCCGATGCCCGCCACGCCGGGAATATTGTCGGCCGCGTCGCCCACCAGAGCCAGAAAATCGGCCACCTGCTCCGGCCAGACCCCCATGAACTCCTTCACGCCATTGCGGTCGTATACCGTGTCGTCCTTTGCCGGATTCAGCATCGACACGCCGTCGGTCACCAGTTGCAGCATGTCCTTATCGCTTGACACGATTACCGTCTCGAGCCCATGCGCCTTGGCCCGCTTGGCCAGCGTTCCAATCACGTCGTCGGCCTCGAACTTGGCATACTCCAGCACCGGAATGCGCATCGCCTCCAGCAGCCGCTTCACCAGCGGAATCTGTGCAACCAGGTCCGGCGGCGTCTCCTCGCGATTTGCCTTGTAGTCCTGAAACTCCTCCTCGCGAAATGTCGGCCCCAGGCTTTCATACACCGCCGCGATATAGTCCGGCTGGTACGTTTGCCGGAGCTTTCGGACCATGTTGTGGAATATAAAGACGGCTTCGGTGGGTGTCCCGCCCGTCGTCCGCATCGGCGGCGCGCCAGATCGCGCCCGGGCATGGTACGCCCGAAAGATAAGCCCAAAGCTGTCAATCAGAAAGAGGCGGGCCATAGCAACCCAATTCTAACGTGGCCCGCGCCGGGCGTGTCAAAATATTCCGTCAGTGTGTCATAGATGACACATAATCTACCAGTAAATTATTCAGAATCAATCATTTACAATTTTTGGAAGCGTGTTACACTACGGTTTGCCATTTCATAGGGAGGTTGCCGGACGTGCTGTTTGAACAGACACTCGCTCGCACCGTCGAATTCGCCGGGGTCGGGCTCCACCACGGCGTTCCCGTCAAGATGAAATTAAAGCCCGCGCCCGCAGGCACCGGAATCGTCTTCGTCCGCACGGATCTGGATAACTATAAACTGCCTGCCTCCTGGCAGCATGTTGCCCGTGTTTCCTACGCCACCAGCCTAATGCGTCAGGGCGTCCTCATTTCCACTACCGAGCATCTCCTAAGCGTCCTGTATTCGATCGGCGTCGACAACGCGTGGATCGAGATCGACAATCTCGAGGTCCCTATCCTCGACGGTTCCGGCAAGCCGTTCGTCGAACGCATTTTGGACGCCGGTATCGTCGAGCAGAAACGGCCGCGCCGCTACATCCGCGTGCGGAAGCCCGTAACCCATGTTCACGGCGACAAGAAGGTGACGATCCTTCCGGCCAACACCTTGAATATCGACTGCGAGATCTATTTTCCCCATCCTTTGGTGGGGCGCCAGACCGTGTCGATCGAATTGACGCCTGCCAACTATGCGAGCGAGATCGCGCCGGCCCGGACCTTCGGCTTCGAGCAGGAGTTGGATGCCATGCGGAACATGGGCCTGATTCGCGGCGCCTCTCTCGACAATGCGGTCTGTTTCGCCCCTGCCGGTGTATTGAACAACGGCGGGCTTCGTTTTGCCGACGAACCCTGCCGGCATAAGATCCTAGATCTGATCGGCGATTTCGCCTTGATGGGCCGCCCGCTGCTGGGCCGCGTGATTGCCGAACGCGCGGGCCACGCCATGCACGCCGCGCTCGTGCATCGCATTATGCAGGACCCGTCGCTCTATGAAACGGTGACGCTGGAGCTGCCCGCGGCCGTAGCCGTCTAAGGCGTGCGGCACATACCGAATATTTTGACGGTGCTGCGGCTGCTGGCCACGCCCGTGGTTGTGTGGCTCATCCTGCGCCGTGACCTCGACACCGCGCTGGTGCTGTTCTTCTGCATCGGCATGACCGACACCATTGACGGCACCTTGGCCCGCCGATTCGGTTGGACGTCGAAGTTCGGCCAGGTCGTCGATCCGTTGGCGGACAAAACTCTCCTGGTAACTGTGTTTTTGACCATGGGCTACGCGGGCTACATGCCGGTGTGGCTTGTGGCGACCGTTCTGCTTCGGGACGTGGCCATTCTGGCCGCCGCGCTTTGGCTGAAGCGCACTGGCCGCTTGACGGAGTTTCCGCCCTCGGCCTTCGGCAAAGTCTCGACCTTCGTCCAACTGATCACCGCCGGGTCCATTCTGCTCCGCTGGCCCGCCGACCCCTCGCCATTCTTCTACCTGACCGTTCTGCTCAGCGTCATCAGCGCGGCGCACTACGCCATTCTGGTCCGCCGAAGGCTCAATAGTAAAACTTCAGACCAAACTGCAACTGGCGCGGCGGGTTGAACTGGCCGTTTACGACGCCAAAGGCCGCGTTGCCGAACGCCTGGCCCGGTGCGGCGAACTGCGGCGTGTTTGTGAAGTTAAAAAACTCGGCGCGAAACTCAATCCGCATCGTTTCGCGTAGTGGAATCTCCTTGAACAGCGAAAAATCCCAGTTGTGCACGCCGTCGGCGCGCAAACTTGGCATGACGCGGCCGGCGTTTCCGAACGTGAACGCCGGCGGCTGGCTGAATACCGAGGTGTCGAACCATCGGAGGAGCCTTTCGCTGACCGTGCGTTCGCCCGCAAGATTTGGGTCTTGCCCGTTCACGTTCGGTCTCTGTACGGCCGAAAACGCTTGACTATTGTTTTGTGCGTTCACAATCGCCAACGGCACACCATTGGAAAACGAGACAATCCCGTTGACTTGCCAGTGGCCGATCACCAAATCGGCGGCCTTCGGTATCGAAGCGCCAAACGCTTTGCCCTTGCCGAACGGAAGATCGTAGACGTAGCTCAGAACGATGCGGCGGCTTACATCCTGCGACGCCATCGAACGGCTGGCGCGACGGTCGTAGACGTTTTGATGGGTCGGCGCGGAGCCGAGGAACCCGACTGTCTGCGAGGTGTCCTCAATCAGCTTGCCGCCGGTGAACGAGGCGAGAAGCGTTAAGCCGCTCGAATACCGTTTCTCTACCCGCGCCTGAACCGCATGGTAGATCGAGGAGCCCGAGGCCGGGCGGAAGTTATACACGTTGAGGAACTGCGGGTAGGGGCGGGCGAGTTGCGCCCTGGTGACGTTGGCTTGCGCCAGTGGTCCAGTCCGCACGAATGGCTGAAACGGATTTGGAACCAGTTGCAGGAGCTGGTTGCCCAACTGCATCTGCTCCGGCGTCAGCTGGTTTAGCTGCGGGCCCAGCGGGCCGTCGGTGAGTTTGGTGCCCTTGTTTCCGACGTAGGCACCCTCCACCGCGATCCGGCCCGGAAGCTGCCGCTGGACGTTCAGATTCCACTGTTGCGAATAACCAACACGGGCACCACGGTCGACAGCGCCGTCTCGGCCGCTTGCGCCGAAATCCTGGCCTAAGTTCGTCAACAGCCCCGAGCCCGGAGCCGTGGGCCGCTGCAGGCCGCGCGGGAACGGATTCGAAAGCGAATCGGCCGGGCGCAGTCCATCGAGAGATGCGGTTAGCGGCGTGAACGACAAGAATCCGTTGATGCCCGACGCCCAGCCGGCCGCCGCGCCGATATACGGGAGATAGAAAAATCCGTAGCCTCCGCGCACGACGGTGGCCGGATTCACCGAGTAGGCGAAGGCGAAGCGAGGTGCGAAGTTGTTCCAATCGGTATCGAATTGGCGCATCGGGTTGCCATCGACGCCAACGAACCGCAGTCCGCCGCGGAGGTTGGCGATACCCGTGCGTGCGGCCAGCGGACTGGCGGCGTCGAAGTCGAAAAAGCTCAACTGCTTGAACCGTTCGGTCCGGCCCTTTTCCACATCCCATCGCAGACCCAGATTCAGTGTCAGCTTTTTGGTCACCCGGTAGTCGTCCTGGAAATAGAGGGCCGAGTACGGGTTCGAAGTGAGAACCGTCGGCAGGATTCCGGCCTGCCCGGCTGTCAGCGTACCGAGCAGAAGGCTGGCGATCGGGTGGCCGCGGTCCACGGCCGGCGCGGTTGGGTTCGGGCCCTGCGTGAACGTGCGGTCGAAAGAGTAGCTGCCGGAGGCGTCGGTACCGACACCCTCCAGCGACTGATTGATGCGGTACTCCCCGCCTCCCTTGAGCTGGTGCTTCCCGGCAATACGAGTGAAGTTCGCCGACCAGGTATACGAGGTGCCGCGTTGATCCAGGAACTGGTTGCCCTTTCCAAGACCTAAGAACCCGGCGAAACTCATCAGCGGAAACCCCAGCGGATTCGTCATCTGCGTGTCGAGCGCCGCGGGCAATCCCAAATCCGCCATCGAAAACCCGGCCGGCGCGTTGGATGCGAAGTAGCGTTCAAACCGCGTAATCCCAAAGCGCACCTGCATCAGCAGGGCCGGCGTCTGGGTGCGGTTGAATTCCAGCCGCAGACTGCGCGCCGGAAAGTTGTCGCCGAGGAAGTTGCGGGAGTCGGCGGCGTTCCCGTAATGGTTCGGCGGCGTGTCCACGCGGGAGCGCCACCCCAGGCCCAGAACGAATTTGTTTTTGTCTCCCGGCGCCCAATCCACCTTGGCGTCGACCTCATTCGTATCGATCGCCGTCACCTTGTTGGACAAAAAGTTATTGATCCCCGTGCAGTTGGCGCCGGTCGTATTGGCCGCCGGGAAGAAGGTGACGACCCGGGTTCCCGCCCGATCCAGCCGGCTGGCCGGCAGCGATCCGCCCGGAATCGGGTCGCGCAGAAATCCTCCGCTTGGGTTGGCGCGGGTCGTCGCTGGATCGAACAATTGCACCGGAACGCAGTTGCCGCCCACCAGTTGGCGCGACTGGCTGAAGTTGCCCTGCCGCTCCGCCTCCGTGGGCACCGTGCCGTTCACCTGATCGCGCGATCGCTCGCGCAGCGCCTCGTAGTTCACGAAGAAAAAGAGCTTGTCCTTGATCGCCGGTCCGCCCAGCGTCGCCCCGAACTGGTTTCGTTTGAATGGTGGAATGGCGCGTCCGGCGCGGTTGGAGAAGAAGTCGTTCGCATCCATCTTGCTGTTGCGCAGGAACTCATAGACGACGCCATGGAACTGGTTCGTGCCCGACTTCAGGACCATGTTGATGATTCCGCCGCCCGAGCGCCCGAACTCCGCGGCGTAGCCGTTTGTCTGGACCTTGAACTCCTCCAGCGCGTCCGGCGATGGAAACAGGCTGACGACAACGATTGGATTGGCCGCCGGAACGGAGTTCGTGATGCCGTCAATCAGGATTTCGCTGGTGTTCCCTCGATTGCCATTGATGATGAAGTTCGCGGAACTGTTGAACGCATTTCCAAACGCGGGCGACGGGATGACGCCCGGCGAAAGGAGCGCAAGCTGGAACGGATTGCGGTTGTTGAGCGGCAGGTCGACTATTTTCCGGTTTTCGATGACGTTGCCGATCGCGCCGCTCTGTGACTCCACCAGCGGCGGCGCGCCGGTGACCTCCACGGTCTCGGTGACCGCGCCGAGGGCCATGGCAAGATCGATCTGCAGCCGGTCGTTCACGCGCACTTCGATCCCGCTGCGAACAAGCTTCCGGAATCCACCCGCTTCCGCTTCAATGCGGTAGAGGCCGCTCCGCAGCGCCGGAAACACATAGCCGCCCTGCGAGTCGCTGACGGTCTCATAGACCAGCCGCGTGCGTTCCTCGGCGGCGGTGAGCCGGGCGTTCGGCAACCCGGCGCCGGACGGATCGGCGACGGTGCCCGTAATCGCGCCCGTAGTGGATTGGGCGGCCAGAGAGTGAACAAACGCGGCCGCAAGGGCCAGGGGCAGGAGTTTGCTGCGCATGTTGGCCCAAGCATATAGCATCTAGTGGCCGGCGTGACCTGGGAACGAAGGTTGCAAGACTGAATTCGGCGAGGTGCCGCATGACGATCACGCTAGATGCCCCCGGAAATGCCGCGCAACGGGTCGCGCTTGAAACGAGCCGAATGCGCATCTCTGTCGGTCAATTCGTCCTGCGCGCCGCTCTGGGTCAATTGGAACAGCCGGCAGGAAACGCCTCCTGCTACGGCGTGCCCAGCCATGATCGACACCATGTCGCAGCGAGTGCCCTCGCGCCTTTACGATGCAAATTTGCGGCGCCAATGCGTCCAGGAGGCACCCAGCGGCGCGTCCAGTTGGGTGCAATCATTGTTCGGTGTATTGCCCGCGAGTTTCAAAAACCAACTAGGTTTCGAATGCTCGCTAGAACGAAAAGGCGTTAAACGAAGCCAGAATCGATCTGGCGGAGAGAGAGGGATTCGGAACCTAGCACCGCCAATAGAATCTGCAACTTGCAGATTCCACGTTGCAACGAATGCAAAGAATGCAACCAAAGCGAGGGCACCTTTGCCACCAGTGCCCACAGGGACGGGCGCTCTGAAGGTATAGCAGGCAAAACATTTGGCTCGATCGCGATCTCCTTCAATCGCGGACCGTGCTCCCAGTAGGTCCTTCTTTTATGGTTTTGGAGATGTCGTATTGGACTGCCAATCTTCCCTCATCAGCTCTTTCCCGTTGCGCGTCACGATGAATGCAGACTCCCAGTTTCCTGGTGTGGTCGGTGATGGTCTGATGCGCAGGAATTCTTCGGTGATGCCGTTGTGCGCATCGATTTCGACACGGTACTCTGTGATGCCGTCGGTGGTGGGCTTGAGCTTGAGGCTGGTGAGTACGGCAGGGTGGTTGGGGTGCAGATTTCCGACGGTCACGGCTTGGTTTGCTTCGCCGTTGAAAAACCTCTTGACGTCTTCTGGCGTGAGCCTTGCTGGTCGGAGGCGGACGGTGACGTTGTGCAGTGTTTCCGTGCCGAGATTGTCGAGGATGAGTGGTACGCCATCGACCCCTGGTGGTGGGTTGAGGACTGCCCCGACGTACGCGTAGGATTCCTTCTTTGCTGTTCGAACAGGCTCTTTCTTCGGTGTCGTCGGTGCCGGTGCGGGGCGCTCCGGTGGCTGCTTGGGGACTGGCTCGGTCGCCACTGGTTTTTCGGTCGCGTACTTCTTGAAGAGTGCCTCCACTCCGTTGAGGACTTGTTGCACGATGTTCTCCGTCGGCTCTGGGTTTGGCGCGAGGTATTGTGCTGCGAGGAGTGTCGCGATGATGAGCGCGGGTGCTGAACTGGCGCGGACTATCTTCCGTTCCGCTGATCGGAAGTTCTTGCTGCGTGCCCAAATTTCCCAGTATGTGACGATGGCGGCGACGATGAAGAAGAATCGGGCGAGGAGCGGTCGCGTGGCGCCACCGAGTTCGAGGCCGGCACCGGCAACGAACGCGGCGAGGGCCAACAGCCATTTTGGAGGTGGTGTTCGAATCCTTGCGTTCAGTTCGTTCTCGGGCATGTAGGTGGCGGCATCCGAATATCGTAGCTCACCTTAGAATCAATGGATTGCGGAGAATTTTTTCTGGCGGAGAGAGAGGGATTCGAATTCTCTTGCGGTGTTTTCGGCTCATGCCGAGTAGTGCTAAGTTATTGATATTACATGCAATCTAGTAAGTCACTTGACGGCCTGTAACAGCCTGTTTTCGCCTAGTGGCACCGCGTGGCACCGCGAACGGCATCAAAAACACCGTCTAAGGCTGTCAAGGGCGGACCAAAAGCTCGGCGGGTTTGCACCAGAGCCCACCTTATCAGCAACTTCGGAGTTTGCGAGAACCACAAACGGCGGCCCTGACTGCAGGCGAGGCCGTTGCAGATTTCCCACAGCGAGTCGGCCCAGCCAAGCTGGCAGAACAGCATGGAGACGAATTGCGTCCAACAGGTGAATCCTTTGGCGGCGCGTTCGGCCCCGTGCTTTTTCACCAGCGCGGCGAATTCCGTCCGCGGAAAATGATGCAGCAGTTGATTGAACGGGCTTGCCGCCTGTACCATGTGGTTGCCCTCGTGGCGAATGCGTGTGGCGACGATCCGGCCAAGGAACGAGTCGCCCATGCCTGATTATAGGAGGGCTTT
>VFZO01000228.1 GCA_016871155.1 Acidobacteriota bacterium | reverse complement strand
GCCATCCGCAGGCACTGGCCCGCCCTCGGAAAGGGGATTCTGATCAAATCCGGCACGGGAGTGAGGCGTTGGTGTATACTGTGGGGGTCCGGGAGACCCAAAATGGAAATCCCGGTTCAATACTCTCGAGAATCCACCTTCCGCCGGCCCGCTTCTCGGATGCCTCGATAGAGTGACCCACGAAATCGTAATGAACGTGTCGTGGACGGAGGCGTTTGGTTCCGACTCGTTGCATGCTCTCGGACTCGCAGGCCTTCGTGCGGTCTCTCATTTTCAAGTTGTCGCATTCTTGACCTGTTCGTGGTCTTAACTTGAGCAGAACAACGATCACTCGCACTGGCTGATGCCCTGCGAGGTTCGGCAACCGCTGGGCCTGTTCAAAGGCACAAAGGGCGCGGCACCAGCCGAGGCTGATTGGGAGTGGGCGATCAAGCATCGTAGTGCGTCGGCCAAACTGTGGCGCGACGAACCCCGTTACCAAACCGCGTCGATGGCTTTTCACGACTGCCAGTTCATTGACCACTTGCCGATGTGCGTGGCTTTGACGTGGGCTGGAATCGAGGCCCTATTTGCAACTCAAGGGGGCGAGGCAACCTTTCGGATGGCGGCATATATCGCTGCGCTGTTGGAACCCCGCGGGACAGATCGAATTGACTTGCACCGGCGAATCTCCAAAGGCTATGGAACACGGTCTGCGATCGTTCATGGCAGAAGCCGGCCTTCACATGACGTGCTCGTGGAACACCTGAGGGAAACACGCACAATCCTCTACCGCCTTCTCTGTTGCTTCGTCGAAATGCAAAAGCTGCCAAACCAGAAAGAACTGGACGAACTCATTCACTCGTGAATTTGGTCGAGTCCGGTATTGGGGACAAATTGGGGACAGCCTCAAAAAACCCATTCCCCGTAAGTTGTTGGTGCGGATGAGAGGACTTGAACCTCCACGCCCTTGCGGGCACCGGAACCTAAATCCGGGGCGTCTGCCAATTTCGCCACATCCGCACGCGCTTCTTTTCCATTTTAGCCCACGGCGGCTGCGGATGCCGCTGCGGACTTTGCGCGCAGCGCGATGCGCCTTAGATGTGTGATGCGCGGGGATTGGTGGCCGCAGGCGCAGGGTTCCAACGTAATGCGGCCCGCCATTCCGGTCTCGAGACGCAGGACCGGCAGGCGCCGGTTGGCGAGCAGGCTGACCAGAAGACGCTCTCCGGGAAGTTGCTCAAAGATCGCGGCTTTCGCCCTCACGTGCAGCCCGTTGTGCATCTCACATTCCCAGGCCAGCATCTCGCCGTCGAAGCCGAGAAGCTGTTCGAAGACCGGCACCTGAAACTTGGCCCAGAGGCGGTCGGCGAGGTCCGGGGCCAGAGGTCCTTGCACGATATCGGAAAACGCAATCAGCCCATTCCGCAAGGGCCGGGCCGGGGCCGTCTCCGCAAAATGCCGCAACGCGTCGAGCGGCGCCGCAACCACTTGCGGTTCCCACTGCCAGAGACTGGGATCTTCAAGCGACTCAAACTGGCGAACGTGCCGCTGCCAGCGGGTTTGCCTGCCGGTGACGGCGATGCGCAGTCCTTCGCCGGGCGGATAGAACAGGTATTCGCCCTTCGGCGGCGCGGAGCGCTCAACAGCGTATCGATCCATGTGGCACATGAAGTCCAGCAGGTCGATGGGCGGAAGCTTTTCCAGCCGCGGAGCCGCGTCGAGATCGAGCGACTGCCCATACCGGGTTTGCATTCGGAACCGCTCCCAGGCGCGGCGCAACGGATCCACGCGCGGGCTCACGTGAGACGAACGTCTCTCGCCTTGCCAAGGCAAACGAATTGTGAGGGTCACACTTAGAGAGTGGGCTCACCGATACATTCCTCTCATCCCTTTCCGACATTTTTCGCGCCTTCGACCGTACACTAGAAAAATGCACGGACTAGTCCGTAAACTTCTCGTCATCATACCCGCGTTTGCGCCGGCACTACCCGCACAGAGCATCGGCATCGGCGTTCGCGGCGGCGTTCCGCTGACCGACTTCATCAAGGCCGAATCGCGCGTTGGCACCCTTACAAACGTCGTTACCGGGAAGGGAAATGTCGTGCTCGGTCCGATGCTCGACATCCGCTTGCCGTTCGGACTGGGCATCGAGACCAACGCGCTCTATCGCCGCTGGAGCGCCAACGGTCCGCTTAGCACCGGCAGCCATTCCACCTGGGAGTTTCCGCTCTATGGCAAGCTGCGCACGCCCGGAATTCTGGTTCGCCCCTATGCCGGCGCCGGTTTGAACTTCCAGCGGCTCGGCGAGCTGCGCACTTTCGTCGCAGGCGGTACGGCGGACAAATCGAGGCGCGGCTTTCTTGCCGCCGGCGGATTGGACCTGCCGGTTCCGAAGATCCGGATCTCGCCCGAGATTCGCTTCACTCGCTGGAACAACAGCGGGCCGATCCGTTCCACCAACCAGGTGGATTTTCTCGTTGGAATCAGCTTCTAGTGCGGCTCGCACTGTTCGGCGGGACGTTCGATCCGGTTCACAACGCGCACGTCGCGGTCGCGCGGGAGGCGATCTCCCGCTGCGCGCTGGACCGTGTGCTGTTGATTCCGAACGCGATTCCTCCGCATAAGCAGCGCCGCCTGGGCGCGAGCTACGAGCACCGGCTGCGGATGGTGGAACTTGCGGTGGAAGGCAACGACGGGCTGCATGCGTCCAACCTGGAGAAGGACAACGAAACGAGCTACTCGATCCTGACCATCGAACGCCTGCGTTCTTCGCTGCCGGCCGGTACCGAACTCTATTTCATCATCGGCGCCGACGCATTCAGCGAAATCGAAACATGGTTCCGCTGGCAGGACGTGTTGCGCGAGGTCGAGTTTCTGGTGTTGTCGCGGCCGGGCTTCGTCTACGACGTTCCGGAGGGCGCGCGCGTGCGGCGGCTGGACACGCTGCAGCTTTCCGTGAGCAGCACGGAGATCCGCCGGCGGCTGTCGGCCGGAGAGACGCCGCCGGAGTTGCCAGAAGCCGTGCTGCGCTACATCCGCGAGCACGGCCTCTATCAGGGTCAAATGTAGGCGATCACGTCGATTTCGACCAGCGAGTTGCCCGGAATTCCGCCGGCCGCCGCGATGGTGGTGCGGACCGGCGGCTCCTCGCCGAAGCGGCCGCGGAAGGCTTCGTTCATCGCGGTGTAGTCTTTCAGGTCGTGCAGGTAGACGTTGCATTTCAGGACCTTGTCCATCGACGAGCCGGCGTTTGCCAACTCCCTCTCGATCTCGTCGAGGACGTGTTTCGTGTGAGTCTTGATATCGCCGGGAAAATGAGCGCCCTTGCCGGCGATGAAAAGCAGGTTCCCGAAAGAGACGGCTCCGTTGAACAGTGGCGCCTGCTTGGGCTTGGGCCCTTTGCGGTGCACTTTCTTCACGGGACCGGTCTGCGCCTGGGCGGCGGCCGCGCCGGCAACTCCCGCGGCGGCGGTTAACAATTTTCGTCGATTTGTCATGGTAGGCTTTCGCTACACTCGATTTTATGCAACGCCGCAGCTTTTTATCGCTGCCCTGTCTGGCCGCCTTGCGGCGCAGCCTGCGCATCTCGGGCAGCGAAGTGGTGGCGGCGCAAATGGACTCGGGCGTAGACGATGGAAAGCGGCGCGCCGGGGGCACCCGGGTGCGCGTGGTGGGCGTGTGGGTGAAGCGGGATCCCCAGAGTTTTCGCTCCAACGGCTGGCGGGGTATGCGGTTATGGAAATGGAAAGGTAGCTACTCTTGCTGACTGGGAAGATTTTTTTCAAGCTCATCGCCACCGTGTTGTGCGTTTTGGTGGTCGCGCTGGTGGCCGTGGACCTGCTGGTTTCGCGGGTCGCCGAATCCACCTACACCGAGGCGTTGGAGCGGGACCTGACCGACAAAGGCCACATTCTGGCCCTCGCGCTGCGCAACGGCTTGGATCTGAAGACGCAAGCCCGGCCGTTCGCGGACGCGTCGCGCGGCCGCGTCACGTTGATTGCCAAGGATGGCCGGGTTCTTGCGGATTCCGAGGCGAGCGCCGATCGCATGGAGAACCATCGGGGCCGGCCGGAGGTAGAGACCGCGCTGCTCGGCACGGTGGGATCGGCGCGGCGCAAGAGCACGACGGTAGGCGTAGATTTCCTCTACGTCGCCGTACCCGTGGGCGCCGACGCATTGCGCATCGCGGTGCCGCTTTCCGAGGTCGACTCGCAGGTCGATGCGATCCGGCGTCGAATGCTTGTCTCCACGGCGCTGGCGTTTCTACCGGCCATTTTCATCGCGCTTTTCTTCGCCCGTGTCATCGCCCGCCGGCTAGGAGGCATCATCGAATACGCCTCGGAGCTGGCACAAGGAAATTTTCGCGCCCGCATGCGCAGCACGGGCAGGGATGAGCTGGGGCTGCTGGAAAGCAAGCTGAACGAGACGGGCGAAAAGCTGCAAGGGATGTTTCAGGAGTTGGAGCGGGAACACACCGAGTTGGAGAAAGTAGAACGCATCCGCAAGGACTTCGTCATCAACGTTTCCCACGAGCTTCGGACGCCGCTGGCCTCGATTCAGGGCTATACCGAGACGCTGCTGGACGGCGCGATGCATGACCCGGAGCACAACACCCGGTTCCTAACCATCATCCGGCAGAACGCCGAACGGCTGGCGAATTTGACGGCGGACCTGCTGACGCTCTCCCGGATTGAGCTGAAGCAGCAGAAGTTTCAATTCGGCCGGTACGACTTGAACCGTTTGATCGAGAACGCCGTGGATTCGATGATTCCAATGACGGCGCGGAAAAAAATCTCCATTGAAACCGTCCGGCTGGAGGGTGCGCCTTTCGTGTTTTGCGACTCCGAAGCGGTGAGCCAGATCGTGATGAATCTGATGGACAACGCGCTGAAGTACACGCCGGAGGGCGGCCGGATTTCGGCCGGAGCGCGCGCGGCGGCCACGCCCGGCTCGCTTGAGGTGTTCGTCCGGGACACCGGTATCGGCATTCCAGCCGACGACGTTCCACGGTTGTTCGAGCGGTTCTACCGCGTAGACAAAGCGCGGTCTCGCGAGATGGGCGGGACGGGATTGGGCCTTTCAATCGTCAAGCACCTGGTTCGTTCCCAAGGTGGCGACGTTCGAGTGGAGTCGGAACCCGGCAAGGGCTCCGAGTTCAGTTTCACGATCCCCACCGAGGATTTGGGGTTGAGCGAGAACCGCGATATTCGTGGACAGTTAACCGTTCAGTAATTGAACTGTAACTCGCATCGGGGTAGTGTGGGAAGAGATAGTTGCCATGAAGAAGATTTTGCTGATCGAAGACGACGCCGACCTTTTCGCGCTGCTCAAATACAACCTGGAAAAGGAAGGCTACGTGTTCACCGGCGCGCAGACCGGCAAGGGAGCGGTGGAACTCTGCCGCCGCGAGAAGCCGGATCTGATCCTCCTGGACATCATGCTTCCGGACTCCGACGGCCTGGAGATTTGCAAAGCCATCCGGGCGCATCCCGAACTGGCCCACGTTCCGGTGATCTTTCTCACCGCGCGGGCCACAGAGACCGATCGCATTGTCGGCCTGGAACTGGGCGCGAACGACTATATCGTCAAGCCGTTCTTCGTACGCGAACTGATCGCGCGGATCAAGATTCAGTTCCGCGGCCAGAACCAGCCGTCCCGCACGTTGAAGTCCGGCGGAATTGAGTTGGACCGTGTCGCGTGCCGCGTCCATCTCAACGGCGGCGAACTATCGCTCACGGCCACCGAGTTCCGCCTGCTCGAGTATTTGATGACGCGGCCCGGTGTTGTGTTTTCGCGCGAGCAACTGCTGAACGCCGTGTGGGGACACGACCGCGCAGTGACGGACCGCACGGTGGACGTCTATATTCTCCGCCTGCGGCAGAAGGTGGAGCCGGACCCGGCCAGCCCCAGCTACATCCGCAGTGTTCGCGGTTTCGGCTATAGCTTCGCAGCCTAGAGTTTCCGCGTTGCCAGCAGGCGTTCGGACGCGGCCCGCAGCGTCCTCTCCCGCTTGCAGAAACAGAAACGCACGAAGTTCTTGCCTAACTCCGGACGCGAGAAAAAGCTGGAGCCTGGGACGGCCGCGACACCGGCCGTCTCAATGAGCCAGCGAACGAAGTTCACGTCGTTATTGAAGCCGAATGCCGATATATCGGTCATCACGTAGTAGGCGCCGCGCGGCCGGAAACAGCGGAATCCGGCGGCTTCCAGGCCGGAGATGAGCATCTCCCTGCGCGCACCGTATTCCACCGCCAAGTTTTTGTAAAAGGGCGGCTCCGCGGCCATTGCGACGATACCGGCATGCTGCAGCGGCGTGGCTGCGCCGACGGTCAGGAAGTCGTGGACCTTGCGAATAGAGTCCGTCAGATCCGGAGCGGCCAGCACCCAGCCCACGCGCCAGCCAGTTACCGAGTAGGTCTTGCTCATGCTGTTCACCAGCACTGCGCGCTCCCGCATGCCGGGCAGCGTCATCACCGGAACATGTTCGGCGCCGTCGTAAACGATGTGCTCGTAAATTTCGTCGGTGATGCAGAGTGCGTCGTGCTCGACGCAAAGGCCGGCGATGAACTTCAACTCCTCACGCGTGAAGACGCGGCCGGTCGGATTATTCGGCGTATTGAGGATGATCGCCTTGGTGCGCGGGCCGAACGCGCGGCGAAGTTCCTCACGGTCGAAGGTCCACTCCGGCGCATGAAGCGTGACCAGCCGGCGCGTCGCGCCGCAGAGTTGCAGATCGGGGTGATAGTTTTCGTAGTAGGGCTCGAAGACGATTACCTCGTCGCCTTCGTTGACGGTTGCGAGCAGCGAAGCGATCATACCTTCCGTCGCGCCGCAGACGACGGTGATCTCGCGTTGCGGATCGATTTCGAGCCCGTATACGGTCTTGTACTTGTCGGCGATAGCGTCGCGAAATGCGGGTACTCCCCAGGTGATTGGGTATTGGTTGTGCTCGGCTTCGATGGCCTCGGCCGCGGCCTTCTTCAGGAACGCCGGCGCCGGGAAATCCGGGAAGCCCTGCGCCAGATTCACCGCGCCATGCTTCAGCGCCAGCCGCGACATCTCGCGGATGACGGACTCAGTGAACTCAGCGGTGCGCGCGCTTCGGAAGTGCTCTCTTTGTCTGAGCGACGGCGGGCTTGGGATCATTCTGCAATTTTATGCGAGCGATGTCCCTGGCGTATAGACGCCGGTAGACGGCGGCGTTGCGGAGGACGCTTTGCACGTAGTCGCGGGTTTCGTCGAAGGGAATGGTTTCGATGAACTCCGCCTGCTCGCTGTAGTCCGCCCAGCGGCGCCACTTGACGGCGCGCGACGGGCCGGCGTTGTACCCTGCCAGGACATCCTCCCAACGGCCGCCGAACGAAGCCAGCATGGTCTTCATGTAGAAGGTGCCCAGCCGCAGGTTTACAGCCGGATCGAACAGCATGGCGGTGGAAAATCCGCGCATGCCCACGCGGCGGCTGAGTTCGCGGCCCGTGCCAGGCAGGATCTGCGTCAGGCCGTAGGCATTGGAGCGGCTCACCACGTTCGGATTGAACTCGGACTCCTGCCGTACCAGCCCGGCGACCACGAACGGGTCCACGTTGTTTTCGCGGGCGTACTTGCCGAGGTCGTCAACGAAGGGCAACGGGAAGGCGTGACGCCAGAAGCGTTCACCGGCGCCCTCCCAGGAGAAAAACAGATAACCGGGCAGCAAGCCCTTGATGTAGCGGAGGCCCTTGTCGGCCTGGCCGACGGCGGTCATAAACTCGGCGAGATCCGTGGCTAAATGAATCGGCACGGCCGACTCGCGCGCGCCATGGCGCAGTTCCTGTTCCACGTAAGAGTCGAGCGCGGCCAGCCGCAACAGCGCCGCGCGATCACGCCGGGCTTGTGCGGTGGGCGGTTCTGGGGCCAACGGCGCGCGATTCGGCCAGCGAATCTGCGTGAGCCAAACGGGGCGCTCCGCCGAAGGGCCGGCGGCGGTCATGCGCTCGGCCGAAATCAGCGCGTAGTAGGTGTTCGGGAAGCGCCGAGCCGCTTCCTCGAAGAAGGGGCGGGCCGCGGCCGCCTTTCCGCCGCGCTCGGCGAGGCGGCCGAGAAAGTACAGCGCCGCGTTGGCCTTTTCCGATTGCGGGAAACGTTCCAGATGGTCGCGCAGCATCTCCTCCGCGCCGGCACGGCGGCGCAGATAGGCGCTCCAGGTCAGTTTCCAATGGCAGAAAGGCGCCTGCGCTTCGCGTTCGAACTTCTCGACGCACGTGCGGTACAGGGGCTCGTACTTTTGGTGCTCGTTCTCCAGTAGATGAAGGTACGCCTCGGCCAGCAGCGCCTGGAGATACCAGGGCGAGCTGTTGTGGTGCATGGCCAAACGGCGGAAGGCCGCCTCGCGGTCGGCGTCCAGTTTGAGTCCGCGGCCCGCCTGATAGAGATGCCAGGTGCGCTCCGCGTCGGCCGCGGGCGACTCGATTTTCATGCCGGCCAGCGCGCGCCGCACGTCCGCGTAGCGGCGGCCCTTCACGTCCAGCGACCAGGTTCGGATCAGAGCCGTCTCTTTCTGTGCGGTGGACCAGCCTTCGCCTGCGCTGGCGAGATCCGCGCGCAGGCCGGCGGCCTGGCCGGAAGTGGCACGTTCGATTCGAAGCAAGAAATTCTCGAACGTCGCGCCGGGCGCCCCCATCGCTTTCCATTGGACGCCGGCGCGGCCGGCTTCCTCCGAAGCGGGATAGCGGAAGAAGACGCGGCCGAAGTACTCGGCGGAGTTGCTGAGCTCGGCGAGAGCCATATCGCCCTGCGGCTGCGGCAGCGCGGCTTCATGGGTACGCAGCAGTTGCACGGCACGTTCAGTGGCGCCGCTTGCCCCGAGCGATTTGGCGGCGAGCAACGCCGCGCGCCCGAGAACGGGAGAGCCGCCGGGCGTTCGATAGACAGGCTCCAGAGCCGCCGCCGCTTCGGCGTGCCGCTCTAATCCGGCAAGAGCCTGGGCGCGAAAGTACGACACGTAGTCGTCGATCTTTCCAAGCCGGGGTTTGGCTTTGTCGAGAAGCGCCAGCGCGGCGGCAAAGCCCTGACCTTCAATGAGCGTTACAGCCTGCGCCAGTTGCGCGGCGGCGGCCGCGGGACCGGCGCTTAAACCGGCGGCACAGACCTCCAGTTTGGTGCGCGCGGCAGGCGTGAACTTCGTGCGCAAGGCGCGAGCCTCACCTTCGCAGCCCGGCGCGGCCGCCAGGGCCATGCCGCCGATCAACGCGAGACTAAGCGAGCGGACCGGGATACCCGGCACCCAGTGCGGCCAGATCATGACGAGCTATCCTCTCGACGATTTCCCGATGCAAAAAGTCGGATTTGGTTTCCCCCGGGTGGACGAACTTCTCGGCGTATTCGGCGCGCGCGCCGTCGATCGGCCCGCGCAATCGATCATACAGATTTCCAGACGCGCGCCCGGCGGCGACGGCTTCCCCGTGGTTCATCAGCATGGCCGAGACGGCGGAGGCGGCGAAGCGCGCCGCGCGCGGCGAATCAACCGCGGATTCCGGCGCGGGGGCGATCAACGGAGCGGCGGACGAATCGCGCCGCATCTCCAGGCTGGCCGCGGCAAGTGTGAGCAACAGTTCCAGAGCGTGCGTCTCCACGCCGCCGGCGCTCTCCGCAAGCAGCACGGCCAGCACGCGCGTGCGGCCGGTGAGCGGCACCAGAAGCGCCCGCTTCGCCGCGTTGTCGATGACGCCGCAGATCTCCGCCGTGAGTTGAGACGGCGCGTGCAGGGCGAACACGCTCTCCTTGCTTTCAATTGCCTGCGCGAACGCCGGCGCGGCGGCGGCCGGAATCGCGGCCTTTGGTGCGCGGCACGCCCCGCGAGCGGCTTCGCAGAGCAGGCGCCCATCGTCGACACGGAAGAACAGAACCGCATCCGCGAACGGCGCGGCCGCGTCGGCGAGAATCTGCGTCCATTGCGCAGTGGACTCCGCCTGGCGCAGCGCGCGGGAGGCCTGTTGCAGATGGCGCAGCTTGTCCATCAATCGTCGCTTCCCAAAAGCCCGGTGAGCGAACCGAGCGGACCGCGTTCGTCGCCGCCTGTGTGGCCGGGGGCCAACTCCCGGCGCATTTTCGAAAGCGTCATGCTTTGCACGATGACGCGCCCCGGCCCGGTCAGCGTGGCCAGGAACAGGCCCTCGCCGCCGAAGATCGCCGTTTTGATGCCGCCGACGAATTGGATGTCGTAGCTTACGCTTTCGTCGAAGCCGACCACGCAGCCGGTGTCAACCTGCAACATCTCGCCCGGCGCCAGGTTGAAATCGATGAAGTCACCGCCTCCGTGAATGAAGACCGTGCCGGGGCCGGTGAGGCGCTCCAGAATAAAGCCTTCCCCGCCGAAGAACCCCGCTCCGATTTTCTTCACCAAGGCGATGTTCAGCGTCACTGTGGTCTGTGCGGCCAGGAAGCTATCGCGCTGCACCAGCACCGACTGTCCGGCCGCCAGCTCGAACGGCTGAATCCGCCCCGGATAGCTGCCGGCGAACCCGACCTCGCCGCCTTGCGGCGCGCGGAAGTAGGTTAGAAACAGGC
>VFZO01000227.1 GCA_016871155.1 Acidobacteriota bacterium | reverse complement strand
AGAACCCGCTGCCGCACAGCCCGCGCAATACCGGCGAGTTCCACGATGCGTTCGGCAACAAAATCACCGTTCACGCCGTCGCCAACCCCGCCAAATTCGGCGTTGAGCCGGTGATTCATACGGAACGCGCCGTAGGCTTCGGGCTCATCGAGATCGACCGAGCCACACGACGGGTCACGTTCACGAACTGGCCGGCCTGGGTGGACATGGCGCAGCCCGGCGCCAAGCCGTATCCGGGTTGGCCCATCTCGTTCGACGCCTCGGCCTGCGGCCTGCCGCGCGGCCGTTGGACGCTGCCGCCGATCGAAGACACCAAGGGCGAGGTCGTGGCAGTGTCGCGAGAGGGCGACCTGATCTACAAATTCCGCCCTAGGTCCGGCCGTTTCGTCCCTCCAGTCCCCGGCCCCGGCGACTACACGGTGCAG
Organism: Acidobacteriota bacterium; assembly: GCA_016871155.1. Lineage (GTDB taxonomy): Bacteria > Acidobacteriota > Terriglobia > Bryobacterales > Bryobacteraceae. Next base: position 10,134 of record VFZO01000227.1, on the reverse strand, counting down.
ATCGGGAGCGCCAAACCGGTGACGCAACCGGCACGAAACGGCTAACATCGGATCACTTCCGGGCTTTTGGACGCTTGCCCCCGCGCGGGGGCTGCCGGTTTTGGCGCCGGCTGGGTGGCGACCTCGACTCTGCGGGTCATCATTTCGATGACCTGTTGGGACCCTCCGTTACTTTTCGAATATTTGCGTATGTCGTTGAGGAGCTTGACCAAACGGGCGATGTCGCGGGTGTGCGCGCGGGCTCTGCGCTCGAGGCGTTCGGCCGCGGCGCAGCCTTCGGTCTCGACGCGAATGTAGGCTTCCTCCGGCGTTTGGTCTGTCGGGCAGTTTCTCAGGAACTCCTGCATTTGGTTTGCGGTGACCTGTTGCGCGGCGCGGCTGAGACGGCGAGCGGCCCATTGGTGATTGGCGATTTCGTCGACGATGCCGTACTCGAAGGCGTTGCCAGGGTGGAACTGGTCGACGATTGTTGCCCAGAGAAGCTCGTAGGCGTTGGGATCCTCGTGCGGGAGGACGGTGGCCTTGGCGGCGTAAGCAGCATGCTTCAAGTTCACCTTGGCGCACTTCTCCTTACCTTCTTCGGTTTTCGGGCCTTTCGACTTGGCGCCGTTGATGCGGGCCTGCTCGGACCGCGATCGTTTTTGCTGTTGCATGCTATTACCTCCATGGAACGGCGAAAGCCCCTGGTTTTGGGCCAGGGGCTTTCGCGTGGGCGCGTTGCGCTCCACAAGACCATTGTAGAGGGGCGTCAAGAATTTTCGGGGCTATTCGGGGGCGCGAGCGGCTGGAAGTCGTTGGATTGATTGAGGATGACTTTTTTTCGAAGTTTCGTGAACGGGGGTTAGCGTAGAGTGGGTTTGCGCTGGGCGGACTCGGGAGCGGCTGGGGACTCCCGGGGGTGCGGCGGCCAATCGATACTCCTTGAGCGGATAGGCAGGCTACTCACTCGAAACCGGTTGACTCAACTCCCGCATCAGCCAGGAACGTGCCAAACGCCAATCCCGCAGCACGCTCTGTGGCGAGATCTTCAGCACCTCGGCACACTCCTCCACACTCAGTCCGCCAAAGAAGCGAAGCTCCACCACCTTCGCCCTGCGCGGGTCAAACTGCGCCAGGGCGTTCAACGCGTCATCCACCAATTCCAGTTCGCGGCTCCGCGCCCCCGTCAGATCAGGAACCTCCTCCAGATGAAGCTGCACCGCCCCGCCGCCCCGTTTCGCCCGATTCCGCCGGCGGGCCGCGTCCACCAGAATCCGACGCATCATCTGCGCAGCCACCGCGAAAAAATGAGCCCGGTCACTCCAGTCAACTCCGGTGTTCACCAGCCGAAGAAACGCCTCGTTCACGAGCGCCGTCGCCTGGAGCGTGGCATCCTGCCGCTCTCCCCGCGTGTACACACGTGCGATCTTCTTTAGGTCCTCATACACCAAGGGCGTCAGGCGATCCAGTGCCGCAGCGTCTCCCTCGCGCCACGCGCGCAGTAAACCGGTGATTTCCAGGCGAGCAGCTTCCACGCAAGTTCCTGCCCAACAACAACCCTATAGCTTAATATGGAGAGCCAGGAACACGCGGCTTGAATCAACAGCGTTGGGCGAAAATCGAGAAAATCTACTTTGGCGCTCTCTCGCAGCCAGCCCACGATAGGCTCGCGTACCTGGACTCCGCCTGTAGCCACGACCCCGACCTGCGCCGCGAAGTCGATTCCCTTCTGGCGCAGGACCACTCCGCCCCCGGTTTGCTTGATGGCCCCGCCTGGACCGGTGCCGAAGCCCTGCTCGCGCCGGCCGCCGACCCGGACTTGGCCCCTGGCACCCGGCTCGGTCCCTATGAAATCACCGGCCTGCTCGGCCAAGGAGGAATGGGCCGTGTGTACGCCGCCCACGACAGCCGCCTTGGCCGATCCGTCGCCATCAAAGTAGCGTCGACAGAATTCAGCGACCGGTTTCGCCAGGAAGCACGTGCCGTCGCAGCCCTCAACCACCCCAATATCTGCACCCTCTACGATGTAGGCCCCAACTACCTGGTGATGGAGCTGGTGGAAGGCCCAACCCTCGAGGAGCGCATCCGAAAGGGCCCAATTCCGCCTGCCGAGTCCATCGAAATCGCCCGCCAAATCGCCGATGCGCTCGAAGCGGCCCACGAACGAGCTGTCGTCCATCGTGACCTGAAGCCCGGCAACATCAAGATCAAGCCAGACGGCAAAGTGAAGGTGATCGATTTTGGTTTGGCGAAGGCCGCGGACCCCGCCAGCCCCGCGCCGGGAACGCCGCCGGTCTCTTTGCCCGGCACTATTATGGGCACTGCCGCCTACATGGCTCCCGAACAGGCCGCCGGAAAACCGATGGACCGCCGCGTCGATATCTGGAGCTTCGGCGTGGTCTTCGCCGAGATGCTCTCCGGCCAAAAGGTTTTCAGCGGTGAGACGATTTCAGAAACCCTGGCCGCGGTAATGAAGGATTCCCCTCAGCTTGATGGGCTGCCCTCCGATCTGCCCACCGCCCTTCGAAAGCTGCTTGGCCGCTGTCTCGAAAAGGATCCTCGCAAGCGGCTTCGTGACATAGGGGAAGCCAGAGTGATCCTTGAGGGCGGCCTCGACGCTGAACCGCAACTTCCGCGCCGCAGCCGGCTCCCGTTCTTCATCGCAGCCGCGGCGGCCGCCGTCTGCGGGGTACTCCTCTGGCGTGGCAGCGCCTCTGTTGCCCGGCCTCCAGTCGTACGAATGAACCTCTCAGTGCCGCAGACCGCGCTGCGCGGATTCGCCATTTCGCCCAACGGCGAAATGCTCGCCTACTCCGCTCCGTTCGAAGGAAACCCGATGATCTGGATCCGCCGGCTCGACTCGCTGACTGCGGAGCCACGGCTCGGAACCGAAGAGGGCTACGCCCCGTTTTGGTCGCCCGATAGCAAAACCATAGCGTTTGTGAAACGGAACGCACTCCTGCGCGTAGACGCCGCCGGATCTTCGCTGCCCCAGACCATCTGCACGTGCAGCGTCGGCCGCGGCTCCTGGAACGCGGCCGGGACGATTCTCCTTAATTCCAACGCAAGTGCCGGGGGGCTCGTTCGGATCAGTTCGTCGGGCGGGAAACCAGAGCGATTGAATCTAAAGACTAGCCCCGATGAACAAGGCGTTCGTTGGCCAATGTTCCTCTCCGACGGGAAACGGTTCATCTACTTCTCCGAAGGCGCCGAGGGCAAGCCCGGAGGAATCTACGCCACCTCGATCGATAACCCCCAACAGCGGGTTCTTGTCGTCGCCAGCAGTACCGGCGCTTGGCTGACGCTTCCCGAGGGGGGCCGTCCAGGCTATCTTTTCTACTCCTCGCCGACCGGGGCGCTGCTCGCCGTCGAGTTCGACGAATCCAGCCTGCAGCTCAAGGGCGAGCGGCGGCTGGTTTCCGAACGCGTAGCTTACGCCGCCGCGAGGGAGCTGCAATTCTCGGCTTCCAACAATGGCGTCGCGGCCTATTCCAGCGTGCCCGCCTCCACCACCCGGTTCGTCTGGCTGGATCGAGCCGGGAAGGAGATCTCAATCGAGGGGCCGGCGGACGCTTACAACGGCGTCCTACGGCTCTCTCCCGATACTCGCCGGCTCAGCACCAACCGGGACCAGGAGCGCTTCAGCATCTGGACCTACGAATTCGGCCGCGGCGCCCTGACGCCCATCACATACGGACCGGCCAGCAATGCCCAATGGTCCCGCGATGGAGCGTGGATCGTCTACTCATCCCGCACAAACGGCTGGCTCAATCTCTTCCGAAAGCGCTCCGACGGCACCGGCGAGGAGGAGCGGCTAACGAACACGCCGCACGATCAACAGCCCTGGAGCGTCTCTCCAGATGGGGTGCACGTACTTTACTCCCAAGCCGGGGCCGCCGGCAACCACGACCTCTGGCTCGTTCCTCTCGCGGGTAACCGCCAGTCCAGGCCGATCCTTCAAACTCCATTCGACGAGCAGGACGGGCAACTCTCGCCGGACGGCAAATGGCTGGCATACGTGGGCTCTCTCGAAGGCGGCGCCCGCGAAGTCTTTATTCAAGGGTTTTCGAGCGAATCGGGCGCCGTCCCGGGTTCCCGGAGGAAGCTGTCGACGGGCGGCGGCCTCTCTCCGCGCTGGCGAGCCGACAGTAAGGAAATTTTCTACTGGTCCGGGAGCCACATCATGGCGGTATCGATCCAAACCGCCTCCACCGGTTTGGAACTCTCCCCTCCCAAGACGCTCTTCCCCTACACCTCACCCGGCGGCCGCTATGATGTCGCGCCCGACGGCCGGCGCTTCCTTGGACGCCAGCCCGACCGCCCGGACGCCTTCCTCACCGTTCTCACCAATTGGTTTGGCGTGCCGAGTCAGTAATTTGAAAAAAAATCGCGGCCGTTTATAGTTTCCTCTTCCCAGTGGCGCTACAGAGGCAGAGGTAAGAAATGAAACTCGCCGATCTGCTTTCGCGCGCAGCCACTCTCCTGTTGGCCGCATCCGCCGCATGGGCGCAGACCACAACCGCCGACATTTTGGGAATCGTCTACGATTCCTCCGGCGGCAACGTGTCCGGGGCTGCAATCTCTGTCCGAAATCTTGATACCAACGCCCTCACCAGGACCCACTCCAACTCCGGCGGCGCCTTCCGCGTCTCCCTCCTGCCGGCGGGCAACTACACGGTCGCCGTCGAAAAAACAGGCTTCGCGAAATATCAGCAAGGCCCGTTCCCTTTGCGCGTTAACGAGTCAGCCGACCTCTCGATCGGGCTCACCCTGTCAACCGTATCCGATTCGATCACGGTCTCCGCCGCACCTCCGCAAATCAACACCACCAACGCCGAAATCAGCACCAACTTCGACTCCAAACGAATCGCCGATCTGCCGCTCTCGACCAATCGCAACATCCTGAATCTCGCCGCGTCTGCCCCCGGTGTCGCGCCGCTCTCGGCCGGCAACGCCTCCTCGGTGCTGCAAGGCTCTCAAGGCACCGAGTCCACCAGTTTGGCCTACTCGGCCAACGGCGCCCGCCCTCGCTCCAACGCCTTCCTTATCGACGGCCAGGACTCCTACCACGCCAACAACGGCGGCCTCCTGCAGCCTTTGAACAATCCCGACATCGTCGCCGAAGTGCGGCTCGTCACGAATCAGTTTCTCCCCGAATTCGGCCGCTCGAGCGGCTCGGTCATGTCGATCGTCACCAAAAGCGGATCGAACCAGTTCCGCGGCAGTCTCTTTTGGTTTCACAACAACAACCGATTGAACGCACTGACCAATGCGGACAAACGCCTCAACCCGCCTCTGTCCGGCGCTCCCTTTCGCGTCGAGAATCAGCTTGGCGGCACCTTCGGCGGCCGCGTCATCAGAGACAAGACGTTCTTCTTCGGCTCCCTTCAACGCTGGACCGATCGACGGCTCGGTTCCGGAACTTCGATTCAAGGCTCGCCCAGCGAAGAAGGCCGGCGCCTCTTGAATGAGTTGGCCGGAACGCGGCCCCAAGTTAAGGCCCTTCTCGAAAACCTTCCCGCCGGAGTCCCGAATGGTCTAACCGTGCCTCTCACCGCCGGCGGACGCACCGTCACCATCCCCCTCAGCAACCTCACCGGATCCGGAAATCAGGAGTTCGACAACTGGCAATACTCCTACCGGCTCGATCATCGGTTCAGCGACAAGCAAAACCTCATGTTACGGTACCTCGACGACAACTCGCTTTCGCAAGGTACCGGCCAGTTGACGCCCGCCGGACTCTCGAACCGCGTCCCGTTCACCACCAAGTCCGCAGCGGTGACCCTCGCCTCCACCTTCTCCCCCACCACCCTCAATGAGTTCCGCTTGGGGTACAACCGTCCCCAAACCACAACCAACGCCGCCAATCCCGCCGTTGCCGAACGCATCCCCTCGATCGAAGTGCCCCAACTCGGCCTCCGGGGCTTTAACGCTGGCATCACCCGCACCGGGATCGGGCTCGGCGTCAACCTCCCGTCCTCCCAGCGGCTAAACAACTATCAGATTCAGGAAGCCGTCACCCTCCTTCGCGGCCGGCATTCCATCAAGGCCGGTTTCGACTTTCGCCGCCAGGATCAATCCGCTCTCTTTCTCGCGGTCATCCGCGGCCAAATCGAGTATGCCACTCTCCAGGCGCTGGTCGACGATCAGGCGACGCGCGCCATCATTAACGGCGTTTTGAAGGGCGGCGAGGCCGTCACCCACATGCGCCACTACGACTACTTTGCCTACTTCCAGGATCAGTTCCGCATCCGGCCAAACTTCACCATCAGCTACGGCGTCCGCTACGAAACGCCCGGCAACCCCATGGACAAAGTGGTTCAGTTGAACAGCCGCATCGTCGCCGCCAACGGCAATGACGAACGCTTCCGCCTCTCTCCGATTCCTCCCCGGGACCGCAATAACTGGGCCCCGCGCGCCGGACTCAACTACCGGTTCGGTGATGGCAAACTCGTCTGGCGCGCCGGGTACGCCAGAACGTACGACACCGCCTGGACCAACCTCACGACGAACGTCGCGGCCTCCTTTCCCATGGTTTTCTCCTACACCGTGCCGGCCGGCGCGGGACTGTCGACCTCTCCCAATGCCTTCACGCAGATCGAAGCCATCCGCGCCGGTAACGTCCCTCCTGTCACCAATCCGAACATCCTCACCCGCACCATACTGTCGGCCAACTTCCGCTCGCCATACGCCGATCAATACTCGACGCAATTCCAACGCGAACTCCCCGGCGGCTGGGCCGCGACCCTTGGCTACACAGGTACGAAAGGGCTCGCACTCATCCAGTCCATCGACGCCAACCCCACAGTCCCCAAGACCGATGGCAGTGTCCGCAATGTTCGCGTGCTCGCCGGCCGCGGCGTTATCCGCGAACGCTGCAACTGCGCCGGATCCGTCTATCACTCGCTGCAAATCAGCGCCGAAAAGCGTCTGTCCCGCAACTTCCTCATGGCGACCCACTACACCTGGAGCTCCTTCATCGATACCGCCTCGGATCCCTTCAATCCTTCGGTCTCCGGCGAAATCGCCATTCCCCAGGATCCTTACAACCGCCGGGGAGAACGTGCCCGCTCCACCTACGACCGCCCCCATCGCTTCTCCACCAACGGCGTCTTCGAACTGCCGTACTTTCGCTCGCAGCGTGGCTTCGCCGGGCGCGTACTTGGAGGATGGCAGCTCAACGGATTCCTCACCCTCCAGTCCGGCGCTCCCTTCGGCGTCTTAAACGGCACCGACCCTGGCGGCGTCGGCACCGGCAACCTCGTCGGCACCGCCATCCGGCCATTCCTCAACACCGCTCTCGACCTCTCCAGCATGACCGTCCGCCAAATCCAGCAAGCCGGTGGCAGCCTGCTCTTCCGCGCCGCGACCCGCGCGGAGCCCATCGGCGACGCAGGCCGCAACATCTTTCGCGCGGACGGCATCAACCGCTTGGACCTCGGCATCACAAAGAATGTGCGCCTTCGCGAAGGCCATACATTCCAGGTGCACGCCAACTTCTACAACACCACCAACAGCCGTGATTGGGGAATCCCTGAGGGCGTCTTCACCTCGGCAGCCTTCCTCAACGAGGGCGCGGCCGAAGTCTCTTCCCGCCGGATTCAAGTGGGATTGCGCTATGCGTTCTAACCGGTCCAGCGTGTTTCCCTTCACCCGGCGGCCCCAGGCCCTTCGGCCTCGCCGCCCCCATTTTTGGCCGCAAAATGCGCCATCCGCGGCGAGTCGAAGCGCATTTTCCTTTGGAGAGAAACCTCGCTCAGGCAAATCCCAGAACACACGCCTATGGCGGCCGTATCGTGCTCGGGCCGGCAAAGCACCCGAAGCTGTGACCGCCAAAGGTTGGTGGTTGGGCACGTTGCCGACCCGCACAACTTGCTTGGTTGCGGCGTGAAGCTCTATCGAGTCGAGCTGAGGGCGGCGTCAGCTATTGAAGCCGACCCACGCTGTTAGTCCTCGACGCCGTTGGCGCCGGGTTGCTGTTCACGCTGAGGGTGAACCTCGCCGTCCCCTCCGCTCGAGCGAGCGGCGCAGCCGACTAACGACTCTAGGTCACGACGGCGCACAGTATTGAGCGATTGGCGATCAACAGACTGATTCGGGCCAGTGCGGAGCAAGTAACACGCAATTTATCGATTGACGGCTTGCGGTGGCTGGCGATCACGCTCACGCCTCCCGCGCCGGCGGGATCGACCGTTTCGGCGAGCGGGGTTGCGCTCCTCGCGGAAATGTATGAGCGTGAGAGGCACTGAACCTTCCGTTACTGCCGCGGCTTCTCCTCCGGCGCGTCCGGATGCACCACCACGGGATTGGCAATGGCGGGCAGCGTCCGCAGGTGGGCAAAGATGGCTTTCAGATCGTCATCGGGAAGCCGGGTGTGGGCAAGCCACGGCATGACCGTGTTGTACTCGAGCCCGATCTTCGGTGGACCGTTGGCTGCGTAGTCCTTGTACTCGGCAAACTTGGCGAGGAACTGTGGTTCGGTCCAGGTGCCGAGGCCGGTGTCACGGTCTGGCGTGAGATTGGCGGAAACGACGCGCACGTCTTTGGCGAGTGAGAACACGTGGCCGCCCGAGAACGCTTTGGAGGGAACCGGCTGGTCGCGCTCGGTTGGCGTGTGGCAGAAGTAGCAGCCGTTGACTTTGGCGAGATAGGCGCCGCGGCCCGAATGTGCGGGCTGCGGCACCGATTCCACTACCTTGGGCAGCGACTTGATGAACAAGTTGACCGGGAACATCACCTTTGACGGCGGTAGCGCGTTCCGTATGGGCGGGATTGTTCGGATGTAAGCCACCACCGACTGCACATCTTCGTCGCTCATCTCGCGGTATTCGGTGAACGGCATCATGGGGAACAGCACGCGGTCATCGTAGCCGATACCTTCGCGGATGGCGCGGATCAACTGTCCGTCGGTGAAGCGGGCGGCGCCAGTCTCCGGATCGCTGGTGAGGTTCGGCGCGGCGATGGTGCCGGGAAGCTCCGGGATCGGCTTTCCTTTGCCGAGCCCTCCATCCTTCACGGGGAAACCGAAGCGGGTCGGGTCGGTCTCGGAGTGGCAGTCCGCGCAGCCCGCTGTACCGAAAATCAACTCGCCGCGCGCGATGCGCTCAGGCGTGCTCGCCACCTTGATAGACGGCGCTGTGCGCATGTCCGGGGAACGGTGCGAGAGAAACGCAACAGTGCCGCCGATGCCGAGGACGGCAACGGCGAGGAACCACAGAAGGACTCTCCGAATCATCTGAAGCACAGTATAAAACCAATGACAAAGAGCCGGCTCTGGCGAATGCCAGTCAACGGCCGGCCGCGGGCAACGATTTGGGCCGGATGGTGCAATCGAGCGGAAGTACGGTGGCTTTAGCGGCGCGGGCGGCGTGCTTCAAGTTCACCTTGGCGTAAAGAACATGGGCTCGTCATCGGGGTCAACAACCGCCGGCGGGACCCGCTCTTTCCTGATTAGCAATATGACGCTCTCCGCATCGCGGCGCCGGTATCGCCGACGAAAATAGAACTGGAACGGGCCATCGAGATGTTGCAGCGCGCCGCTTCGCAACAAGGGGGCGCTTTTGCTCCGTGGCCAGGTTGGCCGGCTTCGGATGCGCTTCGGTGGCGTCCTCGCGCGCAATTCGCCAATTGACGGTTTTCAGGCACTTCGGACGGCGCCTACTGTGCGCTGTGACGGTTTGTGCAGTCATCCCCCAGCAGGCAATCCGGTCGAGGAATTGCGACGGCGCGAGACGGAGCCGATTCAGCTCTACCGGGATGAGATTCGCGCCGATCGGCCGGTGAACGATGGAAAGCGGGCCGCCGCGCGGTGCGGCTCTTCGAGGCCGGCACGAGCGCCTTCCAGCCGCGCGGGCCGGAGACGCCTAGCGCAGAGGCCTGGTGGCAGAGGTGACTGACCCTATGGGGCCCCGACGCAGTTTCCCGACGCAGTTTCCCGCAGTTTCTTCGGCCGGGCCTTTTCACTTCCGGCCACGTTCATAAGTTCGTGGACGCCAACTGCCGGATTCAGGTTAAACGCACATGTAAAACGAAGTACCATCAATCGATACCGTTGCTCACTCGAACATCGAGAGTGTTCCTATACTTCCACGTCTCACCCAGACCCAACTCGGCCAGGCCAGCAGGACGGCATATGCGGCCGCGTAAAATTTAGGG
>VFZO01000226.1 GCA_016871155.1 Acidobacteriota bacterium | reverse complement strand
TTGCCAGGCTGCCCAGCAACACGGTTTCGCTCAAGGGTCCCGAGTAGGAGAACCCTGTCGAGGTTTGCGTCTTGCCGAGGATGGCGTCTACGTACTCGTGATAGTGGTCCTTGGTCTCAAGCTTGGGCATTGCGAAGCCCGCGTATTGGCTGGATGGGAAGAGAGACGGCATTGCGACGTGAGGCGCCAGCAGGACGCCCTTCGTGCCGATGATAATCGAGCCCTGCTGGGGCAAGCGCGTGTTTTCGATCAGGTTTCGGACCTCGGCGGGCGGACGCTCATCCCCGTCGTACCAGGTCACCGCAACGGTCTTGCCGTCGGTGTAGGCGGTGCCCGGAAATGTGTAGTTGACGATAGCGTTGATCGCCCAGTGATGCTCTGTCGGGGCGGGCCCTTCGGCGCGGACGGTCAGCGGCGACGTCAACGCCAAGGCGCCGAATACGGGATCGTAAATGTGGCAACCCATGTCGCCAAACGTACCCGTCCCGAATTCCAGGCGCTTCCGCCAGTTGCCGGGATGGCAGTAGCCTTTCACATATGCTTCCGGCCGTGCCACTCCGATCCATCCGTCCCAATCGAGAGAGTCCGGAACCGGATCCGAAGCCGCGGGCCGGGGCGCCGGATCGCCCCATTTCTTGTTGCTCCAGGCATGAACTTCCCTGACCTTCCCAATCGCCCCGGAGTGCACCAGTTCGACCGTAATCCTGTACTCGGCGTGCGAATGGATCTGGATGCCCATCTGGGTCACCAGCCGCTTGGACGCCGCCACTCTGGCCAACTGGCGCGCCTCGTGGACGTGAGACGTCAGCGGTTTCTGGCAGTAGGCGTGCAGGCCGCGCAGCATGGAAGCCATCGCTTGCGGAGCGTGCATGTGATCGGGGGTTCCTACGCAGACGGCGTCGAGGTTCCTGGCTTCCTTATCGAGCATCTGCCGCCAATCCTGATACAACTTGGCGTTCGGATACGTCTTCGCCACCCGGTCGTTTCTCGCCTGATCCACGTCCGCGACAGACACAAGGTCGACCGAAGGATGCGTGGCAATTCCGTGCAGCGTGGCCCACGCCATTCCATTGGCGCCAAACGAACCCAATCGAACCCGTCCGCTTGGCGGAGCCGAAATCAGATTACGGATAAAGAACGGTGCGGCAAAGACGGCCCGGCGAGCGATCATCTCAATAGTCAACCACAGCGGTGGCCTACGATGCAGACTGCGCAGGAGGCGGGCGATACTGCAGCGCGACCTTCATGACGTCTTTCGCATGTTGCGGCTTTTTCGCGACCGCAAGCCGCCGTGCCATTTCCGAGAGGCGGACGCCTTTCTCGGATGGCGACAGCGCGAGCGTCTGCTCGATCAGCCGCGTCGCCTCATCGACATACGCGTTTCCAAGGTCGGGATTTTCCTGCCAGACCGCGAGAGCGAGCGTCAACAGCGCCGGCGCCGCGTCGTGGTGCTCGGTAGGCATCAGCATGTCGCAGGCCTGCCGTGCCTCGGCCATGGCCGGTTCCATGGAACCGGCGCGGTAGAGCGCCCAGGACAGCAACGCCCGGTTTCCGGCCGCGTCGATCGGATCCGTATCCAGCACGCTGTGGGCCAGCCGTTGCAGAATTTGGATCGCTTCACCCGTCTTGTCTTCCGCCAGGTATAGGGACGCTTTCAGGGACTCAATTTCACGCGCAAATGCTTTGGATTGTGTGGTTTGAATAGCAGCGACGATCTGTTGCGCATCGGCGAACCGCCCGAACTGATACAGCGCCTCCGCCCAGGCCGCCCGATAGATGGCCGCGCGATTGGCGGCGTCCGCCTTCTCCAGGTTGGGAACCGCGATATGGAAGAGCCGCTCGGCGGTCTCAATTTCCTGCGCCCCGGCCATGCGAATGGCAGTCTGCCCCAGCACCTCCATCGTCAGCGCCAGCAGACTCTTGTCCCCCTCGGTGTCCAGCAACTCGTCGATCGCCTCTTCGAGGATCTCAAATCCCCTTTCGCGATTTCCCGTGCGGATCCAGCATTCGGCTTGCAATGCGAGCAGTTGTGCACGCTGCGGCGCCAAGGGCCGTTTGTTGGGACAGAGGCTCCGAATCGACTCGGCGCGAAGCCGGGCCGAATGAAAATCGTTGTCCCCAATGCGAAGGATCACGCATTCGGTGCGGAAACCCAACATCGATTCCCAGTCCAGATCCGATCCACCGAGATTCTCCTCCAACTCGAGAGCTTTGTTGCGAGCCGCCACGGCACTGGAAACGCGGTTGGCTGCCGACTCAATCTCGAACGTGTCGAGGTAATAGCGAAACAGAACCGACGGTGGCAGTCCCGGTGTGCTGTCGATGATCTTTCCCGCCTCCCGGAGCGCATCGGCCGCTTCGGTATGGCGTCCGGCGATAATTGCAGCGCGGCCGAACTCCAATTGGTGGCAAGCTTTTTCCAGCGGACTCACTTCCTTGGTCTTTGAAACGGCATCCAGTGCCTGCCTCCGCGTCTCGAGTAGCTCGTCAGGCGCCATGGTGGTGACGCTGCGGTCGGCCCGATCGGCGAGCATCGCCGCGGAAAGCGACGAGAGGATGCCCTTTCCCTTTTCGGTATTGAAGACCGTGTGCGCTAGCAACGCGCCGTCGGTGAGCCCCAGCGGCAGCAGGTTTGCAATGAAGTCCGATCCACAAATCGAAGCGACGAAGACGGGTATGTACCAATACTCGGTGTAATTCGTGCCCGGCAGACTCACCAGACTCAGCAACCCGATCAGTCCGAAAAACAGTGAGGCGGCTGGCCCGGCCACGATCACGATAATCCAGTTCATTTTCAGGTCTTTGGTCGAGGAAGGCACCGATTGCAGAAAGCCTCCGGCCAGCAGGATCTTGGACGCATCGAACCCGAAGCGCCAACTGCCGCCCGGCGAACGCATCACCGTTACCGGACCCACATTCATCGCTTGAAAACGGAAGCCGCACGCCCAGGCCGCGAGCAAATGGCCCAGTTCGTGGAACAAGATAAAAACATATTGGCCTCCAATCAGCCATACGATTGGAATTCCATCCTCCGGATCGACGGGCAGACCCAACTGTACGGAATAGGCGGTCAGCGTTTTTCGCAGGTACAGCATGATCGCGATACTTGCGATCATAATCAGGGCGTGCGAGGTTGGCTCCGTATTGCCGGAAGCCCTGTCAAGATCGTCGTCCGGTGAGGGTGGCAGCGGCTTAAAGAACGCGACCAATCCCGCGATTCCAAGCGGCGTGAACCACAAAATATTGAAGGCGGAGCCGAAGATTCCCGCCCAACGCCCCCAGGTTTTGTTGTTCAACGCGCCGAATCCGCACAGCACGAAGATGGCGCCGGCCGCGGCGAACAGGCGCTGGATCATCTCCATGTAGTCGAGCAGGATTTTTGTGTCCTCCTGCGGCAGGAGGCTGAGATACTCCTGGATGTAGCGTTCCGCACCGGTACGCAGGTCGTCGGACAGGCCCAGTGACAATAGGCCTGCCCCCTCCAGGAGCATAAGAATAGCGACTATTTTGCGAAAAACCCGCACACCCCACTATCGGACGGCTGAATCCCTAACTGTAGATGCATATAATCAGCGGGTACAACACTGGATCGAAACCTGAATGCTACTCCCGCTCCTTCTCGCCGCCGCCTTGCCCGGATCCGCCGAATTGACCCGCTCGGGAGACCTGGCCGAACGGATGGTAAACGGCATCGATACCTTTCTGGCCCGGCGGCTGCAAACCGCTACGGGCGCTTTTGGGACCCGCGATCGTTTTCGCCATATCATTGGCCTTCGCGACCAACGCGTCAAGGCCACTGCGCCGGAGCACCGCGGCGGCCTGGCCGTGCGCTGGCCGGTCCTGGACGGGGTCGACGCCGAAGGGCTGATGCTGGAACCAACCGGCGAAATAACGACGAATGTCGTGTTGCTGCCGGACGCGAGCGAGACCCCGGAGCAAGCCGCGCGCCGGGCGCCCGCCGGCGCGCGCGTCCTCATTCCGGTCCTGATCGACCGCGCCGATACCTGGTCCGGCAACCCAGCCATTCGCATGACCAACCAATCGCACCGCGAATACCTCTACCGCATGTCTTTTCAGTCGGGCCGCCATATCATTGGCTATGAGGTCCAAAAGGTCCTCGCCGCGGTGGACTGGTATCGGAGCGCATTTCCAAATCTCCCCGTGGAGGTCAGCGGAACCGGCGAGGGCGGGCTGATCGCTCTGTACGCAGCTGCAGCCGACGAACGAATCGCCAAAACGACCGTTGCCGGGTACTTCCGCGACCGGCATTCGGTCCCCGAAGAGCCGATTTACCGGAACGTCTGGGGGCTCCTTCCCGGTTTCGGCGACGCGGAATTGGCCCGGCTAATCCATCCTCGCCAGCTTATCGTTGGAGCTCATTCCTATCCCTCTGTAGACGGCCCGCCGCCGGAGCGGGCCGGCCGGGCGGGGGCAGCGCCCGGACGGCTTTCCGCTCCGTCGATCGCGGAGGTCCGCGCAGAACTGGAGCGTGCCGGGGCCGTCAATGCGACTCTTGTCGAGAGTCCTCCGCCGCCGGCCGGCCCAGCGCTCAACGCCAGTCCGGATGCCGAGGCGCGGCAGTACCGTCAGTTCCGGCAACTCGTCGACTTCTCGCAGCGGGCGGTGCGCGATGCCGATAAGGCCCGCAAGCAGTTCTGGCGGAACGCAGATCTCACCAGTCCGGCCCGTTGGGCGCAGACCCGAGCCTACTACGACGAACAGTTTCAAGAACAGATCCTGGGACGTTTGGGCGAAATCGGTCGCGGATCTCCGGCGGTCGAAACCCGAAAACTCTACGACAACCACCTGTTTGAAGGCTTCGAGGCATACATTCCAGTCATCGACGAAGTCTTCGCCTACGGAATACTCCTGATTCCGAAGGGCCTAAAGCCGGGTGAGCGCCGTCCGTTAGTGATCGCGCAACACGGATTGGAGGGCCGGCCGCAGGAGATCGTCGCTCCTACGATCCCTGGCGAGATGCGGACCTACCAGCGGTTCGCAGCCCGTCTGGCGGAACGCGGCTTCGTGGTTTTCGCGCCCCAGAATCCGTACATCTTCGGAAACAAGTTCCGCCAGCTCACTCGAAAAGGCGATCCGCTTGCCATCAATCTCTTCGCCTTCGTGCAGGCGCAATACACCCGCTCCATCGACTGGTTGGAGACCCTGCCTTTCGTCGATAAAGAACGGATCGGATTTTACGGGCTGTCTTACGGCGGTTACACGGCCCTTCGCATTCCGCCGTTGGAGCCGCGAATAAAGGCTGTCGTTTGCTCTGGAAACTTTAACGAATGGTCCTGGAAAGTGACGACGGACGATCAGCCATTTACCTACCTGTTTACTCGCGAATACGAGATTCACGAATTCAACCAGACGAATACGTTCGGTCACGCGGAGATGGCAACGTTAATCGCACCGCGGCCGTTCATGGTGGAGCGGGGCCACTCCGACGGCGTAGGCATCGACGAATGGGTGGCGTACGAGTTCGCGAAGGTTCGCCGCCTATACGCACAATGGCAGAAGAGCGACTTGGCAGTCCTTGAGTTCTTCAACGGCGTCCATCAAATCTGGGGCGACGAATCGTTCCGATTTCTCCACCGGCACCTGAATTGGCCCTAGGCTACGCGGGTTTGCAATCGGCGCAGACGCTGCAGCGACTTGGCCGCCGCGTTCTGAACCCTCGGTACGTGGTCGGTCAGCAATCTTTGCAATTTCGGAACCCCGCCGGTCCACCCGACGCGGCCCACTACCCAGGCACCGCTGGCGCGGCACTCGGGCGAATCGCTTTGCAGCATCCTTAGCGTCCACGCGGTCGCTCGCGGGTCCTGCAATCGAAAAAGTCCAACCAGCGCGTTGCCCGCCATCCGGTGATTCTCCATATCGAACGCCTTCGCGAAAACCTCCCGTAGTTCCTCGGTCGGCTCGGCCCGCCAGAGCGCCTCGATTAGATTCGCACGCGTCCGGACGCCGGCCGCGGCCAGCGCCTCGGGCAGCCACGAAAGGTCGGATGTCGCCTTTAGGTAGAGGCTACGCAATTTCTCCCGGGAGTCTGGATGCGCCGCTGGAATCGCACGGTCGATGATTTGGAGCAGGCGCTCCCTAGATGTAAGGCGCTCCAACAGTTGCACCATCTGCTCCCAATGTCCAGGAGGAGGCGGCGTTGCGCTCTGCAGTGCCAACACGATCAGTTCCGGCACCCTTTGACCCTGTGTGACCATCTTCAAAGCGGCGGCTTCTGCCGCCTCGAGGCTGTATTTTTCAGGATTTGCCAACTCGGAAATTTCGACTAGTAGCGCAGACATATGTTCCCTTACGCCTTTATCGACAACTGAGTATCCAATCTTGAGGGAGTCTGCTACGCTTACCAAATTAATTCCATGCCCGAATCCCTCGTGACCTGGATGATCTTAACTTTGGCAGCCTTCGCGGCCGGCGCTGTCAACGCAATTGCCGGTGGTGGGACCCTCCTGACGTTTCCATCGCTACTGACCGTACTCGGTCCGGTCGCCGCCAACGCGACCAGCACCTTTTCGCTATTTCCCGGATCACTGGCCTCCGGTTGGGGCTACCGGCAAGAGCTGGCCGAATGCAGGAAACATCTGATTCGCCTGTTGCCACCCAGCCTGGCGGGCGGCTTGCTCGGCGCCCTGCTGGTCACGCGCCTGGAAGAGCGCATTTTTGCAAGCGCGATTCCCTGGCTGCTGGCCGGTGCGTCGGTCCTGCTGCTGCTCCAGCAGCCGCTCTCGCGGTGGGTCGGGGCGAAACCCCACGACGAACCAAGCCGGAACACACTGATCGGCATCGTTATCTTCCAATTTCTGGTGGGTGTATACGGTGGCTATTTCGGCGCGGGCATCGGGATCCTCATGCTCAGCTCGCTCGCCTTCGTTGGCATTCCAGGGATTCATCACATGAATGCCGTCAAGTCGATTCTGGCGGCGGCGATGAACGGCATCTCGCTGCTCATATTCGTCTTGTCGGGCAACGTGGTCTGGAAGTATGCCCTTGCCATGGCCCTGGCCGGTACGGTGGGAGGTTACGTTGGGGCGCGCGTCGCCCGGAAGTTGAAGCCAAACGTGGTGCGGTTCATCGTCGTCGTGATTGGATTCGGCGTGGCGGCGTATTCCTGGCTAGGGAAGCGGTAAACTGTGGAATAGGTGATTAACACTGTACTTGCGAAGATCTTCGGGACCAAGGCGGACCGGGAGATCAAGGCGCTGGGCCCATCGAAAGACGCAATTAACGCGCGCGAAGACTATTACAAGAGTCTGTCCGACGAAGACCTCGCCGCGAAAACGGCCGAATTCCGCCTGAAACTGGATCAGGGCGCGACTCTGGACGACCTGCTGGTGGAGGCGTTCGCGACGGTACGCGAGACCGGCCGGCGCGTGCTCAACATGCGCCACTACGACGTGCAACTGCTGGGCGGCATGGTGCTGCACCATGGCAAGATCGCCGAAATGAAGACCGGTGAAGGCAAGACGCTGGTGGCCACATTGCCCGTCTACCTGAACGCGCTCAGTGGCAAGGGCGTTCATGTCGTGACGGTCAATGACTACCTGGCAAAACGCGACGCCGAATGGATGGGCAAGATCTACAAATTCCTCGGCCTCACCGTCGGCTGCGTGGTTCACGACATCAGCGACCGGGAACGCAGGGACGCCTACCAAGCTGATATCACCTACGGCACCAATAACGAATTCGGCTTCGACTACCTCCGCGACAACATGAAGTTCCGGCTGGAGGACTGCGTGCAGCGCGGTCACAACTTCGGAATCGTCGACGAGGTGGACTCCATCCTTATAGACGAAGCGCGCACGCCGCTGATTATCTCGGGACCCTCCGAAGAATCCACCGACAAGTATTACCGAATCAACAAGATCATTCCACGGCTGGTTCGCGGAGAGGTGATCGAGGGCAAAGAGCCGGGCGAGAAGTACTTTACCGGCGACTATACCGTCGAGGAGAAACACCGCAGTGTCGCGCTCACCGAGGAGGGCGTTCTAAAGGTCGAGCGCCTGCTCGGCTGCGGGAACCTGTACGATCCACAGAACATTGAAATCAACCATCACGTCCAGCAGGGGCTGAAGGCCCACGTGATGTTCCATCGTGACAAGGACTACGTCATCCGACCCGGCGACGACGGCGAGATGGAAGTCATTATCGTCGACGAGTTCACTGGCCGCCTCATGCCCGGACGCCGCTGGTCCGACGGACTCCATCAGGCGATCGAAGCCAAGGAAAACGTCAAGATTCAGCGTGAGAACCAGACGCTCGCCACCATCACTTTCCAGAACTACTTCCGTATGTATAAGAAGCTGGCTGGCATGACCGGTACGGCGGATACGGAAGCGGCCGAATTCGGCAAGACCTATAAACTGGACGTTACGCCCATCCCGCCGAACAAGTTGGCCAAGCGCCAGGACGCCAACGATATCGTCTACCGGACCGAGGAAGAAAAATTCCGCAACGCGGCCAAGGAAATCCAGGAACGGAACTCCAAGGGCCAGCCCGTGCTGGTCGGCACCATCTCCGTAGCCAAGAGCGAAAAACTGGCCGATATTCTCAAGAAAATGGGCGTCAAGCACGAAGTGCTCAACGCCAAGAATCACGAGCGCGAAGCCTACATCATCGCCCAGGCCGGGCGCTATGCGGCCGTCACCGTCTCCACCAACATGGCCGGCCGCGGTACCGATATTCTGCTCGGCGGCAATCCCGAATTCCTCTCGCAGGAAGAAGCGATCAAGAAGGGCCACGCCGAATCGATTCGCGAGTCGGAAGCCGGCTTCGTCGCCGACGCGCATTTTTACTATTTTCAACGCGGCGACGCCCACTACCGCGTCGCGATCGACCGCTGGACCGAGCTGATCGAACGCCATAAGGAAGCTTGCGAAGCGGAGCGCCAACGCGTTGTCGGCACTGGCGGGCTCTGCATCGTCGGCACGGAACGCCATGAGTCCAGGCGAATCGACAATCAGCTTCGCGGCCGCTCCGGCCGGCAGGGCGATCCCGGCTCGTCGCGGTTTTTCCTTTCGCTTCAGGACGACCTGCTCCGGATCTTCGGCGGCGAGCGCATGCAGAATCTCATGCTCCGGCTGGGCATGGAGGAGGATGTGCCGATCGACTCCGGCATGATTACCAAACGCATCGCGGCCGCGCAGAAGGCCGTCGAGGCCCAGAACTTCGCTAGCCGCAAACACGTTCTCGAATACGACGACGTGATGAATAAACAACGCAACGCCGTCTACACCATGCGCCGGGCGCTGTTGGAAGGGTCCGACCAGAAGGAGCGGATCTTCCAGATGGCCAAGGGCGTCCTGGCCCAATGCGTGGCCGAACGAATTCCGGAGAAGGGTCCCATCGACGACCGCGATATCAGCGGATTGGAAAGCGATCTGTTGAATCGCTTCGGCATTACAACGCGCCTTCACGATATACGCGGCAACTCAGTCGACAACATCGAAGAGGAACTCTTCGAAATGGTGAAAGCCAAGTATGACGACAAGGAAAGCGTCATCGGAGCGGAGTACCTACGTGAGGCCGAGCGCATCATTATGTTGAATGTCATCGACAACCAGTGGAAGGACCACCTGTTGTCGATGGACCACCTGAAGGAAGGCATCGGTCTGCGCGGCTACGGCCAGAAGGATCCGTTGCTTGAGTACAAGAAGGAGTCGTTCACCCTCTTCCAGGACATGATGGACCGCATTGAAGACGAGACGGTCCGCTACCTGTACTTCCTGCAGGTGGCGGAGGGCAACCGGCCCGCCGTACCGTTCGACAACAGCGACGACTTCATTGAAGAAGAGGAAGCGCCTATCCCTGAGCCGACCGAACGCGAGCGCATGGCCGCCCGCGAAAAAGTCGAGGACTTCACCCGCAACATCCAACGGAAGAAGGAAAAGGAGCTCGCCGATCTTCAATTCCTTGGCGGTCAATCTTCGCCGGCACAAAATGCCCCCCGGTTGTCGTCTAAGAAACCAGGCCGCAACGATCCGTGTTTCTGCGGCAGCGGGAAGAAATATAAGAAATGCCACGGTGCCAACGAATAGCGCTTGCTTTGTTCGCCCTCGCCCTTCGCGGCGAGATCCTCCCGGAAGGAATGGAGGAACACGCCCGCCAGAAGCCGGTCGCTCTTAAACCGGAACCGACCGCGGTTTGGAAGGATTACGGCTTCCAGGAGGCCGAAAAGGCCGAATACAAGGGTGCGAAGGGCGTCTTCACCGTTTCGGCTTGGCGCGTGGCCGACGCCACGGCATCCCAGGCGGTGTTTCAATCGATGCGCCCGGCGGAAGCGGTTCCCGCGGCGGCCGGAAAACTCGGCGCCAAATGGGGAAACTCTCTGCTCGTGGCGATGGGCAACTATGTTCTTCTTTTTGATGGTTTTACGCCGGAAGAAGAGACATTGAATCAGCTCATTCTCCATATGCCGCGATTTGACCACTCGTCGTTGCCGGCCCTGACCGGATTTCTTCCGGCGGATGGCCGGATCGCGAACAGTGAGCGCTTCATCACCGGTCCGGCTACGCTGGAGGCGTTCGCACCAGGCCTCGCCCCATCGCTGGTTGGCTTCCATTACGGATCGGAAGGCCAGTTTGCACGCT
>VFZO01000225.1 GCA_016871155.1 Acidobacteriota bacterium | reverse complement strand
GGCCACATTGAAGTCCGCCTGGACGCACCAGATGGGCGGGGACCGGATCGAAACCACGCCGCTAGTGGCCGGCGGGATGATGTTCGTCACCGGTCCGCTGAGCAACGCGTCGGCCCTGGACGCCAGGACGGGCAAGGTGCTCTGGCGCTACACGCGGCGGCTGCCGCAGGTGGCGAGCCACTGCACGGTCATGACAAACCGCGGCGTGGCGCTCCTGGGCGACCGCGTGTACCTGGCGACCCTGGACATGCACCTGGTGGCGCTCGACGCGCGGAGCGGCAACGTGCTGTGGGAGTCTGAAGTCGAGGACTACAAGAAAGGATTTTCGATCACGCACGCACCGCTGGCGATCGACGGCAAGATCATCGTCGGCGTCACGGCCGGAGAGTGCGCGCTGACGGGCTGGGTGGACGCCTACGACGCCGCCACGGGCAAACGCTTGTGGCGAGTGCACACCACACCGCAGCCGGGAGACCCGAATCGCAAGACGTGGTCGCCGGAGAAGTCGGCGGACTACGGCGGCGCGCCCACATGGACAACGGGGACCTACGACGCGGATACCAACACAGTGTTTTGGATGACCGGTAATCCGGGTCCTGATTACGAAGGCCGCGTTCGGGAAGGCGACAACCTGTACTCGTGCTCCGTCCTCGCCCTCGATCCTCAGACCGGCAAGATCAAGTGGTGGTTCCAATTCACGCCGCACGACGTTCACGATTGGGACGCGAACCAAACACC
This sequence comes from Acidobacteriota bacterium, assembly GCA_016871155.1. Lineage (GTDB taxonomy): Bacteria > Acidobacteriota > Terriglobia > Bryobacterales > Bryobacteraceae. The sequence goes on along the minus strand of VFZO01000225.1, from coordinate 9,964 downwards.
GGTGCTGGTCGACGGCGTCGTGCGGGGTGTCAAGCGCAAGCTGCTGGTCACCGCGCAACGGAACGCGTTCTACTACGTCCTGGACCGCACAACAGGCGAGTTCATCACCGGCCGCGCCTTCGCCAAACAGACCTGGGCCAAAGGGCTGGACGATAAAGGGCGGCCCATCGTTCTGCCGGATACGACGCCGACGCCGGAGGGCAACTATGTGTGCCCGGACGCGGCGGGCTCGGCCAACTGGGGTTCGCCGTCCTACGATCCTGTGAACGGCAATTTCCTGGTGAGCGTGCGCGAAGCCTGCGCGCTCTACGTCAGCGTGAACAAGCCGCCCGTGCCGGGACAAGGCTTCACCGGCGGCGACGTGCGCGTCGACCCGAAAGCCGGAACGCCGGGAGCGGTTCGAGCTCTGGATGTGCTGACGGGCGCGCAGAAGTGGAATTTTCCCCTGCACATAGGCTCATCGGCAACCGGCGTGCTCGGCACGGCGGGCGGCGTGGTGTTCGCGTCGTCGAACGATGGAAATCTCATCGCGCTGGAGTCGAAGACGGGCAAGTACCTGTGGCACTACAACACCGGTGCGGCGATCATCTCCTCACCGATGGCGTATGCGGTGGACGGCAAACAGTATGTGGCGATCGCCGCGCAGTCGGCGATCCTGGTTTTCGCGCTGCCGTAGCAAGGAGAGGGCATGTTAGTTCCGAATCCAAAAGGAAATTACGCATTTCTGCAAGGGATCGCCCCGTATTCTGGCGGCGCGGTGGCGGAGCGCGGGTACGAGGTGGTGCACGCTCGCTTCGCGCAACCGGTGCCGCTGAACGAGGGCTTTGAACGCGTGAAAAAACACCTGATCGCGGTGAAGCGGCCGGCGCAAGCGCTGTGCGGCATGGAGCTGCGCTCGCCGAAGCCGTTCACTTTCGAGGGCTTCAACTCCTTCAACGCTGGCTACATCCAAGTGCTGAAGGATTGGAACATCTTCCTCGACGGCGTGAACCCGGTGGCGCGCACGAACATCGCGCCGGAGATCGGCGCTCCGCCGGTGCCTTCGCTTTATGGCTTTAGCTACACCACGCCTTCTGCGCGGCGCGAGCGGACGTTTATCGTGGCGGGCGCCGGCGAACTGCCGGAGGGTTCGTTGAAGCCGGAGGATGTAGTGCGCCGCGGCGAGACGTCGAACGAAGCGCTGCGCGAAAAGACGCGCTTCGTGATGGGTTTGATGACGGGCCGCCTACAGGGCCTGGGTGTGGATTGGCAGCAGGTGACTGTGACTGAGGTCTACACGGTTCATTCGATCTGCTCGTTTCTGGCCGCGGAGATCATCCGGCCGATGGGCAGGGCCGGTATCCACGGCATGACCTGGCACTACTCGCGGCCCCCGATCGTGACCATCGAGTACGAAATGGATGTGCGCGGATGCCACCGCGAGATCGTGCTGTAGCTAGCGTCGCAATTCGGCGATCAAAGCCTGCAGGCCTTTGCGGTTATAAAGCTGTACCAGGCGTTGCTCTTCCGGCGAGGGCGGCACCAGGCGTCCAAGCCGCGGATCGTTGAGATCCCCCCGGGAAGGAATCCAGTAGCTGCTGTCGGAATACTCGACGTTGGTGACAAAACCGGCCATGCTTTCGATCATCACGCGGCCGCCGGCCGACGGGCGCACACGCAGCGTCGATTCCTCTTTCAACAACGCCGTGCCCTTTGCGGCGAGCGTTTCCGTATATGGAACCGTTCCGGCAAGAAACTCGCGGCCCTGCGCGTCCTTCAAGGCAAGTCCGATCTCCAGATGGCGAATCGACTTCGAATCCCGGTTTCGAATCTCCATGTGCGGCGCTTTGGCTTCGTCGCCGGCCACGCGAGCCGCGCCGGCCATCAAGTCGACAGGCGCGCCGGGCATCCGGAGGAAGCTAAACTGCATGTCGCGATCCATCTCGACATTCGTTGCGGGCGCATTCGCGGCGCGCGGCATTGTCCCGCGCCGGACCACCTGGACGTCGACGCGCGGGCGTTCCGCCTGACGGCCCTTGGCAGCCAGGATCTCCTTCGTCAGGCCCTCTTCGCCACGCGACTCCAATACCTGTACGAAGTGTTTCCGGTCGCGCCGGGCCTCCAACTCCCATAGCGTCAGGCTGCGGCGGGAGTTCAGGCGATTGTCGCCGAAGAATGTCAGATCGTCGAACAAAACACCGTCAAGCGACACCTGCACCAGTGGGCCGCCGCCCGCATTCGGGCGAACCATGCGCAGATCCAGCCGCACGGGGAACTCGTCGCCGGGGGCTACATCCAGAGCGGGCACCGCCACCGAGCCCTTGCCGCCGGGCGAGGCCTCCTGCGCCAGCACCAGCAGCGTTACGCCCTTCACGCGTTTTCCCGATCCGTTTCGCAACCGGAGCGAGGCATGCATGTCCAGCACCACCGCGCCGCCGCGAACCGTGCCCTTCGAATCACCCAGGTCCAAGGCCGTTACGGTCAGCGGGGAATCCTTTGGCAGGTTCAGTTTCAGGCCGCTTTTCAGATCGACCGTGGACTCCTGCGCGATGGCCCACGCGGCGCACAGCACCACGGCTGCGGCGCGCTTAATCAAGGTAGACATTATTCACCGTAACTTGCCCGGTCTCTTCGTCGATGTATCTGGCGCCGGCCGAGCCGCCGGTGGAGACCGAAACCAGATCGGCGCGGCGCGTTTCGCTGGGTGCGGTCAGCTTCAACGTCTTCCGGCCGTCGGAGAGTCCCACGCCGCCGGCCGAAGCTTCGATCACAACGGGCTCCGGCGCGCGCATGACGGCGATCGCCTCCTGCTTCTTCATCGCGCCCATCCAGTAGCCGAACATCAGCAGCCCCGCGAAGGCCGTACCCACCGCGGCCGCCTTCCAGGAAAGCGAGGGGTAGCGATGCTCGTCCTGTTTTGAATCGTAGGCGCGAATGGCTTCGGACGCCTCCAGACCCAGGTGAATGTTGGCGCGCATCTCGGCGGCCAAAACGTTCCAATCCACGCCCGGCGGCATTGCGCCGGACTCCGCCATGGCGGCGCGCGGAACTTCGGAAAAGGCACGCACTTCGCGTTGACACTGTTCGCAGCCAGACACGTGGCGCGCGGTGCGCCAGCGGGTCCACAGCGGCAAATCCCGCCCCGCGAACAACGCTAACTCTTGGATGGACGGATGTTTCATGGCTTCCTCCGTTCCAGATAGCGCCGGAACTTGATACGGGCGTTGGCGATGTGGCTCCGGACCGTGGCCATGGAACAACCCATTTGGCGGGCCACCTCGTCGGCGGGAACATCTTCGACGTCGCGCAGCAACAAGGCAGTGCGCTCTTTCTCCGTCAAGTGGCGCAGCCCGTCCTCGAGCGCCTTGGCGCGTTCGGCTCGCAGCAGCGTCTGCTCCGGGTCGCGGGCGGGCTCGGCGACAAGCGGCTCGATCAACGAGTCGATCTCGGTAAAGTTCACCCGTCCGTGACGCCGCAAGAAATCGATGGCGGTATTGGTGGCGATCCGGGAGAGCCAGTGGGCCGCCTTGGCGCCGTCCTTCAACTGGTCGGAGCGCTGCAAAACCTTAATGAACGCTTCCTGGGTCAGATCTTGCGCGTCGGCAACGTTGCCCACGATGCGATAGATGATCAGGAACACGCGGCGCATGTGCTCCTGGACGAAGCGGTCCTGGAGCTCGGCCTCCGTGGGGGCCGGGTTCGTCGCCGCTTGGCGTGCCGGATCGTTCATAACCGCGGTCAGCATTGCACCTACAAGACATGACGCCAAAATCGTCTCGAACGTGGAGATTAAATTTCGACCGCCGTGCGGGGCAGCTATCCTGAATTATATGAAGGAAGTAGGCGTGATTGGGGTTGGCAAGACCCCGTTCGGGGCCTTCGCCGGCCGGGACCTCCGGTCGCTGGCGGTGGAGGCCGTTCAAAACGCGCTCGCCGGCGCCGGAACGGAGCCAGCCGAAGTGCAAGCGTTTTTCCTCGGAAACTTCGCCGGGCCGAGCTTTACCGGGCAGAGCCACCTGGCGCCCTATGTGGCCGGGGCGGCGGGCTTGACGGGCATTCCCGCCACACGGTACGAAGCCGCCTGCGCCTCCAGCGGAGCGGCTTTCCACGCGGCGTGGCAGGCGGTGGCCTCCGGAATCTACGATACGGTCGTGGTCTGCGGTGTGGAGAAAATGACCTCGCAACCAACCGCCCGCGTGGCGCAAATTCTTGCCATGGCCGGCGATGTCTCGGCGGAGGCGCTACCGGGTGCGACGTTCCCCGCCATCTTCGCCATGATCGCCCGCCGGCACATGTATCAATACGGCACCACGCGGGAGCATTTGGCCTCCGTGGCGGTGAAGAATCACGAAAACGCAATGACGAATCCCTGGGCGCACATGAAGAAGGCGATCACCATGGAGCAGGCGCTGGCGGGGAAGCCGATCGCCGAGCCGCTGACCATTTACGACTGTTCCCTGGTGAGCGATGGCGCCGCGGCGGTGGTTCTGAAGGCCGGGACCGGAAGCGTTCGCGTGCTCGGCTGCGCACAAACTTCGGACTACGTCGCGCTGGAGGCGAAGAGCGACATCACCGCTCTGCCCGCCGTCCAACTCTCCGCGCGGAAGGCGTACGCGGAAGCGGGCCTCACTCCGCGCGAAATCGACTTCGCCGAGGTGCATGACTGCTTCACCATCGCCGAAATTCTCGCGGTCGAGGAATTGGGGTTTTGCGCCAAGGGCGAAGGCGGTCCGTTCTCGCAAGCGAGGGCCAAGACCGTGAATCGCAGCGGCGGGCTGAAGGCCAAGGGGCATCCGGTAGGCGCCACCGGCGTGGCCCAAATTGCCGACGTAACACTGCAACTGCGCGGGCAGGCGGAGGGATGGCAACTACCGAATGTCACGATCGGCCTGGCGCAGAATCTGGGTGGCAGCGGGGCCACGTCCGTCGTGACGATCCTGGGAAAGGCTTGAACCGATGACTGGAAAGGTTTATACGGAGACGGTCGTGTGGTCCCCGCCGGCCGAGTTGGTGGATGCCGCGCCATACCAGTTGGTGTTGGTCGCGCCAGCGGACGGGCCGCGCGTTATGGGCCGTATGATTGGAGATCGCGTGGCAATTGGCGATACAGTAGTTTTGGACTCTGTGGCAGACGGAGTCCACTTTTTTCGCAAACTCCCGGATAACGAACACTCATGAAACTAGCTTCGCGGATGGACCGCATTCTCATCGAGACCGCCTTTGAAGTACTGGTAAAGGCCCGCGCCTTGGAAGCCCAAGGCAAGAACATCATCCACCTGGAAATCGGCGAGCCCGATTTCGAAACGCCGGCCCACGTAAGCGCCGCGGCCAAAAAGGCGATCGACGAGGGGTGGACGCACTACGGCCCCACCCAGGGCTTCCCCGACTTCCGCCAGGCGATCGCTACCCATGTTGGCGAGTCGCGCCGCATACCCGTGGGCCCGGAGCACGTGTGCGTGGTGCCCGGCGGCAAGCCGATTATCTTCTTCCCGATGATGGCGCTGTTGGAAGACGGCGATGAGGTGATCTACCCGAACCCCGGCTTCCCGATCTACGAGTCCATGATTCGCTTCCTGGGCGCCAAGCCGGTACCGATTCCGCTGGTTGAGGAGCGTGGCTTCAGCTTCGACCTGAACCGCTTTCAGGACAGTCTCACCGCCAAGACCAAGATGATTGTGCTGAACTCGCCGCAGAACCCTACGGGAGGCGTGATTCCGGCCAGCGACATCCGTGCGATCGCAGACATGGTGAAGGACCGCGACATCATGATCCTCACCGACGAGATCTATGCGCGCATCGTGTTCGGCGAAAAGCCGCTGTCTATCGCTTCGCTTCCGGGCATGCAGGAAAAGTGCATTATTCTCGACGGTTTCTCGAAGATCTACGCAATGACCGGCTGGCGCCTGGGCTACGGCGTGATGCCAACGTGGCTGGTGGACCCGGTGAACAAGCTGATGGTGAATTCGAACTCCTGCACGGCGAGCATGGTGCAGCGCGCCGGCCTAGCCGCGCTGACCGGCCCGCAGGACGACGCCGTGAAGATGGTGGCAGAGTTCCGCCGCCGCCGCGACGCGTTCGTGGCCGGACTGAACTCGATTCCCGGCTTCCGCTGCCAGTTGCCGGAGGGCGCCTTCTACGCGTTCCCGAACGTCACCGGCACCGGCCGCACGTCCAAGCAACTGGCCGATGAACTTCTGTACGAAGCCGGCGTTGCCTGCTTAAACGGTACGGCGTTTGGCGAGTTCGGCAACGGCTACCTGCGCTTCAGCTATGCGAACTCATACGAAAATCTGATGGACGCCGTGGAGCGGATCCGCAAGCACCTGACGAAGTAAATCTAGTTCGTGCGGCCCACCTTTTTCATAACCCGCTTCACCGCGGAGAGGACGGTCTCCTCCACCTCTTCGGTGAATGGGCCGGGGTTGCCGTAATAGATGTGGCTATCCACAGCCTCGTAGCCGCCTTCCAAAAGGACGCGCTTCGAAGCGACATAGCCCATCACGTCGTTTGAATAGCCGGCGACGATCGTATCCTCGCCGGCAAACTCTTTCTTGATACGAAGATCGTAATCCACCACCACCTCCCCGCCCAGCGCGACGACCGTAACCGTGTTTCCGAAACGCACGGCCTGCACCGGATACGCGATCGCCGTGACCGGCCGGCGGGCGTCGTAGGCGCGCAGCATGGCCTCGGCGCGGCGCTGCTTGTACCAACTGGAGTCTTTCAGCTCCGCTTCAAACTGCGCGCGCGTGTGGGGCGCGAATACGAGTTCGGTAGTCTGCCAGGCGGCCCGGAGCTTGCCCGTCACCGGCTTCATCGGCCCTTTGGAGACGCGCATCACTTCGCTGGCCAGGCTGCGGCCGTGCATCTCGGCGTGTTCGTACTTGCCTCGCGGGCTTGGGTTCTGGTCGCCGCCACACAGCAGCAGAAACACGGCCGTGGCGCCCGGATTGTCCTGCTCGATGTACTGTTGCGCGTAGCCGGCGTAGTCCCCGTTGATCAGGAAAAGATCGCCGCCCAGCGTCGTGTTGTGGCATGCGTAGCCAAAGACAACAGCCCGCAAACGGCCGTCCGGAGACGCGATTCGGAATACGGGTACATCGTGATCCACGGGCCCTTTGGGATTGTGGCCGATGCTCACGCCTTTCGGATTCATTTGCCGCCGGTTAATGGCGAAGGTTCCTGTGCCGTGCGCAATCGAAACCTCCGCCGGTTCCATGGCGTTCAGCGCCGCGCCGATCGCTTCGACGACCTTGCCCGACAGGGCGTTGGTGTAGTCGACAATCACCTGCCGCTGCTCCGGTGTAAGGTCGAACATCGTGTCGAGGTTGTCGCGAACCGCGGGCCCGCTATGCGTGTGGGAAGAGTTCAACAGAAGATTGGCGCGGCGCAGGCCAAACTTCTTCTCCGTCTCGGCGCCGATCCGGTCGGAGAGGGAGCGGGAGAAGCCGATCAGATCGGTACCCACGAACACTACGCGATTGCCGGACTTGTCCTGAAACGCGACGGCCTTGGCCCAGATCTTCTGCTTCACGCCCTCCGACGGCTTCTTTCGCGCGGCATAGCCGGAAAGAAAAATGGGCTTCTCCGGCGTAATCTCCACGCGGCCGATGCCGGCCTTCCATTCGACGGCGAACACAGTCAGGCAGGCGGCAAATCCAAGCACGATCCTCATGGAACCGTAGCCTACCAGAATTTCCGCGGCGCTGGACTACACCCAGATCTTCTGAACGGGCTGATCCGCGTACTTCAGCTCCTGCGCGAACGTAAGCGGATCCAGACTTGCCAGCGAATAGACGGGCAGCGGCGCGAAGTCCGGGCAGCCCGGCGCCATCTGCGAGACGATCACCGCGACGGCCACCACCTCGGCCCCTGCAGCCTCCACCATTCGCTGGATCTCGGTCAACTTCGCGCCTGTGCGCAAGATGTCGTCGACCAGCAGCACCTTCTCGCCCGGTTGAATTTCCAGGAATTGCCGCAACCGCAGCGGCTCATGATCGTTGTGGCGCTCCGCCCAATAGACCTGCTTGGCCCGCAACGCTTCGCACACTCCGAAGGCCACCGGCAGCCCGCCCGTGGCGGGCGCGACCACCGATAGCCGCGGAATCATCGCGCGCAATTCCGGATTGGCCCGAACCTTCCGGCTCAACGCCACGCTCAGCGTCTTGGCGTGCTGAAAGTTCCGGAACGCCAACGGAATCTGCAAATACTGGTTCGAGTACAGTCCATTGGGGTAGACGAAATTGCCCTCGCGAAGCGCGCCGGTCTCTCGCAGCGTCTCCAGGACCTCTTCCTGGGTCGGGATGATATCCATTCGGGTTAGTGAGCTCCTTTACCGGTGACTACTTGCGGAATCGTTCGCAGGATGATTTTCCAATCCAGCGCCAGCGACCATGTATCGATGTAGCGCATATCCAACTCCATCCAGCGCGTGAAATCGACCGCATCGCGGCCCTCCACCACCCAAAGGCAGGTCAGCCCCGGGCGCATGCGGAGCCTGCGCCGCTGCCACCTTTCATATTGTTCCACCTCTTCGGGCACCGCGGGCCGGGGCCCAACCACCGACATATCGCCCCGAAGCACATTCCAAAGCTGCGGCAACTCGTCGATCGAAAACTTCCTCAGCCAGCGGCCCAGCGGCGTCAGTCGCGGATCCTTCTTGATCTTGAACACAAGCTCGCGCTCGTTGCGACCGGACAACCCGGCCTTCAACTCCTCCGCGTTCCGCACCATCGAGCGGAACTTGAATAGCGTGAACCGCCGGCCGTTCAAGCCGCAGCGGGTTTGCGTGAACAGCACCGGTCCGGGCGATGTGGTCTTCACCAGCAGTGCCGTCAGCGCCAGGAACGGCGCCAGAACCAGCAGCGCCAACAATGAGCAAACAACATCCGTCGCCCGTTTCAACAGCAGCCGCAACTCATCGTGCGGCGAGCCTGAGAAAGTTAACAGGGGCGCTTCGCCCAGGCGCTCCAGGTATACGTCGCTATGCACGTGCGGGAAGAAATCCACCGCAACCCGTGTCCGCACCCCCTCCTCGTCGCAGAGCAGGAACGTCTCTTCCAAGCCGGCAAGCTCCTCGCCGGGGACAGCGAAGAGGACCTCGTCAATCACGTGCCGCCGCAACAACTCCGGAAGCTCGTGCAAAGCGTGAACGGGGTATTCGGCGCGAAGCTGGATCGCCTGTGCCGCCGGTTTGGCGTCGAGAAATCCCGACAGCCGCAGACCGTATCCGGACGCTGCCTCGATCAGCCCGGCCACGCGGCGCGCCGACTCTCCCGTGCCCACGATCCAAAGAAAATGCTGCCCGCCGAATCGCCGCCGGTACCACTCGAGGAGCGGCCCCGCGTTCAGCCGGAACAGCAGCAGCCCGGCAAGCGAGTACCCGGTAAACAGCGCCAGAAACAAGCGGCTGACGTCGAAACGGAGCAGGAATTGAGCCAGCACGATAAAGACGGCGGCGTTCAGACACTGCCGCGCCGTGCGCCGGATGCGCTCGCGCGGTCCACCGTCCTCCGTCGCGTCGTAGTCGCCGAACCAGAAAGCCATTAACCAAAACGCCAGCATCGAGATCAGCAGCAGGGAGATCTTGACGCCGATCGGAAAAAAGAACCGGTTGTCCAGTTGCAGCGCGGAGCGCGTCAGATACGCCAACTCGAACGCGGCGTAGACAAGGGCCGCGTCGGCCAGCGCATGAAACAAACGCATCTTGCGGTGGTGCCGGGAATACACTCTGGCATCAGGGTACCAAAGCACGTGAAATCGTGATTCAATCTTGTCAAGGAGAGATCATGCCGCGACCGATCCCTGCCTTGCTTGCGCTGCGCAGGTGCTCTTCGGCGCCGCCGCTGGAGTGCTACGGGATCCGTCCGGCGGAACCGTACCACACGCCGCGATTCTGGTCAGGACCCACATTTCCGTTTTGAGCCGCGCGTGCGAATCTCCCGGATGCTCGTCCGCATCAATATCCATAGGGGTTTGAAGGCAG
>VFZO01000224.1 GCA_016871155.1 Acidobacteriota bacterium | reverse complement strand
GCAGCGGTGTCCGGCCCGAGATCCCGCCCGCGCCCAAGGCGCTCGAAGACTCGCCGGTTATCGAGTTACTGGGCGCCCGGGCGCTCGAGGGTCCCTGCCCACTGCCGGCGCTCTCCGCGGCGGTCCGCCGTCTGCAATCGGGCCCGGACTTGGCTCTGCTTCAGGTCACCCACCCGTGGCGAAGTGTCGCGGCTCCGGCCGTCGCACCCAAGGGACGGACCACCGAACGGCAGGATGTGTTGCGGTCTGTCGAGAAACCGGCGGTTGCGGATTGGCGGCCAGCACGGCAAGGCGTCGATTTCGTCTCTCCCGACGGCCAGGCTCCCCGCTCTCCGGCCCGGGCAAACGCCCGTGCGACTACCGCCCTGGGGCGTGCGCTGACGCTCTATCCCGCCGCATGGAGCCTAAATCCGGCGGCTGGCAAAACCAAACCGGCCTTCGATGGAGCCGTTTGTTTACCCGCCGCGCCTTGGATTCCAAGCCGCGCCACTGCGACCGGACCGGCGTCGCCGGCGCGTACCCGAAACCGTCAAGTCCTGCCGCTGCCCGCGATGGCGGCGCAGGCGGGCCGAACCTCCGCGTTCTCGTTCGTTTTCGACGGCTTCGAGTCCCGGCGCCCGGCGATCGGTTCACGCAAAGCCGCCCGGCCCGGCACCAGCCGGAACCTGGCCGCCGTGCAGCCGGTTCGACAACCGGCACCCAGCCTTTGGGTGGTGAAGCGGGATCCCGGCGGCCTGGAATTCGACTGGCCGTTGCAACTTCCGGCGGTCGCGCCGGCGGCCGGCCGGGCCGGAAACCTGCCGGAACCCGGCTCAGAGCTCTACGCGGTCCCGAATGCGCAGCCAATGGCCCGGCCGTCGTCCTCGAAGCCCCAGGTGTTGCCCATGGGCGGCTGGGCAAGCAAACCGCTCATCAAACCCTCCCATTTAATCGCCTTGCGCGAGAACGAGTTCCGCGAGCGCACGGGTGTCTCGTTCACACGCCCAAGTTTCGGGGACCGCATGCGCACGGCGGTCTCGGCTCTTTCCCGCTTCCGCCGCCTGCCGCCGGATCTGAAGTGGATTGCCATGGCGGTGCCGCTGATTATCGGAATCTGGGTGGTCGCCCGTCCCGAAGGGAAGGCCGCGTCGGCTCCCGTCGGCGTCTCGGGCGGGACGGCCGTTGCCGAGGTCGAACCGCTGACACCAACGCCTCCCGCGGAAGAGGCCGCCGAGCCTGCCGAGCCGCCGGGGTTGAAACAGACGCACGCTTCCGTGGTTCCCGCCGCAGCCCCCGCCACCGCGGCCGAGCCCACGCGATGGGAGATTCTGCAGACCCGCATCGGCGAACGGGCGAGTGTCGAGATCGATGAAGACTTTAGCGCCGGGTTGAGCCGTTGGGAAGGAAGAGGCAACTGGGCCCGAACCTGGTCCTATGACCGGTCCGGCACGGTCCGCCCTGGCAACCTCGCGCTGTTTGAACCCTCTTTGGCGCTGCGCGACTACACGCTGGAGATGAAGGCCTCGGTGGACAAGCAAGTGATTCAGTGGATGGTCCGCGCCACCGATATGAACAACTACTTCGTCACCCGGTTGAACGTTTATCCGGAAGCGGCGCAGACGCGGCTGGAACTCGTACGGTGGGCCGTGGTCAAGGGCCGGGCCGGCCGAATGAAGCGGATTTTGCTGCCTTACGGCGCGGCCAACCAGACGCTGTTCTCCATCAAGGTCGAGGTACGCGGCGAGAACGTCACCACCATGCTCAGCGATCAGGTGGTGGATACATTCGCCGATTCCCGCCTGCCTACAGGCGGCATTGGCTTGGCCGGTTCCCCCGGGGACCAGGCCCGCATCTATGGACTGCGGGTGGAGCACCAGACAGACTTTTTGGGCAAGCTATGTTCTTTTTTGGCTCCGCAGCCGATCAATACCCAGAGAGCCGATTGACGCGGCGGAAACCTCTATCCTCCCGAAGGAAGTAATTGTTATGAGCAAGCAACAAACATCTCGTCCGAATGCACGTGCGGCGGCGCCCGCAGCCGCGGCTCCCGCCGACGAAACATCCGCTGTACTTTCACGAGCTGTCGCTCTCCATATGGAAGGCAAGCTGAAGGAGGCGCTCGGCGAGTTGCAGGCCGGCGCTGGGACCCTCGGCGAGAAACCAGAGCTTTTGGCAGCGGCCGGCCATCTGCACTGCGAGCTCGAACAGTTCGAAGAAGCCGCCGAATGCTACACCAAGCTGCTGCGCGAAACACCCGATAATGCCGTGGCCCGGTTCAATCTGGCCGTAGCGCATGAAAAACTCGGGCAATGGGCCAACGCGGCGTCCGGATTTGAAACCACCCTGAAGGCCGACCCGGACCGCTTCGATGCGCGACTGGGATTGGGCATTTGCCAACTGCATCTCGAAAAGGCCGACGACGCGCTGGCTGCCTTTGAGGTCTGTCTCCAGAAGAGTGAAGCGGATGAGACCGCCCGTTTCGGTAAAGCCGTGGCTCTGCAACTGTTATGGCGCTTCGACGAAGCGGCTGGCATTTATAAGCAGGTTCTCTCGGCAAACCCGAAATCGGAAGAGGCGCTGACCAACCTTATCGCGATCTCGATGTCGCGAAAAGAGTACGACAACGTCCGGCAGTACTCGGATCAGTTGCTTGTGTTCCGCCCGTACTCGCAAGCGGCGCTGGAAGGCCTGGCCACCTGCGCGTTCCAGAGTGGCGATTTTGAAGCCGCGGCCAAGCTCTGTCAGAAGCTGGTGGATTTGACGCCGAATCACTACGAGCGTTGGTATAACTACGCGGTCGCGAGTCAGAAATTGGGCCGGCTGGATCAGGCGGTGAAGGGATACACTGAGGCGTTGCGCGTGCGCCCCGATTCCAAGCAGGCGTTCGCCAACCTTGGTTCGGTCAAGCAGGAGTTGAACGACGCCCAAGGTGCCCGGGAAGCCTACGAAAAGGCGTTGAACATCGCACCGGACATGCCGGAAGTGCTATTCAATCTGGCCACGGTCTACGAGATGCAAGGGCAAAAAGAAGAAGCCGAGAAGCTGTACCAGAAGCTTCTGGCCAAGAACGCCGATTGGGACGAAGCCTCATTCCGGCTGGGCTTTCTGCGCCTGGAGCGCGGCGACTTCCGCTCGGCCGAAGAGTCGTTCGAAATCTGCCTGCGTAAGAAGACCGATTGGAAGGAAGCGATCATTAATCTTGGCCTCTCGCGGTGGCGTTCGGGGAATCGCACCGGCGCGGCGGAGTCGTTCCGGAAGCTGTTATCGCTGGAACCCTTGTCGCCGGAAGCGCTGCGCGGTCTGGCCGGGCTTGCGGTGGAGCAGGAAGACTTCGAAAAGGCCCTGGACTATCAGGCGCAACTCATCGATCTGGGCGAACGGTCGCCCGAGGTCTTCTACAACACCGGACTGCTTCTGCAGAAATCCGGCCAGTTGGACGATGCCATTCGTCTCTACCAGGAAGCTCTCTCGGAGCGCCCGCAATTTGCCGAAGCGCTTCTCAATCTTGGCCACGCGCTAAAGGCGCAGGGCCGGAACGAAGAGGCCAAGTCCTACTGGCGCCAGGCGATTAATGTCAAGCCGGAGCTGGCCAAAGGCTACTTCGAGTAGACCGCCGTTGGCGTCGCGGACCGATTGATTGTAGGATCGTCGGTACGGCTACGCCATGACATTCTCTCGACGCCATTTTTTACCGATCGCGGCCGCGGCCCTGCCGCTTCGGGCCGCCTCCACGCCAGTCACCGCGGAAACCGCCTTCGGTAAAGTGCGCGGATTCGCCGAGAACGGCATCCACACGTTCAAGGGCATCCCCTATGGAGCCGGGACTGGCGGGCAGAACCGGTTCCTGCCTCCCCGGGATCCGGCCCAATGGGGCGGCGTTCGGGATGCCGTCCAATATGGCCCGCGCGCGCCGCAGTCCGAGCCCGGCTCGGCGGCCGCCGCGCAGGAAAACGAAGACTGCCTGGTCCTGAATGTTTGGACGCCCGGGCTTCGCGATGGCCGCAAACGGCCGGTGATGTTCTGGTGTCACGGCGGCGGATTCGCCACTGGCTCCGGAGCCGGTCCCACGACGGAGGGCGCGAACCTGGCCCGCCGGGGCGGCGTCGTTGTGGTGACGATCAATCACCGCCTGAACGTGTTGGGATTCACATCGCTGGAAGAGTTCGGCGGCGCCGCGTTCGCCGAATCGGGCGGCGCCGGCATGCTGGATATCGTCCACGCCCTGCGCTGGGTCCGGGCGAACATCGCCGGGTTTGGCGGCGACGCGGGCAACGTCACCGTGTTCGGCCAGTCCGGAGGTGGCCGCAAGGTGGCGACGCTCCTTTCCATGCCGTCTGCCAAAGGCTTGTTCCACCGGGCGATCATCGAAAGCGGCGCGACTCTAACACTGGTCGAAAAGGAACAGGGCGTGAAGGTGGCGGCCGAACTAATGTCTCAGTTGGGTCTGCCGCGCACCAGCGTGCGGGAGTTGCAGCGGGTGCCGCTGGACCGGCTCATGGGCGCTTACCACGCCGCGGTGAAGTCGTTGAACGTGGATCCGATGACGATGGGTTTCTCACCGGTGCTGAACGGCCGCTCGATTCCGGCGCACCCGTTTCATCCAGTCGCTTCCCCGGTTTCGCCGGACGTCCCCTTGATGCTCGGGTCCACGCGGACCGAGTGGACCGGCCAGGCCGACGCCGCCGCGTTCCATCTCGACGAAGCCGGCCTTCGGACGCGGATCGACACGCTCCTGGGACCCTCCGCCACTTCCGTGCTGTCCGTGTACCGCCGCCTGAACCCCGGCGCAACGCCCTCGGATCTCTATTTCCTAATCGCCAGTGATCACCGGTACACCGCACCCGTCATGAAGATCGCCGAACGCCGCGCGGCGCTCGGAAAAGGTCTGGTGTATCTCTACTACTTCCGTTGGGAAACGCCGGTGGACGGCGGCCGCCTGAAGTCGCCGCATGGTATCGAGGTGCCGTTTGCGTTCGACACGATCGCCGCAAGCCGCCTGACCAGGGACAGTCCGCTGGCCCCGGCCCTGGCGGACAAGGTGAGCAGCACCTGGATCGCCTTCGCGCGCACCGGGAATCCGAACTCCGCGAAGCTGCCAGCCTGGCCGCAGTTCGATGCCTCTCGCCGCCCGGCGATGGTTTTCGACAACGAGTGCAGGGTCGAGAACGATCCGATTCGCGAACAGCGCGAAGCGATGTTCCGCGTCTGGAAGTACTCGTAGGTCTACGGCTTTCCTCGGAAGATCACCCGCCCGTTGCGAATCGTGTAGCGCACGGCGGTCAGCGCGCGGAGGTTGGTCGCGGGATCGCCGGCGACGATCGTCAGGTCGGCCGCGAAACCGGGCGCGATCTGGCCGCGTTCCGCCGCCTCGCCGAAGCGTTCGGCGGGAGCCTGCGTCAACGAAGCGAGGATCTTCGCGAACCTCATGCCCGCTCGCGCCATGCGTTCGTACTCCTCGGCCGGGTCGTACTCCACCGCGCCCAGGTCGCTTCCGAACAGCACCGTTCCCCCTGCGGCGTGCCATGCGTTTAATTGCGCCACTGCCTCGGCGGCGGCCTTTTCCTGCATGGTCACACGGTCGTGGCGCAGCAGGAAACGCCACATCGAAAGCGTCGGCGTGATGGCCACGCGTTTCTCCAGCAGCGCACGCACAACGGCGCCGTCCCACTGGGCGAATGGAGTTGTGTGGGCCAGCACATCCACGCCGGCCCGCGCTGCCGCCATCACATCGGCCCGCGAGCTGGGGTGGACGAAGACGGGCTTGCCCGCCTTCCTTGCCTCGTTCGCCACCGCCTGGATCACGTCCTCGGGAAGCGGCAGTTGCAGGTGCAATTTGATGCCATCCGCGCCGCTTGCCACCAGCGACCGGACCGCCGCGGTCGCCTCTTCGGCACTATTCACTTCGTGATTCTCAGAAGGCAAATTGCCGAGCATGCGGAGCACATTGGCCGGCGGCACCGCGCCCGGCGCAACGATTACCTCGCCGGTTGCACGGATGGCCGGGCCGCGTACTTCGCCCTTCTCGATCCGCTGGCGGATCCTGCGCGTGTTCTCTCCCGGCGATCCGATGTCGAAGACGCTCGTGAAGCCGAAGCGCGTGGTCATCTCCTCAAGCTGCCGCTCAAGCTCCGGAGCGGGAATCGTGCCGCCGTTCGCCCACTTGCGTTCGAAAAAGTGAACGTGGCTGTTCCAGAATCCGGCAAGCACAGTCATGCCGGTGCAGTCGATGACAGTGGCCCCGCGCGGTGCGCGAAGCCGGCCAACGGCGGAGATGCGGCCGTTCTCGATCACAACCGTTCCATTACGGATTGGCTGGGCGGCCGGGCCAGTCCACACGGCGCCGCCAGTGAGGGCGAGCGTCTCCGCCAGAGCCGGCGTGGTCCACGCAATAAACAGCCAGGGGAAAAGCCGCGGCATGGCGAGCCTCATCGTTTTCCTGACTATACGTCATGCGGCCCCTGGGAAGCCAGGTGTTGACAACTATATCGTAAATGGGTATAGTGTCAATGGTTATAGCCGATGCCGACTGAAAACCCCGATCCTCAATCGCTGCTGCCTCTGCCCGCGGCGGCCTTTCAAATTCTGGTGGCACTGGCCGATCGCGACCGTCACGGTTACTCGATCATGCAGGACGTCTCCACGCGGACAGGAGGGCAGGTTCGCCTTAGCGCGGCGACGCTCTACAGCTCGATCCGCCGCATGTTGGAGCAGGGCTTGGTGGCCGAGCCCCGGCACAGTCCCGATCCGGCGAGTCAAGACGAGCGGCGGCGTTACTACACGCTCACCGCGTTCGGCCGGCGCGTGGCGATGGCCGAAGCCCGGCGGCTAACGGAAATGCTGGCGCAGGCCCGGGAGACCGGCCTGATTCCCAAGAAGCTCTGACCTATGATCGCCGTACGACTTTTTCGAGGCCTGCTGCGATGCCTGCCCGCGCGGTTCAGGCATGAATATGGCCAGGAGATGGTTCACGCGTTTCACGCCGAGTTGCGGGAGGCCCGTCTTTGCGGCGGCCGGAGCGCCGAGGCCGGCGTCTGGCTGCGCTCGCTTCGCGACCTGTTCGCCACGGCCCCGCAGGAGCACTATCACGTGTGGAAACAAGACGTCCGCTATGCGCTTCGCACGCTCGCCGCGCAACCTGTTTTCACAGCCGTGGCTCTGTTTTCGCTGGCGCTGGGAATCGGCGCCAATGTCGCGATCTTCAGCTTGCTGGATGCGATCCTCTTGCGTGCGCTGCCTGTGCTCGCCCCCCACGAATTGGTGATCCTCACCGATCCGGACGCCCGCGGCATCTTCACCGGCATGCAGCCCGGAAACCGGCAAAGGCTCACGTATGAGGAGTTCACACAGCTTCGGGACCAGACCCGGGTCTTCTCGTCGTTGATGGCCAGCCAGGCGGGCTTGGAGACCTTGCGCATTCGCGTGAACGGCGCGGCGCCGGAGGAGACGAATGGGCGATTGGTCTCGGCCGGATACTTCTCGACGCTCGGTGTGCCGGCCTTGATCGGCCGCACCCTTTCGAACACAGACGGGCCGGAACCGCCGCTGGCGGTGATCGGGTACGACTACTGGCAGCGGCGGTTCGGCGGGCGGCCCGGCGCCATCGGCGCGCAACTGGCGGTGCGCAACACCGTGTTCACCGTCATCGGCGTGATGCCTCCGGCGTTTTTCGGCGAAGCCGTTGGCGACCGGCCGGACGTCTGGTTGCCACTCGAGTTGCAGCCGGCCGTGCTGCCCGTCGGCGATCTGCTGCACGACAATCGAAAAGACCTGCAAAAAGTCATGTGGCTGCATGCCTTCGGCCGCCTGCAACCGGGCGTCTCGCTCGAGCAGGCGCAGGCTGCGGCGAATGTGGTCTTTCAGCAAGGGCTCTCGGCCTACTACGCTTCGGCACCAACCGAAGAGGCGCGCCGGGAGTTTTTGAATCAACGCTTAAAGCTGCAGCCGGCAGCCGGCGGCTCGTCCGGTGTGCGGCGCTCCTTCGCCGAGCCGTTGACATTGATGCTGGCTGCGGCGGGGCTGGTGCTGCTGATCGCCTGCGCGAACCTCGGCAATCTGATGTTGACTCGTACGACGGCGCGAACGCGGGAACTGGCGGTGCGGCTGGCGCTAGGCGCCGGGCGGGCGGACTTGATCCGCCAGATGCTGACGGAGAGCATGGTGCTGGCGCTTGCCGGCGGCGTGGCCGGCCTGGGCGCGGCATGGGGATTTCGAACGGGATTGTTGGCATTCGTTTCGGAATCGGTCCAGCTGCCGTCCAGCTTGGAGCCGCGCGTGGCGGCCTTCGGCTTTGGACTCACACTCGCCGCCGGACTGTTGCTGGGTCTGTTGCCCGCGCTGCGCACGCGCCGTGTGGACACTAACGCGGGCCTGAAAGAGCAGGGCCGCGGGCTCACCGGTTCGGCCGCCTGGATGCGGACCGGGAAGGTGGTGGTGGCGGGCCAGGTGGCATTGTCGCTGCCGCTGCTGGCCGCCGCGGGCCTGTTGTTGCGAACCCTGGATAATCTGCAGCGCGTGGACACCGGTTTCGTCAAGGAAAATCTGCTGATGGTGCGCGCCGACGTGGAGCGGGCCGGCTATGAAGAGCCGAAACGGCAGGCGCTGTTCGACCGTGTGCACGCTCGTCTCCGTGCAACGCCCGGCGTGCGCGCCGCGGCGTACTCGGCTCATGGAATGCTGCTGGGCGCAGATAGCGGTGACGAAGTGGCCGTGGAAGGCTATGTAGCCAAGGGCGAGGACGATCAGGGTTCGCGTTACGACCACGTGGGGCCCGGCTTCTTTTCAACGCTCGGAATTCCGCTCCTGCTGGGGCGCGAGATCGACCAACGGGATCACGCCGGCAGCCCGCGAGTCTGCGTGATCAACGAAGCGTTCGCCAAGCGATTCTTCGCGGGGCGGAATCCCATCGGAATGCACGTCACGCAACTCTACGGGCCGCAGAAGAACACGTATCAGGTGGTGGGTGTTGTGGGCAATGCGCGGAAACGTTCCCTGCGGGGCGAAATCGAGCACCGGTACTTCGTACCCTCCGCGCAGCCCATCGACGTCCCCGGCAGCGTGACGTTCGCCGTGCGGACCGCGGGCGACCCAAAGGTGGCGTTGAACGAAGTGCGCCGCGCCATCGCCGCCGAAGAGCCAAATCTGCCCGTCACCCAGGCGCGATCGATCGAGGAACTGATCGGCGAGCGAACGCTGCTGGACCGGCTGCTGGCGCGGCTTTCGCTGGCGTTTGGAGCCGTGGCGCTTCTGCTGGCGGCGATCGGCTTATACGGTGTTTTGTCGTATGGCGTCGCGCGGCGGACGAGCGAGATCGGTATTCGAAAGGCGCTCGGCGCGCGCGAGGGCACGGTCGTCGCCATGATTCTGGGCGAGACCGGCTGGCTGGTGGCGGGCGGCCTGGCCGGCGGAGCCGCACTGGCGATTGGTGGCCTGCGCTGGATTGAGAGCCGCCTGTTCGGGCTCTCCGCGACAGGCCCGGCGGCGATCCTGGGCGCCGCGGTGGCGCTGCTCGGCCTTGTGGCGCTCCTGGCGGCGTGGCTACCCGCGCGCCGCGCCTCGCGCGTGGATCCGCTGATCGCGATTCGCTACGAGTAGGCGGCGTTAGGACAACTCGGCGGCGGTGATTTCCCGCCCCGGCGCGGCGAGCACCGCAATCGACTCGCCCGCGCCGTAGGCCGCGATGTCGAGATACTTGCCGGCCTCCGGGCGGCGGTGCACAATGATTCGGCGCGCTTCCAGGTCCAGAACCCAATACTCGGGCAGTGCCGCACGGGCGTAGAGAGCGGCTTTTGCCGTCAGATCGAACGCCAGACTCGACCCGGCAACCTCCGCGACAAACAGGATGTCCGCCGGACCTGGCGGCGCGCCGATCTCCGGCATCGGCCGCCGCAGAACGGTGATATCCGGTTCCGGGGCGCTGGCAGGATGGTCTTCGGGATGCAGATCGATCGTTCCCTTTTGCAGGACACGTAGCGGGCTAAACGTCTGATGAAGTCACGCGATCAGGCGCAATAGCGAGACCATGTGTGGATAGCTCTTCGACACTTTCAGCACCAAATCCCCGCCGATGAGTTCGTAGCGATCCGGATCGAGCAGGTGCGTCTCGACGAGCCGCTCGCATTCGGCGCGCGTCCAGAGCTTGTGAGCCGGCGGCGGGTACGGCGCCGGCGTCCCGACCACAGTGGGCATGCCCTCATTATGCACCAACTACCCCCAATAACTCCGGTCCAAACTCCGGTACTGCACCGCCTCGGCAAGATGCTTCGACAGCACCGCCGGTGCGCGGTCCAGATCGGCGACCGTGCGGGCGACCTTCAGAATGCGATCGTGGGCGCGGGCCGACAGGCTCAGCTTGCGCATGGCGAGTTCCAGCGTCCGCTCGCCGGCCGCATCGAGCGCGCAGAGCTCGCGGATCTGCCCCGGAGGAATGTGGGCGTTCAGGAAGCCGCGCCGCAACTGCGTGGCGCGTGTGGCGTTCACGCGGTCGCGCATCTGTTCCGACGTCGCGCCCGTCTCGTTCGAACGCAGCTCCTTGTAGGGTACGGCGGGAACTTCGATATGCAGATCGATCCTGTCCAGCAGCGGCCCGCTGACCTTGCCCAGGTACCGCTGAATGATGGCGCCCGTGCAGCGGCACTCCCGGCCCGGATCGCCGAAGAAGCCGCAGGGGCACCCGTGCGGACAAGTGTTGGCTGCGTGCCTTTCTTGAACCCGGCTTTTTCGGCGGTAAGTTGGTAACGGCCCGGCGGGACTAGAGGGAAGAAGTAGTAGCCGCTACCATTTGTCGT
>VFZO01000223.1 GCA_016871155.1 Acidobacteriota bacterium | reverse complement strand
CTTTCGCCCATCACGGTTCGCTTTAGTGCGCCCCAGAGTTTTTCGCCGATCGTGCCGCCGGACATGCGCGTCTCCCACTGCACGCTCGGCGTTTTGTAGAGCATCTTGCCCGCTTCGGCATAGAGTTCGTGGCCTGGGGCCAATTTCACGCGGACCACTTGCAGGTTGTCGCCCTGAATCGTGTAGCTCAGCGGAATGGAGGCGGCCGGCGGCGCGGCGGCGAAGCCGGAAGGTTGCCCGCATTGCGGACAAAATCGCGCATCGTCGTTGGTCATCGCGCCACAACGGGAGCAGTAAGCCATAAGGTTCGGGGGAGTCCTCTCTCTTTGTATTTTACACCGCCGGCTCCGTTCCGCATCAATATCCATAGGGGTTTGCGCGAGGCCGGCCCGCGCCCGCCGGGATTCGCTATTGTAAACGGGATGGAGCAGACGTCCCGCGCCGTTGCGGCCGGGTCCGCTCATTCTCCGTCGAAGGTCCAACCATGAACACCATTCGAAACCAAGGCCGCCGCCAATTCTTTTCCGCAGCGGGCGCCGCATTGACTGCGACCGCCCACGCCGCGGCGGGCGACCGGCCCAACATTCTCTACATCATGACCGACCAGCAGCACTGGAACATGATGAGCTGCATGGGCAATCCGTGGGTGAAAACGCCCGCGATGGACAGCATCGCCGCCAATGGCGTTCGATTCGATCTCGCCTACTCTTCGAACCCCGTGTGCATGCCGGCCCGTACGTCGATGATGTCGGGCCGCTATCCGAGCCATTTCGAAATGCGGACGAACGGACCGGCCGAGGTGCCGGAGAGCGCGCTTCCGGCGATGCTCGGCAACGTGTTTCGTAAAGCCGGTTACCGGACGGCGTTCGGCGGTAAGACGCACTGGCCGCAGCCGATGACGCCCGAGAGCATCGGATTCGACTACATTACCCGCGACGAGCGCGACGAACTTGCCAACCGCGCGGCCGCCTTTCTGCGCGAAAAGCATACACAGCCGTTTCTGCTGGTGGCTTCCTTTATCAACCCCCACGACATCTGCTACATGGCGATTGACGCTTACACGAACGCGAACAAGCTGCCGGGGATGCACCCGAAGTCGGTGGTGGAGCGGCAGTGCATGGCGGAGGCGCTGGTAACTCCCACAGGAGTTTCAAAGGAGGATTTCTTCGCCCGTCTTTGTCCTCCGATGCCCTCGAACCACGGGCCGACGAGCAACGAACCCACGGCGTTGGGCAAATTCGGAGGCTTTCGCGGATACGTCCGGACACACTGGAAAGAAGCGGATTGGCGGATGCACCGCTGGGCGTACTGCCGGTTGACCGAGCGCGTCGATGCCGAGATCGGCCAGGTGCTCGCGGCGCTGCGTGAAACTGGATTGGACCGGAACACCGTGATCGTGTTTTCGAGCGACCACGGCGACATGGATGCGGCGCATGGGTTTGAGCACAAGAGCCTGCCGTACGACGAGTCGGCGCGCGTTCCGTTCCTTGTTTCGTGGCAAGGGAAGACGCGCGCCCGCCTGGATAAGCGGCATTTGATTTCATCGTGTGTCGACCTGATGCCTACGCTATGCGACTATGCCGGCATCACGCCGCCCGCCGGCCTGCCGGGCCGCAGCGTACGGCCTTTGGTGGAGACCGGGAAGGCGGCCAATTGGCGCGAGGAGGTTGCGATCGAATGCGGCAACTCCCGGTCGATCCGCAGCCGCAGATACAAGTATTCGCTGTTTGAAGGGCGTGAGCCGCGCGAGATGCTGGTCGATATGGACAAGGATCCGGGCGAGATGACGAATCTGGCGGGCGATGCGAAGTTTGCCGGCGTGCTAGCGGATCACCGGAGAAGATTTAAGGCGCACGTCGAACAGTTGGGGGATCGTTACGGCCGCGGTTTGCTCGCCTAGCTGGCGGCGCGGAAGAAGATTGTCCTCGTTTTTGCCGTTCTCTCGCTTATGAGGTGTGGATTCGTATTTGAAAGTCACCTAGCCATAGTCTTCGCAAGCCTGCCTAATGCTAGATTCCCGTGGACAGGACGACTTGCGGTACTTGGATGTTGGTTTTTACAAGAGAGTCCGCGATAAACGAAAGGACTATCTAGATGTCTGTCTTGTATTGGAATGACGTTGCGCTCGAGGCAAATCGAGTCGCCCACACGAATGAATTGGACAAGGGAACGCTTGGACCCACCCTGAGCTCCCGCGCCATGGCGATCGTGCATCTTGCGATGTACGATGCCTACGCCAAGGCGCGCGGAAACCCGGGGAAGATGCAGCCGTACCGCATGCTCGCCGCTACGCCGAAGGGCGGCGCGGCGCCCGCGGCCGCAACCGCCGGAGCCGCTTACACCGCGCTCGCCGCGCTCTATCCGAGCCAGAAGGCATTTTTCGAGAAGAAACTGCTGGAGGCCGGCTTGGCGGGGCCGGGCGTCGACGACGGTTTCGAATTCGGCGTCGCCGCCGCGAAGGAGCTGTTGGCATACCGGCAGTCCGACCCGGGCTCGGGCGATGAAGGCTACTCCCATCAGGCCACCCGCCCGCATCACCGGCCCGATCCCGATAACCCGGCACAGGGCTTCCACGCTCCTTACTACGGGGCAAAGTCGCGCTGTTACGCCGTGACCGCACGTCATGGGCTCCTGGATCCGCGCACGCTCGCGCCGGCCGAATACAACGCCGCGGTGCGAGAGGTTCGCGCCAAGGGCATCGCGCCCAGTCTCATGGGCACGCTCCCTGCTGGAAGTAACCCCCGGACGACGCTGGAGACGCTGATTGGTATCTATTGGGGCTACGACGGCGCGTCCGGCCTCGGTACGCCACCCAGGCTCTATAACCAGATCGTGCGGGTCGTCGCTCAGGCACAACCCTTCACGCCCTCGACCGACTACCCGATTCATGAAGATCAACTCATGCGCCTGTTCGCTCTCGTCAACGCGGCGATGGGCGATGCCGGCGTGCTTGCCTGGGAGCAGAAATACATCCACGACTTCTGGCGTCCGGTGATCGGCGTGCGGGATCACGATCCCTCGATGGGCTTGAGCAGCAATCCTGGCTCGGTGACCGATCCGGACTGTGATCCGGAGTGGCTGCCCCTCGGTGCGCCGAAGACCAATGCGACGGGAAAGAAGAACTTCACGCCGCCTTTCCCGGCTTACCCTTCGGGTCATGCCACGTTTGGCGCCGCGGCGCTTGGCATCACTCGGCTGTTCTATGGGCACATCGCCGACGGGCCGGACCCTCTGTTCAATGGTCTCGCCTTCGTTTCGGACGAATACAACGGCGTCAACGCCGACAACAATGGCACGGTCCGGCCGCGGCACCTGCGAGCTTTCCCCGGTGGACTTTGGGAGATGATTGTGGAGAACGGCGTCAGCCGGGTTTACCTGGGTGTTCACTGGGTGTTCGACTCGTTCGCCGTCGACTCGATGGGAGCCATGGATCTTACCCGCAACTACGGTGGCGTCCCGCTGGGGCTGACAATCGCGAAGGACATCTTCGACAACGGCAACGGGTTGAGGGCGTCGGCGGTTTAAACGTTCCGGGACGGGGACGGTCGGATCCGTCCCCGTCCAGTTTTTTGCGAAGTACTGGGAGTTTCTCCGCGTTCGCGGCACTATCCCCCGCTGGTACACTTGTGGATGAACTCGCGAGCGCTTGTTTGCCTTTGTTACGCGGCTGTTTCCGCGCTCTCCGAAGCACGCACGCGGCCGGCGCTCTGCGGCACCTATCCCGGCCGCTGGCTGGAAGAGCAGGACTTGCACGCGAAATCGATGCGGCGGCAATCAGCCGTGGCGGCGCCGCGCAAGCGCGCCGATATCGATATCGGCCATATCGCCGTTCTGGAGTCCGATCCCTCCATCTTCACGAGGCGCAATCCCTTCAATCTCGTGCGCCTGCAGGTCGTGTTTGAGCCCGATGGCGCCGGCTACCGCTACACAACTTCCGAGGGCGGCTACGACGCGGCGCTGGCCGATGCCGGAACGCCGGTCACCGGCATCGGCGACGACGATACGCGCCTGACCGCGTTGCCCTTTGCGTTTCCGTTTTTCGGCGAGAGCTACCGGGAGGTGTTCCTGAACTCCGACGGGAACTTGACCTTTACGGCGAGCGACGTAGACACCACCGCGAGAAGCGTTGGCCGGATGTTGGCCGGGCCGCCACGCCTGTCCCCGCTGTTCACGGACCTCGATCCCTCGCGAGGCGGTTCGATTCGCGTCCATTCGACGGCAGAGAGAGTCGTGTTCACCTGGCAAGCCGTTCCCGAGTTCGCCGATTTCGGCACCGGGCCGCGGCAGACGTTTCAAATCCAGCTTTTTCCGAATGGGCGCATTGTCATGGCCTGGGAAGCGGTCGCGATTGGCGATGCCGTCGTCGGGATCGCACCGGGGAACGACGGGCCCCGCCCGGTATTCGCGTCGTTCGCGGCGAACCGAAGCGGTTCCGCGCCAGGAATGTTGGCCGAGCGCTTTGGCGACACGGAGGAACTCGACGTGGTCTCCGCCGCCCGCCGCTTCTATCAGTCGCACGACGACGCCTACGACTATCTGGCATTCTTCAACGCCGCCGGCATTTCGATCGGCGGAAACGTTCTTGCGTTCGAGTCGACTGTCCGGTCGAGCCGAAGAGGAATCGGCGACACGGCGATCGACGCCGGCCGCCAGTATGGCTCCGCGAACCGGTTGCAGGCGGTCCTGAACATGGGTCCGCTTTCGAACTATCCGGCGAATCCGGCGGATCGTTTTCCGTTGCGCGGGAACACGGGTGACACCGGTTTGACCGTGCTGGCGCACGAGATCGGCCATCTATTTCTCGCCTTTGTCAGCGTTCCTGATTCCAGCGGAGGCAGCGGCCGGCCGATGCTGGGGCGGCAGGGCTTCCACTGGAATTTTCGATTCAACTCGGAGGCGTCCATCCTGGAGGGAAACCGGATTCGCGACAACGGCGAGAGCGCTTCGCCGCGCTTCACGACCGTCGCGACCGTTGAAGAGTTCTCGCCGCTCGACCAGTACTTGATGGGGCTCCGCGCGCCGGACGAGGTGCCGGCGACGTTTCTGGTGGAAAACGCCTCGTTGAGCCCGGGCGTCGTCGATCCGTCCGTGGGAGTCTCTTTCAATGGTGTTCGGCGCAATGTAACCGTAGACGACATTGTGGCCGCGCATGGGCGGCGAACACCGGACCACACGGTAGAGCAGCGGCGCTTTCGAATTGGGTTTGTCCTGATCACGCCGGAGGGAACGGCGGCACGCTCCGCCGATATCGAAAAGTTGGAACGATACCGGGGCGAACTGGAGGCCTCGTATGGGCGTTTCACCTCGGGACGGGGCGCGATGGAAGCCACGCTGCTGCGGAACGTCCGGCTTTCGGTGGAGCCGGCCGCCGGCGCGTTACTGGGGAATCCGGTCACGGTCCGCGCGGCGCTCGACGCACCGGCGGCCGAAGCTTTGACATTTCGATTGACGGCCGAAAGCGGCGTGCTGGAAGCGCCCGCCTCGGTTGTGATACCGGCTGGCGCGCGCGAGGCGAGCTTTACGCTGCGTCCCTTGCGCGCAGGCGTTGAGACGCTGCGCCTGTCCGCTCCCAGATATTTGACCGTTGAGGCGCGGGTGCGCGTGGCGGAACGGGCGGCGTCAATTCGACTCGTCTCCGGCGACAATCAACCGGCGAACGCAGGGCAGCGCCTGCCGGCGCCGATCGTTGTGAAGATAACCGATGAGAACGAGTTGCCCTACCCGGGCGTACCGCTCACGGCGACTCCGTCGGCGGGCGGTTCCGTGACGCCCGCGATGGCCATGACCGGTGCCGACGGTACGGCGCAGTTTGTCTGGACACCCTCGTCGAACCCGGGCAACACGTTGCGTGTCGCCGTGTCCGGCAGTTCGCAGCCGTTTGCGGAAGCGGTGGCTCTGGCCCGGCCGGCGTTCAGCGTGGCCGGCGTCGTGAATGCCGCATCTTTCCGTCCCGGGCTTTCACCGGGCGGCATTGCAACGATTTTTGGGTCCAATCTGCGTGAGGCGCGCGTCTTTGTCGACGGACAGCCGGCGACTGTGTTCTTCTCAAGCAACAACCAGATCAACTTTCTGACACCGGAGCTGGCTACGTTGGCCGCGATCGCGACGGTGCGGGCGGAAAATGCCATCGGACCCTCGGAGACCGTCACGGTTCCGTTTGCCAGCGTCCAGCCGGGATTGTTTTTCGATACTGCCTCCGGCCTGGCGGCCGCGATTCCCCGCGGCGAGCGCATTTTCGAGCTGTATGCCACCGGCTTGGGACCCTCCGTCCAAATCGGGGTGACCGTCGGGGGCCGGCCCGCCACCATCCTGTATGCCGGTATCGCGCCAGGCTTTGCCGGCTTGCAACAAATCAACTGTCGCGCCAGCGCCGAACTCGCGGCCGGCCTTCATCCGGTGGCGATCAGCGCGAACGGGATTTCTTCGAACGAGGCCCGCTTACGGGTAGAATGACGCCATGGCATCCGGCATCGCCCCAGCGCAGCGCACGGCGCGATTCGGCCCCTTCGAGTTCGACGCCGCTTCGGCCGAACTGCGGAAGCACGGTGTCAAGCTCCGGCTGCAGGGGCAGCCGTTGCAGCTTCTAGCGGCGCTGCTGGAGCGTCCCGGCGAAGTGGTGCACCGGACCGAATTGCAAAAGCGGCTTTGGCCGTCGGATACGTTCGTCGATTTCGACAACGGGCTGAACTCGGCGGCGAAACGGTTGCGGGCGGCACTTTCGGATTCCGCCGATAGCCCCGTGTACATTGAGACGTTGGCGCGGACCGGCTATCGCTTCATTGCACCGGTTCACGCGGCGGCCGAGCCGGTTCCACCGCTCAGGAAACGGCTGTGGCCCTATTTTCTGGTTCCCGCGCTGGCCTGCGCGCCGATGATCGCTTACTTCGCCCGCACCACGGAGCAGCCCTCGTTTCACCAGGTCACTTTCCGCAGGGGGCCTGTGTTCGGGGCCGCTTTCGCGCCCGATGGGCAGAGTGTGGTGTTCTCGGCGCAGTTCGGGACGCAGCCCCGGCGTATATACCTGAACAACGGCGTGAGCCCGGAGTCGCGGTCGCTCGGGCTGGAGGGCTACTCGCTATTCGACGTTTCGCCGAAGGGCGAATTGGCCTTGTACGAATATGGCGGCACCATGCCAACCTCGGGCGGCAACCTTTTGAAGGTGCCGATGAACGGCGGCGTGCCGGTGCAGGTGGATTCCGGTATCATGAGCGCCGGCTGGTCGCCGGATGGGACCCAGTTAGCGACCGTTCGTGTTGCGAACGGGCAAAGCACTCTGGAATTTCCACCGGGCCGTGCGTTGTACTCGACATCCGGCTGGCTTTCGAGCGTTTCCTTTCATCCGGGCGGCGACAGGATCGCGTTTGTCGACCATCCGATCCGGCACGACGATTCGGGCGTAATCCGGGTGGTCGATTTGAACGGAGGGTCCCGAGCCGAGACCGCCAAATGGCTCTCGACCGGCGGGTTGGAGTGGCATCCGAATGGCGAGCTCTGGTTTTCCGCCACACGGGACCAGTCGCCGCGCTTGCTGTGGGCGATGCGGGAGGGCAAGGCGCCCCGGAACGTTTCGCAGTTTCCCGGGATGATCTCGCTTCGCGATATCGCTCCCAACGGCACGGTGCTGTTCTCGCGCGACACGCGACGGCTCGAGTCCACGGCGATCACCAAGGACGGCGAGCACGAAATCTCGTGGCTTGACTGGACCCGCGCCGTTGATGTTACCAACGACGGACGGGTTCTGTTCGACGAAAGCGGGGAGGCGGTGGCGGCGCGGAGCGCGACGTTCGTCCGTACGATCGGCCACTCGGAGGCGGCCCGCATCGCCGACGGGCAGGTGGCACTGGGGTTCTCGCCCGACGGCACTCACGCTTTGACGTTGGCGCAGGACGATCGAAAGCAACTCTATTTGTACCCGCTGGGTGGCGGGAAGCCAACGCAGCTTCGCGCCACCGGCCTGGAGTATCAGTGGGCGAAGTACTATCCCGATGGAAAGCACCTGCTGGCGTTGGCCGGGCAGCCGCTGCGGTTGTACCGGGTGACGCTCGAGACCGGCGGGTACGAAGCTGTGTCCGAGCCCGGGATGGTGCGCTACGCAGCGATTTCTCCTGGCGGCGAGCGGGTCGCCTACTTGACGGCGGCAGGCCGGCTGATGGAGTGCACCGGGCGCGGCCGGGCTCGCGAGGTGAGCGGTGAGGAGCCGCTGGCGCCCATCCAGTACTCGGCCGATGGCCGGAAGTTGTTCGTCCAGCACATTAAAGGAACGGCCCTGCCGGCCCGCGTGTCCGAACTGGATCTCGCCACCGGCACGCTCAAGGATTGGCGAGCCTTCGCGCCCGCCGACCCGACGGGCGTCGACATGATCACACGGATCCTGATACCGCCAAACGGCGGCCTGGCCGTCTATACCGCAAGGCGCCTCCATTCCGAGCTATTTACAGCAGCCCACCTCCGGTGACAGCCGTCCAGCTAACCCTAAGTTAATCATGCGTTTGCCTTGACATCCGCATTCTAGGGCGCTGCTATTGCCCGCGCACGCCGCTTTGGCGCACACTACACTTCCTATGTCTCGTCATATCGCCGCACTCGCAGCAGGTCTCCTCCTCCTCACTCCGACGATCCACTCTCAGCCTCCGCCCGCGCCCACGTTGGACCGCGTCGGTTTCCCGGCCAACTACCAGGCCACGTTCAAGAAACTGTTGACGTTCGACCGGCCCGACAATGGCCAGATCCGAGTGGTCTGGGCTAACCCGGTTGCCGCCGATACCCCGGCGTGGTTGCCGTATCCCTATGGCTCGGTCCTCCTTTTCGAGTCTTGGACCTCTAAACGCGACGCCCAGAACAACATCCTGCTCGACGAGAATGGCCGGTTTGTGCCGGACACCCTCACCACGCTCTTTGTGAAGCGCAAGGAACCGGGGTTCGGTGAGGCCTACCTGCACAACCGGAATGGCGAGTGGGAGTACACCGGCTACCGGCCCGACGGCACAACCCAGACGGCGCCGGCCGCGTCCGGCAATTGTGCCATTTGCCATCTGGACGCCGGCGCCCAAAACGACTTCACGTTCCGCCGCGAGCGGTTCGGCATCGACGCCAGCGGCGCCGTTCCGCTGGCGACCCTATCGCACTACCGGTTCATCCCCGGCGACCTGACCGTCCGTAAGGGAACTGTGGTCACCTGGTATAACGACGATCAGGTGCAGCACCAGATCTTTTCGCCGGGCGCGTTTAACAGCAGCCACATGACCAATGGCGCGAGCTTCTCGCGCAAGTTCGACACCGTGGGCTCGTTTGAGATCCGCTGCAGTCTGCATGCCGGTATGCGTGCGCGGGTCACGGTTCGGGAATAGCGCAAGCTAGAGTTGGTAAAAAGTTCGCGCGGTTGCCCCCAGCAGCTGCTCGCGGATCTCCAGCGGCATGGCGCCCAGTTCCTGCGTGAAGGCGGAGAGTGTCTCCTTCCACGTGCCGCCTCCGAAGGGCCACCCGGAAGCAAACATCAGACGGTCCGGTCCGAGCTTAGCGAGAAAACGGCGAAGCCGGGCGGCGCGCTCCTCCGACACAGGAAGCGTGAAGCCGGTGAGTTTGATGACCACGCGATCCGGCAGATCGAGCACCGCCGGAAAGCCGTGAAGCGCCACGGGACCGCTGGAGGCGAAGGGCCAAAGGCCGGCCGGCGCCTCCACACGCAGACCGGCGGCCTCCACGGCGGCAACCCGGGCGGCGTCATCCACGAAGACGGACCGGACCAAGGGGTGGGAGACGATCTCACGCGCCACCACGCGGCGGATGTAGGGATACCGGGGGGCGAGATCCAGTGCGGAGGAGAAATCGGTTTCCGGGAAGTAGACCGATCCTTCAAACCGGTTGCGAGCCAGAATCCTGGAAAACCACTCCGGCCCTTGCCCCGGCGGCGCAAAGGAGTGCTGCGCATCGATTCGCATCCTTATACTGAATATCGTAGGCGGGAACGCTTCGGTACCGCGCTACGTCTTTCCAAATAGTCCATCATGCGCATTTTAGCGGTGTTGCCGCTCCTCTTACTCCTTTCCTGCAAGCAGACGCCAAAGTCGGTCGTCATCGACCCTGGGCTGCTGACGCAGGTCCCAGAACAAACGGTCGCGCTCGGCGCGCTGCGCGTGAAGGCGATGCGCGATACTCCTGCCTGGAAGCGATTGCTCTCCCAGCCAGTGATCGGAGCGCAGTTTGACAAGCTGGCTCAGGAAACGAGCTTCGATCCCCGCAAGGACTTGTGGGAGCTGCTTTGGTCCTCCGACGGGACCGATTCTTTCTTCTACGCTCGCGGCGAATTCGCCCCGATGGGGCTGGAGCCGAAGATGCGCGACGGCACGGAGCGGACGAGTCACAAGGGCCAGATGCTGATCGGAAACGAAGAGGGTGCGGTCTGGTTCGTGAATTCGTCCACGGCCGTATTCGGCAGGACCGAAAAGATCAAAGCTCTGATCGACTCCCGCGACACACGCAAGGCGGGACCGCCGGCTTCGCTGCGCCTTCGATTGGAGCAGATCCCCCCAAACGCCCATATTTGGTCGGTGGCCGAGGCGGCTTACTTCCCCAACTTTAAGGCGGAATCGAACCTGCCCACGCTCCTGAGGAGCGTCCAGGGCGTGAACCTGTCGGCCAGTCTTGCCGAGGACGTGAAGATCGAAGCCAGCGCGAGTTGCGCCGACGAGAAGGGCGCCAAGATGGTGCACGATTCGTTGCGCGGACTGATGGGCCTGGCGCGGTTGAGTCTGCCCGCCAAACAGAAGCAGATCCTGTTGCCGGTGCTGGACGCGGCCCGCGTGGAGATCCGCGGCAACGACACGCTGCTGCACGCGCCCGTAACCGCCGGCCAGTTGGAGGCGCTGCAGGCTATGTTGTTTTCTTTACCGGAATCGCGTCGCCAAGATTGATCGAACCGCCGCCCTCCGAGACATAGTTCCGGT
>VFZO01000222.1 GCA_016871155.1 Acidobacteriota bacterium | reverse complement strand
GAGGACGAAAATACGATCCTGTCGGATCTGTTCGCCGCCTTCGCTGACGCCGAATCAAAGGTAACGTCGTGGCCTGCGCACGACCTTTTTCCGGAGTTTGGCGGGTCGCAACTTTCAACGGATGCCCAGGAGTTGTCGTTTCAACACGTGCAACAGAACCCGGATCTCCCGCCGGCGCAGACCGTTCGACTGACGGCAGCACCTACTGCCGTCAGCTTCACCATCGCCGTGCCGGAGGCCAAGTGGTTGAAAATCGATAAGCCTTCCGGCTCTACCCCGGAGTCGATCCGCGTGAGCGTCGATCCCACCGGGCTTGTGCCGGGCGAGTACAGGGGCCTGTTCACCATCACGGCCCCGCAAGCCGCAAACAGCAGCCGGACGATCCGGGTGCTGCTACGGGTCCAACCGCCTTCCGTCATTACAAGCCTCCGCAGCAGCGCGAGCCAGGAAGTCGTGCAGGAAGCCGCCGCATTCTCACGGCTCACCGCCGAGTTGCCGGCGGACTTAAAGCAGCAGCCGGCGATTTCGGTGGGTGGCGTGGAAGCCAGCGTGGTGGCGTGGTCCGGCAAGCTGGTGGATTTCGTGGTCCCTACAGGGAGCCCCGCCGGCGAGACCGAGATTACGCTGCAGACGTCGCCCAGCGAACTGCCGGTTCGCGGCCCGGTTCGGATTGTTGACCTCGCTCCCGCATTGTTTGTTCCGATGCCAGCGGGACCACGCGGGACCGTGCTCCGTTCCACCGAGGGCGCCGCGCCGGAAGAGATATACGAATGCGCAAGCGAAGGGTGCAAGGCGCTGCTGATTGACCTGGGGCCGGAGACGGAGACCGTGAGTCTGCGGATTCCGGCCACGGGCATCCGGGCCCGAACCGCCGTCGAAGAATTTTTGGTGACCATCGGCGGCACTGCGGCTCCCGTTACGGCGGTGGAAGCATCTCCGGATATCCCGGGCCTGGATTGGGTGACCATGACTATCCCGCGTTCGCTCGCAGGCCAAGGGGAAGCCGCCGTTGTGCTGGTGGTGGCGGAGAAAGCATCGAACCCGGTTGGGATCGGCATCAAGTGATGAGCCGCCGATGTACCGGCCATTAAAGCCGGTGCGCGTCTCGCTTGGGATTCGGTACTTTGAGAGAATGAAGAATCGCAGGTTGCCGGTTGCCGTTGCCCTACTTGTTTGCGGGATTGGGGTAGGGGCGTACGATTTGCCGGCGGCGCAGCCGGAGTCCGTGGGGATGTCGGCCGAGCGGTTGGCACGCATTGGGACATGGCTTCGGGGTGTTGTCGAGAAGAAACAGGCGGCAGGGTTTGTCGCGCTGGTGGCGCGCAAGGGGAAGGTCGTCTATCACGGCGCGTTTGGCACTCGCGGGCTGGCCAATGCGGCTCCTATGACTACGGAGGCGATCTTCGATCTGGCCTCGATGACCAAACCGATTACAGTGGCCGCGGCGCTTCAGTTGCTCGAAGAGGGCCGGTTCACTCTGGCCGATCCGATCGGCGAGCATCTTCCGGAGTTTCGCAACGCACGTGTGGAGACCGCGCCGGGTGTGCTGAGCGCGCCACGATCACCGGTGACCGTGCGGCAGCTTTTTTCGCACACGTCCGGCATTTACCATGGCAGCGGCAGGGCGGGGAAGTTTGAGTTTCCAACGCTTGAGGCGCTGGCGCAGGACATGGCCAAAAAACCGTTGCGTTACGAACCGGGGTCGCACTGGCTGTATGGCGACTCGCACGATGTGTTGGGGTACCTGGTACAGAAAATTTCGGGAATGCCGTTGGACCGATTTGTGCGGGAACGTCTGCTGACACCGTTGGGGATGACCGATACCGAGTATTGGCCGGCGGCATCGAAAGACCCGCGGCGGGCGGTGCTAGTGGTGGATGGGAAGGACGATCCGCAGTCGCTATCCCGCGTGCCGCCGGCGGCGGCGAGAGCGCAGACGTTTATTGGCGGCGCGAGCGGGCTGTACTCGACGGCGGCCGACTATTGGAGATTCGCGCAGATGCTGGCCAACGGCGGATCGTTCGAGGGCAAGCGGTATTTGGGGCCGCGCACAATCGAATGGATGACGCGGAATCATATCGGTGATATCCCGTCGTTCCGTACACCTGGCACCCGGTTCGGGCTCGGCGTCGCAGTGGTGACGAATCCGGGCGCATCTGGATTGCCGTACTCGAGGGGCTCCTATTATTGGAGCGGCTCCCAGGGAACGGTCTTCTGGATCGATCCGAAGGAGGAGCTGGTGGGCGTGCTAATGGTGCAGTTGACGCCGAGCCGGCTAAAGCTGCGGGAGAAGTTCGGCGCGCTCGTGTATTCGGCGATCCTGCGGTAGACACACTATTGTTTGCCGGCGTTGCGCTGCTGGCCCCAATCGGAGTGGGGGCCGCCGCGCCAAACCTCGGAGTGCGTCCGCTTGGCCCAAGCGTCATGAGCGGCGGAGAGGCGAGCCGTGATCGCCGGATTCACTGCAGCTAGGTCGTGCTGTTCGGAGCGATCAGCGTCAATATCGTAGAGCTCCCAGTTCCCCTGCCATTTCGCAACGAGTTTCCATTTGCCGTCGCGGACGGCGCGGTTGCCTTCGTGCATGAAGAAAATGGGCTGGCGCGCTTCGAACTTCCTGCCGGTGAACGCAGGCATTAGGCTGACGCCTTCCGGAGGAGTGGACCGTTTGCCGCGGATGGTGGCAGGGTAGGCGGTATTCGCGGCGGCGAGAACGGTGGGCAGAATATCGATGAGGTGCCCGGGCTGGTGATGGAGTTTTCCCTGGCGGGCGCGTGGAATGCCGCCAGGCCAATGGGCAACGAGGGGTGAAGAGACGCCGCCTTCATGGGTGAAGTGTTTGTAGCGGCGGAAGGGCGTGTTGTTGAGCGTGGCCCAGTTCATACCCAGGTAGACGGTGGAATCGGCGTTGCCAGGGTTGTCGCCCTCGAAACGGCCCGCAGGGCCGGATTCGGCATTGCCGCCGTTATCGGACATAAAGAGAATGAGCGTGTTGTTGAGCATACCGCGCTGTTCCAGGCCATCGACGAGTGCGCCGACGCTTCGGTCCATGGCATGCACGGTGGCGGCGTAGATGGCCATGAGGTGATCGAAGCGGTCCTGGGCGGCGGGGTCGAGGCTGCTCCAGGCCGGGGTATCGGGCGGGCGATCAGAGAGTTTCCAACGCGCGTCGACGATGCCTTTCTGTATTTGACGCTCATGGCGGGCCTGGCGAAGCTGATCCCAGCCGGCCTTGTACTTGCCGCGGAAGCGTTGAATGTCTTCCGGCGACGCCATCAAGGGGAAGTGGGGAGCGTTGTGCGCCTGATAAAGGAAAAATGGCTTGTTCTCGCGGCGCGATTCATCGATGAACCGAAGGGCGAACTGGGTCCAAAGATCGGTGCTGTACCAGGAGTCGCCGACCTCCTTTGAACGCAGCGGGAGTTCCCTGCCGTTTAGGTAGATCTTCACGTTCTCCTTGCCGGATTGATTGGCGTAGTAGATGCCGCCGGCTGCGAGATTCAAGGAGCGGTCGAATCCGCGGGTCCACGGCGACGAGCCGTGTTGCTGGCCGAGATGCCATTTGCCGGTCATGATCGTGAAGTAACCGGCGGGTTTGAGAGCCTCGGCAATGGTGACGCTCTCGTCGGCGAGCCGGCCCTGGTAGCCGGGGTTGCCCTCCATCACCACATTGTCAAGATGGCCGAGGCCAGCCTGGTGTGGGTAGAGTCCCGTGAGCAGGGCGGCGCGGCTGGGACTGCAGCGGGCGGTGTTGTAGAACTGAGTGAAGCGAAGACCGGCGGCGGCAAGACGGTCTATGTTCGGCGTTGGAATTTCCCCGCCGTAGCAGCCGATATCAGAAAAGCCCATGTCGTCGACCAGAATTACGACGACGTTCGGACGGGCGGGCGCGGCGTTGGCCGCCAGTGGGGCAGCGGAGAGGAAGGTGCGGCGGGACAGGCGAGGCATGAGGACTCTATCGTGTCACAAGCCGGGACGGGAGAAAACTTTGAAAAATGTCCTTGCCGGAGCAAAAAAAGATTTGCCTTCGTAACGACCTTCTGAGACAATACTGCGAGCAACTAACCAACCGATGGCAGATTTACCGCCCGGCGAAGGGTATTCACCCGGACGCCGCGTGCGGTGCGGTTGGCCTCAGCATTAGGAGATTTGTAGTGAGAGAAAAAGGTGTCGTCAAATGGTTCAACGCTGCGAAGGGCTACGGCTTTATCCAGCGCGCCAGTGGGGAGGACGTATTCGTCCATTTCTCTGCGATTCAGATGAACGGATACAAGACCCTCGATGAGGGCACGGAGGTTGAGTTCGACGTGAAAACGGGACCGAAGGGTCTGCAAGCCGAAAACGTCGGCCGGCCGTAAGGAATTCAGGCAGATTGGAAACGGGCCGCCCCAAAGGGCGGCCCGTTTCGTTTCCGGCGAGCGTGGGAGAATGCGGGAATGCGAATAACGCTCGGATGGATTTTCGCGGCCGCATGCGCGGCGCAGCCCGTGGTGTTGATCAACGGATACCAGGGCAATTGCAACGGGGCGACGGCGGAGGGAACGTTCGGGCAGATGCCGCAGAGGCTGCGCGACCTTGGGCGCGAGGTGGTGTTCTTTAACAACTGCTCGGTGCCGGCCGGAGCGCTGCCGCGGCCGACGATCGAAGAAATGGGCGCAGCGCTGGGAGTGCGGATCGCGGCGATACCGGCTCCGCAGGTGGACGTGGTGGTCCATAGCATGGGCGGACTGATTCTGCGCGCCTATCTTTCTGGCAAACAGATCGCGCCCGCGACGTTCCGGCCGCCGGCGAACCACAAAGTCCGGCGCGCGGTGTTCCTGGGTACACCGCATTTTGGACCGGGATTCGCGGGGCTGCTGTCGCTGGTTGCGGCGTCCGATCCCCAGGTGCGGCAACTGCTGCCCGGCAGCCCGTTCCTACACGACCTGGGCACATGGAATCAGGGCGGCGACGATTTGCGGGGCGTGGACGCGCTGGCCGTGATCGGAAATTCGGCGACGGTGGATTCGGTGCCGAGCGGAGGCGACGGTCTGGTGCCGGTGCCTTCTGCCGCGTTGTCGTTCACGGGCGCGGGGCTGGAGCGGACTCGGCTGGTACCGATGTGCCACACGGGTGAAGCGGCCCTGGCGCTGATAAGCAGTTCCTGCGCGCGTCCTCCTTTTTTGGCGAACGTGGATAGCGAGATGCACCTTTCGTGGCGCATAATCCGCAGCTTCCTGACTGGCACCGAAGAGTGGCGGACGCTGGGCGAAACGATCGGCTCCACGGTGCAGGGCGGCCTGTTGATGAGCGTTCGCGACAAGGACGACGCGCGGGCTAGGGACGTGACACGGGTGACCCTCGGTCCCGTGACGTTACAGCGCGGCGCCGAGCACCACTATGCGCTGTTCGCCGCGACCGGCCGGCAGCCGGTGGCGGTGACGACCGGAGGGGGGACGACGACGACCGAGATGACGATCGCCTCGGGCCTGTTTTCGGTCGGTGTTGTGAAGCCTGGGCCGATGGCGGTGGCGGCGCTTCCCGCGGCGGGGCGGGTGCCGTTACGGGTTTTGGCGCCGGGGATGTTTGTGAGCGTCTACGGCGGTGCGTTGGCGGCAGGCAGCGCGGCGGCGTCCGCGCTGCCGTTGCCGACGACGCTTTCCGGAACGCAGCTATCGATCGGGACCGCGGCGCTGGGCTTACAGTTTGCAGGGCCATCGCAAGTGAATGCGATATTGCCGGAGACGGCGGCTGGATTAGTGACGCTGGAGTTGAAGACGGCGGCGGGAACTTCGAAGTTGAATGTGATGGTGGAGCCATCGGCGCCGGCGATCTTTACGCAAACGGGCACCGGCAGCGGGCCGGCCTCAGCGCTGCACGCTTTGACGGGAGAGCTGGTGACTGTGAGCGCGCCTGTGCACGCGGGCGACGTGGTGAGCCTGTACCTGACTGGACTTGGTGCGACGGAGACGCGCGACGGGCTGGAGTGGGCTCGGTTGACGCCAACGGTGCGAATGGGCGCTATGGAGGCGACCGTGCTGTACGCCGGGCGCGCGCCGGGCTTCGCGGGGTTGGACCAGATCAACTTCCAGGTGCCTTCCGGCGCGGGAGCGGAATTGGTTGTGGAGAGCGGCGGCCGCCCGTCGAACACGGCGACTCTGCCGGTCCGGTAGCGCCCGTTACGCCGCGGAATCGTACAGGACGCAGACGTCCTTGAGTCCGCGATAGTCCTCCGCGTAGTCGAGTCCGTATCCGACGACAAATTCGTCTGGGATGGTGAAGCCAGTATAGGCGACCTGCACGGGACGCAGACGGCGCTCCGGCTTGTCGAGCAGAGCGGCAATGCGGATGCTGCGCGGCTTGCGGTTGTGGAGCAGGCCTATAAGGTAGCTAAGCGTGACCCCGGTGTCGACTATGTCCTCGACGATGATGACGTTGGCGCCTTCGATGGAGGCATCGAGATCCTTGGTAACCTTCACTTCGCCCGAGGTCGTCTTGCCCTTGCCGTAGCTGGAGATGCCCATAAAATCCATACGGACAGGGCGCTGAATGGAGCGGGCGAGATCGGCCACGAAAATGAACGCGCCTTTAAGAATGCCGACGAGGACGAGGTCGCCGTCGGGATAATCGGCGGAGATCTGTTTGCCGAGCTCAGCGACGCGGGCGGCGATTGCCTGGTCCGAAATCAGGACGCGCAGGGAGGAGTTGTTCATGAAAGGTTAGTCCGTGGGGCGGATGCGGGCGCTTGGAGGGCCAATATGTATATGAGGCGCCGTGGCCTGGCCCTTGACGAAGGTTCGAAAGCCGAAGAACGGGATGCTTTTGCTCTCCAGATAGCGCATGAGCCAGCGGCCTTCGGCCTGATCGGGATTGAGCGCGACATCGACCCGCCCAGTATGGTCGAATCCCATGGAGCGGTGCACGGCGGTGGAGCCGCGGGCGGAGATGGGCAGTTTCCGATCGAATTTCTTTTCGAACTCGAGGACGATGTCCTTTAATACGGCGGTGTCGAATTTGTTCTCGCCCCGGAAATGGGTGATACGCTGGATCGGGCCGTCGGCGATAGAGGGAGCGGCGGGTTCGACGGATTCGGACGCTGCCTCCTCCTCGGCACGGATCATTTCGGCGATCACGCGTATGGAGTGGGCGCGCTGTTCGGCGATAGAGGCGAGGTGGCGTGCGCGGCCGACCTCGTCCTCAAACGGAAGAAGCGACGTTCGCGGGGCGACGCCCTCGCCGACGAGTTTGGCCTGGCCGGCGAGGCGGTCGAGTTCGCGGCGAAGGCGGCGCGCGGTGGCTTCGGTAGCGGCTTTGGTTTGATCCTCGGTGAGGTCCTCAACCGTCAGAGCGGCGTCAAGTGTGGCAGCGATAACGGCATCGTCCTTCGCTTGCGCCAGGGCGGACTCGGCTTGCTCCACCTGCCGGCGGGACGCGGCGCCTGCGGCGGCCAGCCGGCGAGCCTGATCGAGGGCTTCGCGCGCGCGGACGACGGCGACGGATTCTTCCGCGCCGGCTGCGAGGAGCGAGGCGAGTGCGAAAAAGCAAATTCCGCGCGAAATCCGCATTCTGACTCGATTGTAGTACGATACCGCATAGGAGCAGTTTTTGCCGGTTCGTACAACTCGTAAGGCGCCTAAGCGTGCCATCCCCACTACACCAGAGATCTTAGAAGAAGCAAACGTTACACCGGATCCTAGCGAGTTGAACTCCAATTGGCAGATCGCCGTTCAGGCGGCCGAGGAAAAGCAGGCCGTCGATCTGCTGGCTCTGGATCTGCGCGGCGTGACCTCGATTTCCGACGTTTTCATCATCTGCCACGGGCGGAACTCGCGGCAGAACCAGGCGATTTCCGATGAGATCGAGAGGCGCCTGAAGGACGCGGGGGACCGCGCGCTTTCAATCGAAGGGTATACAAACGCCGAATGGATCCTGATGGACTACGGCTCCTTTGTGGTTCACGTCTTTTCGGAGAAGGCGCGCGAGTATTACGCTCTGGACCGGTTGTACCGAGACGCGCTTGCGCTAATTCCGCAGGCTTGAATCCGGCGCCGCCGGGCAGATACAATAGGACCCTATGAAGGGGGTTCTCCAGATGAATCGTTGTATTCCGGCGGTGCTGTTTTGCGCCGCGGCTGGCTACGCACAGACGATCTCCGGGTCCATCACCGGCACGGTGCTCGATTCGTCGGGGAATGTGATCCCGGGCGTGCCGGTGAAGCTGCTTTCCGAGCGCACGGGCGAAGAGCGCACGATGGCGGCCAACGAGTCGGGCGATTTTCTGTTTCCCGCGCTACTGCCCGGCGCGTACACGATTAGCGTGGAGCAAACGGGGTTCAAACCGTTCAAGAAAACCAACAATCAGTTGAGCGCGGCCGAGCGGCTTTCGGTGGGCAACATCACGCTGCAAGTGGGCAGCGTGAATGAGTCGATTACCGTGGAAGCGCAGGGCGTGACAGTGCAGACGTCGAGCTCGGAGAATTCGGCGCTGATCAGCTCGCGGCAGTTGGAGTAGGTTTCCATTCGCGGACGAGATGTGGTGTCGATGCTGCGCATCTTGCCGGGCGTTTCGCAAACCGTGGATACGGAGTTCCTAGGTGGCAGCTTCGGAACGGGCACGCCGAACATCGGCGGAGCGCGATCGAACTGGAATTCGTTGCAGGTGGACGGATTAACGGGCAACGATCTTGGCAGCCCGAGCGTGTTTTCGAGTCCGATCAATATGGACGCGATCGGCGAAGTGAAGGTGCTGCTGAATAACTACCAGGCCGAGTATGGGCGGAACGGCGCGTCGTTTATCAACATCGTGACGAAGTCCGGCGGGCGCGAGTATCACGGTTCGGCGTATTGGTACAAGCGGCACGAAATGTGGAATGCGAACAACTTCTTCAACAACCGCACGGGCGTTTCGTTGCCGATCTACCGGTACACGACGCTGGGGGCGACGCTGGGCGGCCCAGTGCCAATGGGGAAGGTTTGGAAGAACTCGAAGGACAAGGTGTTCTTCTTCTATTCGTTCGAAAAGTCCACGGTGAAGAATCCGCAGGCGGTCCGGCAGGTGACGACGCCCTCGGAATTGGAGCGGCGCGGCGACTTTTCGCAAACGCTGGACCAGAACGGTGCGCGGATCAATATTCGCGATCCCCTGGCGGCGGGCAACTTCCCCAACAACGTGGTGCCCGCTTCGCGCATTAACGCCAACGGTCAGGCGATTCTGAACATCTTTCCGGTTCCCAACACTCTGGACCGGAATTTGACGCGCGGTAACTTCAATTACCAGTTTCAGGAATCGATCAACCAACCGCGCAATCAACATCTGTTCCGCATCGACCTGAAGCCCACGAACAACGACAGTATCAACGTGCGAGGGTCCACCTGGTACGCCGATTCTTTGGGCCACGCGGTCGCGGCCGGCTCGTCCAACTGGGGCCTGGTGCGGCAGCACTACACCTACACGGACAACGGCATCGTCCTGAACTACGCCAAGATTCTCTCGCCCCGGCTTGTGAATGAATTCATGGGCGGCGTGCGGCACGGCGTGGAAAAGGGACCACCGGAGAGCGACGAGGAATTGAAGAAGATGCAGCGCGGCTCGCGAGGGCTGGCTTCGCTTGGGCAGTTTTTCGCCGGCAACAACGCCCTGCAGATTATTCCGCAGGCCTCCTTCGGCGGCGTTCCCGGCGCGGCGGCGATCACCTACGATGGACGCTTTCCGCTGCGCGGCGCCGATACCGTTTTCAACTTCACCGACAACCTGACCTACACGGCGGGCGCCCACACGTTCAAGGGCGGTTTCTTTTTTGAAAGGACGCGCAATTATGAGGGCGAGCAGGGCAACTACGGCGGCAACTTTAACTTCGCGCGCGACGTGAACAACCCGTTCGATTCCAACTATGCGTACTCGAACGCCCTGCTCGGCAATTTCTCGAGCTACACGGAGTCACAGTCCCGCCCTTCCAATGAAGGGCGTAAGACCTCGACGGCGTTTTTCGTACAGGATACCTGGAAGGTCAATCGAAAGCTGACCTTCGACGCCGGCCTGCGATTCATCTGGTACAACCAGTGGTATCACGCGCGAAACCAGGCAGCGGCGTGGGATTTCGCGCGATTCGACGCGGCGAAGATACCTGCGCTCTACCGGCCCTCGAGCACGCCCCAAGGGCGCCGCGCTGTGAATCCGCGGACCAATGAGGTTCTGCCCGCGGTGTTCATCGGCGCGTTCGTGCCGAACTCGGGCGAGCCGTTCAACGGCACCGTGGTTGCGACCGACAAGAGCTACCCGCGCGGATTCCGGGACCAGGAGCGCATTCTTCCCGAAGCGCGGCTTGGTTTCGCCTACGATCCGTTCGGGAATGGCAAGACTGCAGTCCGAGGCGGCTTCGGCGTGTTCCACAACACGGTTTCGCCGGGCGTACGGGGCTATTCGCAGAATCCGCCTGTTCAGGTGACACCGCAGATTTTTTACGGCAACCTGTCGAGCTATCTGGGGACCGCTGGAACAATTTTTCCTGGATCGACGTCGACCTTCGAACGCAAGGCGATTACGCCGGCGATGTACAACTTCACGCTCGGCGTGCAGCATGACATCGGGCGCGGAACGGTGGTAAACGTCTCCTACGTGGGAAACGTAGGCCGCCATTTGCAGGTGAGCCGGAACATCAACACTGTGCCGTATGGCGCGCGGTTCCTGGCGCAGAACGCCGACCCGTCAAACCCAGCTACGCCGCTGAACGATAATTTCTTCCGGCCGTTCCCCGGCTGGACGAACATCACCTACAACGACTTTTCATCCACTTCGAGTTACAACTCGCTCCAGGCGACGTTGAATCGCAGATTGGCGCGCGGCCTGAATATCTCGGTCGCCTATACGTACTCCAAGACAATGGACTACACGGACAGCGACGGAGACGGCGTGGCCGTGTACCGTCCGCTTCGCGTTTGGAACTATGGAAAGGCCGGCTTCGATCAGACGCATATTTTCGTCGCGAACTATGTGTGGGATTTGCCGAAGGCATCGACAAAGAT
>VFZO01000221.1 GCA_016871155.1 Acidobacteriota bacterium | reverse complement strand
ACCGGTTGTGACGGCGCCCTCGGCCGCAGCGATCGCCGCCATGCGTAAAACGCGCGGAGCGCGGCCGGAACGCGAACTGGCGATCTTCTCGGACCCCCGAGTCCCGGCGCTGGCCCGGCTGCCGTTCGCAAAGACGGAGGCTGCGCACATCGTGAACTTGGCAGGAGGGCGGGCGGTGTATTCCGCCAGCGGCGACGGCGCAACCCGGCAGGCGGTTCTGGACCATCCGGCCCGCATCATGCATTTCGCCGCGCACAGTCTCCTGGACACCGAGCGGCCGGACAGGACGGAGATCGCGCTTTCCGGCGAGCCGCTGCGCCTACGCGACGTGGCCGGTCTGCGTCTGGACGATTCGCTCATCGTGCTGAGCGCCTGCCAGACCGCGCTGGGACGGGAGATGAAACGGGAGGGGCTGCTTGGGTTGGCATACGCGTTTCAACAGGCCGGAGCCTCCCAAGTTCTGGCGAGCCTGTGGAAGGTGGACGACCGGGCGACCGCGGAGTTGATGAAACACTTCTACGAAGGGCTTTTGCGGCAGGGCCTGCGGGCGCCGGAGGCGCTGACCGCGGCGCAGCAGACGCTCGCGCGTTCGGCGCGCTGGCCGCATCCGTTCTACTGGGCGGGGTTCACGATTCAAGGAGACTGGCGCTGAAGGCGGAGTGGTTAGAGCGTTTGCTGAGGGCGTTAGACGCCGACCCGGCCTTGGCCGGCGAGCGATACGAAGCGATTCGCGAACGTTTACTCGTGTACTTCGCGGCGCGGCGATGCGCGGAGCCGGAGGACCTGGCCGACGAGGCGCTGGATCGCGCGGCGCGGCGAATCGCGGAGAATGTTTCGATCGAGACCAGCGTTGAGAATTTTGTGTTGGGGGTGGCGCGAAACCTAGCGAAGGAGCGGTGGAAGAAACCGCTTGCGTTGGTGGCCATGCCGGAACGGCTTCCGGCGCCGCCGGTGACCGAACCCGATCCGCGGGCCGATTGCCTGGATGAATGTCTGGGCCAGTTGCCATCGCGGACGCGCGAGTGGGTGGAACGCTTTTACACCGGAACTGGCGGCGCGAAGATTGAGGAGCGGAAGCGTCTGGCGCATGAGTTGGGCCTGGACGTGAACGCTCTCCGGGTCCGGTTGTTTCGCATCCGGGAAAAGCTGGAGCGGTGCGTGCGGGAGTGCATGGCCCGTAATGAAAACGTGAAAGGAACCATTTAGATCGTGGGCGACGAGCGGTTGGCACGGGAGTTTCTGCTTGGCATGGGCGGCGAGGATGCAGAGGCTCGATTTGCAGGCGACGAGGAGTTCCGGCTGCTGGTGCAGGCGGTGGAGCGCGACCTGATCGACGAGTACGCCGCCGGCTCGATGGAGCCAGGCGAGCGGTCGAGTTTCGCCGGGTATTTGGCCTTGCATCCGCGCGCTGCCGAACGGCTGGCGTTCGCCCGCTCGCTAGTCCGCTCCCGTACGCGGAGGCGGCTATGGCCATGGGCCGTTGCCGCGGCAGCGCTGCTGGCCGGCTTCTGGCCGGCGGAGAGCGGCGTTCTGGCGGTGGCGCTTACGCCAGGCGGATTGCGCAGCGGCGGGGACTCCGTACAGCGAGTGCGCCTTGCACCGGAGCATCGGATCGTCCGGCTCGTTTTAGCGACGGAGGGCGCGGTGACGGCGACGTTGCGATTTGTGGATTCCGGAGCTAACGTCTGGTCCGGTCAGGTGACGGATGGAAGCGTATCGATCCCCGCGGCAAAACTTGCCGCCGGGGACCATCTGCTGACGGTTCGCGACTCGCGCGGCGAGGAGATCGCCGACTATACCTTCCGAGTCGAACATTCGAGTGGGGTGCCTAACGGGGCTTGAACCCGTGACATCCGGAACCACAATCCGGCGCTCTACCAGCTGAGCTATAGGCACCTCAACAGGTCAGCTTTTAGTTTACCAAATAGCGGCGCACGAAGTCAGCCGACGTGAGAATGACAAAGGAGTTGGTGAAGTCAATGAGGAACGCTCCAACCACCGACACGGTCATGGTTGCACCGGGCGCGGGGCCGTGCCGGCGTTCGAGGGCGCTGATGGCAGTGATGGCGTTGGCCGTGGTGCCGATCATGAAGCCGGTCCAGCCGGCCGATGCGACAGCCGCCTCGTAGTTCCGGCCGAGGAACCACCAGACCAGCACGACGGCGACGAAACAGGTGACAAGGACCTGGACGAGCAGGATCGCGAACAGAGGCAGGGCTAGATCCAGCAGCACCCACAGCTTCAGCGAGACGAGTGCCAGAACGATGAAGAGATTGACG
Source organism: Acidobacteriota bacterium (assembly GCA_016871155.1). Lineage (GTDB taxonomy): Bacteria > Acidobacteriota > Terriglobia > Bryobacterales > Bryobacteraceae. Next base: position 8,726 of record VFZO01000221.1, on the reverse strand, counting down.
CTCCACTCGGAAATGACCGCGAGCGTTCGTTCGTCAAGGAGTTGGCCGCGCCGGTCGTCGGTCCAACGGATGACGGCCGCGACAATCATCGCGCCGATGTGTCCGGGCAGCGGCACGGGAATCGCACGGCTGAGCAACGAACCGACGCCAACGGCGAGTACGAGAAGGCCCACCGTGTCCAGCGCCGAACCGGTGCGCGCCGCTTGTGCGTTCGCGCTGCCGCCCTCCGATCGCAGACCGTGCCGGCGAACCAGAAACTCTCCAATGCCGGCAGAGAGCAGGCCCGAAGCGACGATGCCGAAGACCGCGCAGGCCAGGCCGATGGTCTGGGAGTTGGGCAGGCCGGCCTGATCGAAGGTCTGTCCAAAGGCCAGGGCCGTGGCCGGGCCGCCGGCGAGAGTGAGCGCTCCGGCAACGATGCCGGTGAGCGGATTGAGACCCAGCAGTGTTGCCATCCAAACGCCCACGGCGTTTTGCGCGATTGCGCCGGCTACGGCCAGCGCAAGGCAGACGCCCACGCGCGCGCCGTCGCGCTTCAACAGGGACGTCGAGGCGCGCAGGCCGACGGTCGTGAAAAAGACGGTAATCAAGAGGTCGCGGAGCACCGTGTCGAAGGTGAACTCCACTTGAAACGGGCGCGCGGCCGCCACGCAGAGGGCGACGGCGAGGCCGGCGAGTATTGGCCTGGGAATGAGAGTCTGGACGCCGCGAACACACCACAAAGCGCCGGCCCCGAGGGCCAGCGTTTCGCTCGCGTTCAATGTCACAACCCGGCCTGCTTCCAGAGCTCGTCGACGCGCTTCTTGATTTCCGGCGTCATGGTGATCACATCAGGCCAGGGCCGCGTGAAGCCTTCCGCGGGCCACTTTTTGGTCGCATCGATGCCAAACTTTGAGCCCCAGTTCACCATGCGGCTGGCGTGATCGAGCGAATCGATGGGACCCATCGCGAATTCGATGTCGCGCTGCGGATCGATGTTGTTTAGCGCTTTCCAGGCCACCTCAGAGTAGTTCTGTACGTCGACGGTGTCGTCGACGACGACGATGCACTTGGTGAACATCGCCTGACCCAATCCCCAGATGGCGTGCATCACTTTGCGCGCCTGCATCGGATAGCTTTTTCGAATAGAGACCAGCATCAGGTTGTGAAAAATCCCTTCGGCCGGCATGCAGATGTCACGGATTTCGGGAATTTGGAGGCGCATGAGAGGAAGGAAGATTCGCTCGATGGCCTTGCCCATGTAGTAGTCCTCCATGGGCGGCGGGCCGACGATCGTGGTGGCGTACACCGGGTTCTTTCGATGGGTGACGCACTGGACGTGAAAGACCGGGTAGTCGTCTTCGAGCGAGTAGAAGCCGGTGTGGTCGCCGAACGGCCCCTCGGTGCGCAGTTCGCCCATTTCGACGTAGCCTTCCAGAACATACTCGGCGTTGGCCGGGACCTCGACGTCGACGGTTTCACAAGAGACCATGTCCACGGGCTTCTTGCGGAGGAAGCCGGCGATCATCATTTCGTCCAGATCCGGCGGCAGCGGGAGAATCGCGCTGTACATGGTGGCGGGATCGGAGCCGATGGCGACGGCCACATCCATGCGCTTCTGGCCTTCCTTAAACCGCCGGCGATAGTGCTCAGCCCCCTGTTTATGGGTTTGCCAATGCATGCCGGTGGTGCGCTCGTCGAAGACCTGCATGCGGTACATACCGCAGTTCCGTTTGCCAGTCTCCGGGTTCTTGGTGAAAACCATCGGGAGGGTAATGAACGGCCCGCCGTCCTGCGGCCAGCAGGTGAGCACGGGAATCTCCTTGAGCGAGAAATCGTTCTTGCGAATCACTTCCTTGCAAGGCCCGCTGGATACTTTTTTCGGGAAGAATGAACCCATCTCGGCCAGTTTCGGCAGCATGGAGAGCTTACCCATCAGGCCTTGCGGCATCTGCATTTGCAAATAGTCCGTGATGCGGTCCGCGATCTCCTGAAAGCGGTCGACGCCGAGGGCGATCTCCATCCGCTTCTTCGAAGCGAAGGCGTTGATCAGGACCGGCGCATTGTAGCCTTTGGGCTTTTCGAACAACAAGGCGGGGCCGTTCTGTTTCACACTCCGGTCCGCGAACTCCGTGATTTCGAGGTTGGGGTCCACTTCCAGGGAAACGCGCTTCAGTTCGCCGGCTCTTTCCAGAGCGGCTATGAATTCGCGCAAATCGCTATATGCCATATGATGATTCCATGATAGTTCGTAACGCTTTGGTCACCGGCGCTAGCCGGGGAATCGGCAAAGCCTGCGCCTTTTCACTCGCCAAGGCCGGAACCCGTGTTCTTGTCGCTGCCCGTACTTTAGAGAAGTGCCAGGAGGTGGCCGAAGAAATACAGGCCTCTGGCGGCGAGGCCGCGGCCGTGACGATCGATCTGTCCTCCAAAGATTCGATTGCCACCGCAGCGGCCGAGGCGGCAAAAGTTTTCGGACCGATCCACATTTTGGTCAACAACGCCGGCATTACCAAGGACGGGCTTGCGCTCCGGATGAAGTCCGAGGATTGGCAAACGGTCCTGGACACAAACCTGAGCGGCGCATTCTTCGCTTCGCAATGCGTGATGCAGGGCATGATGAAGGAACGCTGGGGGCGCATCATCAACATCACATCCGTGGTTGGGCGGATGGGCAACGCCGGGCAGGCGAATTACGTGGCCGCCAAGGCGGGCTTGATCGGACTGACAAAATCGCTGGCGCGTGAACTGGCGTCCCGGAACATTACCGTGAACGCCGTCGCGCCGGGCTTTATCGCGACGGACATGACGGCGGTACTCAACGACGATTTGAAGCAGAAGATGCTGACGAATATCCCTCTGGCGCGGTTTGGCGAGGCGAATGACATCGCCGCCGCCGTGCGTTTTCTGGCGTCCGAGGATGCGAGTTATATTACCGGCCACGTCCTGGACGTGAACGGCGGGATGTATATGTGAGCGCTTCCTGGTGGCGTTGGGCAGCGGCGATTGTCCCCGCCCTGGTTCTCTATTTCACACCGTCCGGCTTGCCCGTCGAAACGCGGCATCTGCTGGCCATTTTCGCCGGTACGATCATTGCCTTGATCTCGCGGCCGATGCCGATGGGTACTAGCGTCGTGATTGGAATGGTGCTGCTGGTGTTGACCGGCACGCTGACCGCGACGAGGGCGCTGGCCGGGTTCAGCTCACCGACGGCGTGGATGATCTTTTCCGCATTTTTGTTCGCGCGCGCCGTTTCGGCCACAGGATTCGGACCGCGCGTGGCGTATCTGCTGATTCATCGAATCGGGCACAATACGCTTTCGCTTGGCTATGCGTTGGCCGCGACCAATCTTGTGCTGGCGCCGTTCATTCCCTCCGATACCGGCCGCGGCGGCGGCGTTGTGTTCCCAGTGGCGCGCAGCCTGGCGCTTGCGCTTGGGGATCCGCCGCGCACCAGCGCATATTTGATTTTGGTTGGCTATCTCTCTACGTACACGACTTCCGGAATGTTTCTTACGAGCATGGCCGCCAATCCGATCGTGGCGGACATGGCCCGGCAAGTGGGCAAACTGGAGATCACCTTTCTGACGTGGGCCTTGGCGGCGATTGTTCCCGGTTTGCTCACGCTGGCCGGCGGTACCTACATCACGCTGCGAATGACGAATCCGGAGACTGGCGGTGTGAAAGCGGCCCGGACGATGGCCGCGGCGAAGCTAGCCGAATTGGGCGGCTTGAGCGGGCGGGAGGTGCGGCTAGTCTTGATTCTGCTGGCGGTGATGACCGGTTGGGTTTCGTCGCCATGGCATGGTGTTCATAACGCGTTTGTGGCGCTAGCGGGCTTGTCGGCGCTGGTCGTCGCTAGCGTCGTCACCTGGGACGAATTGTTGGGTGAGGCGCGGGCGTGGGACGCGCTTCTGTGGTTCGGCCCGATTCTCATGATGACCGATGAGCTCGCCAAAGCGGGTGTGTTCGATGTATTGGCGGCGTCAGTTGCTGGTTGGACGGCCGGCATGCCATGGCCTGTCGCTGGCGCGGCGCTTGCGACGGGTTATCTCTATATTCACTACGCGTTCGCCAGCATGACCGCGCAGGCAACCGCGCTGTTCGCCGGATTTTTGAGCACCGGCATCGCCGCGGGCTGCCCGCCGCTGATGCTCGCGTTGATCCTTGGGGCGTTTTCGTCGTTGAACGCTGGAATTACGCACTACGGAACCGGCTCGGCGACCGTGTTCTTTGGCGCGGGCTTCGTGCCGCAGTCTCAATGGTGGCGCGTGGGATTTGTAGTGAGCCTTTGGACTCTGACTTGTTGGCTTGGAATCGGTCCGTTGTGGTTCCGTTTGATCGGCATTTGGCCGTAGGATAATGGACTCCACATGTACACCATCGATCTTTCCGGCCGCAACGCGGTCGTAACCGGCGCATCCTCCGGAATCGGTGCGGCCATCGCGCGCGCGCTTTCGAAAGCCGGAGCGCGAGTCGCTGTTATGGCGCGCAGGAAGGACCGGCTGGACGCGCTGGCGGCAGAGTTGGGACCCTCCGCGCTTTCCATCGCCTGCGACGTGGCGCAACGCGAGTCCGTGGCCGCCGCGATGGCGGAGGCGTGGGACACGATGGGACGCGTCGATATTCTAGTGACGGCGGCGGGTGTCGCTGCCGATGGCGGGCCGGTGCCGGAGAAGATCGTCTACGATGCTTTCGCCCAGACGATGCAGGTGAACGTCACCGGACTTTGGCAGTGCTGTCAGGAGATCGGCGCGCGAATGCTGGCGGACGGAAAGGGCGGCTCCATCATCAATATTGCGTCGATTGCCGGGGTAAACGGCTGGCCGGGCGGACCTACGGGCTACCAGGCGTCCAAGGGCGCAGTAATTCAAATTACCCGCAATCTGGCGGCTAGTTGGGGGGATCGCGGCATTCGCGTGAACGCCATCGCGCCGGGCTGGTTCCCCTCGGAGATGACCGAGTCGCTGATGAAGGATCCGAACTACGTCGCGTTCATGAAGAATGGAGCGCCGTTGCGGCGAATTGGCGAGTTGCGCGATCTAGAGGGTCCCGCGATACTGCTGGCCTCCGACGCGGGAGCCTTTATCACCGGACAAATTCTTACAGTGGACGGCGGCACCACGGCGAGCGGCTTCGGCGAGGAGCCCGAGTCGTTCCGTTCTTTCCTCGCGAACGCTATTCCAGGCGGCCTCGGCAAGCCGATCGGCAAGTAACCCGCCGATTCGCCCCATTCTGGAACCACCACCCGCGTCCCCGCGAGTGATTGACCACGCGAGGGTTGCGTTTCGCCCCAAATCGCGGGCCTCCGCACGCATTTCACCCCTATACTGAGGCCAAAATCCACCCCCAGGGGAAATTGTCGTGTTTCACTCAAAACCACTTACTTTTGCATTGCTTTTGGCCGCCGTATCCCTACCCGGATTCAGCCAAGCCATGGACGGAAACCTGATTGGCGTCGTGACCGACGCTTCCGGCGCCTTGATGGCGAGAGCCAGCGTGTCGCTCGAAAATCTCGACACAGGAGTCAAGACCGCGACGGCCACGAATGACGCCGGCGCGTACCGCTTTAACAACGTTTTGGCCGGAAACTACCGGCTGACGACGTCGATGACCGGCTTCACGACATCGACCACGAATAACGTTCGTTTGGAATCGAACAAAACCACGGCAATCAATGTCCGGTTAGAGGTCGGCGCCGTGACCACGGCGGTGGAGGTGGTGGAAGCCACAGCGGCGATCGACACCACAACGGCGAACGTCACCAACACGTTCGACTCGCGGCAGGCGCTGCGGCTGCCTTCGTTCGGAGTCGGCGTGGGCCCGACTGCGTTAGGCGTAATCAATCTATCGCTGCTCAATGCCGGCGTGACGAGCTCCGGCTCGGTTGGATACGGAACAGGTCCCTCGGTCGGCGGCCAGCGGCCGACGAATAACAACTTCATGATCGAAGGCGTGGACAACAACAACCGGTCCGTGACGGGGCCGCAGATCACTGTGTCTAATGAGGCCGTTGCCGAGTTCACATTGCAGCAGAACCAATTCTCGCCGGAGTTCGGTCACTCGACCGGCGGACAGTTCAATACGCTAATCAAGCGCGGCGACAATACGCTGCGCGGCTCGCTCTATACGTATCACCAGAACCGGAACCTCACGGCAATCGACGAGAGCTTCAAGCGACAGGGCATCCGGAATCGCCCGCCGCGCAACGACGTCAACCGGTTGGGCGCAACGATTGGCGGTCCGGTGGTGAAGAACAAAATCTTCTACTTCGGAAACTTCGAATACACACCGGTCGGATTTCAGGCCGCGGCGCCAGGCGCAGCTTTTGTGCCGACCGCGGACGGGTACCGGACCATCGAAAGTTTGCCTAACATCAGCCGGACAAATTTGGAGGTGTTGAAGCGTTACGCTCCCGCCGCGCCGGCGCAACAAGGGACGAACACGATCACTGTGGGCGGCAGACCGGTTCCAATCGGAATTCTGCGCGCGCAGGGGCCGGGGTTCAACAATAACTATAGCTACCTCGCCTCGGGCGACTACAACATCTCCGAGCGGGATCAGATCCGGATGCGGTATCTCTTGCAGACGCAGGATTCGATCAATACAACCGGGATCCAGATCCCGGACTTTTTCACCCCGGTCAAGTATGGAGCCCACTTGGCTTCGATCACCCACTTCCACACGTTTTCGGCGGCAATGACCAACGAATTGCGCCTGGCCTACAACAGGCGCCGGGATGAGCGGCCGGTCGGCGAGTATCCGTTCCAGGGGCTGGATGTGTTTCCAAATCTGCAGTTCGACGATCTTGGACTGGCCATCGGCCCGAACGGCAGCTACCCGCAAGGTAGCCGCAATAATACGTTTCAGCTCGTAGAGAACCTGAGCTGGACGCGCGGACGGCACACGATCAAAACCGGCTACGACGGACGCAAGTTCAATATCTCGTCCCGCTTCATTCAACGTGAGCGCGGCGAGTACATCTATCGAACCCTGGACCGGTTCCTGATGGACATTACGCCGGAGACCGGTCAGCGCTCGGTGGGCGGATTCCCGTTTGTCGGCAACGCCCTGCAGCACGGCTTCTACATTACCGATGAATGGCGAAGGCGGCCGAATCTGACCTTGAACATTGGGGCACGCTACGAGTTCACGGGGGTTCCGACCGGCGCCCGCCAGCAGGCATTGAACGCAATCGCCAACGTGCCTGGCCTGATCGATTTCCGGGAACCGCGCGCGACAAAGAAGGACTGGATGCCCCGTCTGGGTCTCGCCTACTCGCCGGGCCAGGACGGAAAGACGTCGATCCGAGCCGGCTTCGGAATGGGTTACGACCAGGTGTATCAGAACCTTGGCGCCAACTCGCTGCCTCCGCAGTTCTTCACTACGATCAACGCGCAGGATATCGCACCGAACGCTCCGCGCTTTCTGGCCGGCGGTGGCATTCCCTCCACGGTCGCGCCGATCACCAGCCAAGCGACCGCTCGATTGCTCACGTCTTCCTATATTCCCGATCAGATCCGGCCTTATTCGTTGCAGTGGAATCTGGGCGTCCAGCGGGTGCTCAAGAGCGACTATACGGTTGAAGTCCGCTACCTGGGAAGCCGCGGAGTCCATCTTCCGTTCCAGCAGAACATCAACAGGCCGGCGAGCGTCCAGCCGAACCGGACGCTTCCCATCTTTCTGCAGCGTCCTTCGCAGGCGGAGTTGGACGCGCTGACACTCTCGCTCGCGGATTTTCCGGCGGGGAACACCTACGGCCCGTACTTCGATGCCGGCTTCCGCGGCGCGGCAATCACGGCCTTCACTCCGCAGGGCAATTCGAGCTACCACGGATTGGCGACCCAGGTGAACAAGCGCTTCTCGCGCGACTACCAGTTCGTCGGTGCCTACACGTGGTCGCACCTTATTGACGATTCGACGGCCGCGTTGAACTCGACGGTCACTACACCGCGCCGTCCGCAGGACTTCAACAACCTGCGCCCGGAGCGGGCGTCTTCGGCCCTGGATCACCGCCATCGTTTCACGTTGAGCATGGTCTACGAATCTTCCTGGCTGAAGGGTGCCAGCAATTGGGCGGTACGCAACGTTGTCGGGAATTGGCAGATGTCCGGAACCTGGACTTCCCAGACTGGTTCCTGGGCCACGCTACGATCCGCGGTCGATTCCAATCGCAATGGCGACCCGGCTGGCGATCGCGTCTGGGTGAATAACGCCGGCGATCCGAAGCTTGGCAGCGGAAACACCCGCCTGACGAACACGCGGGGACAAGTCGTCGGCTACCTGGCCACGAACCCGGCCGCGAAGTGGATCGCAGCCGGCGAAGGCGTCATGCCGACAGCCGGGCGCAACGTTGTTCGAATGCCCGGAATCAGCAACCTGGACGCCTCCGTGGCCAAGACTGTCAATCTCACTGAGCGCGTGAAGTTTGAGTTCCGCGCCGAACTCTACAACGCGCTCAACGTGGCTCAGTACACGCCTGGCTTTCCATCGGCCAGCAACGTGCGAAGCCGCACAGGCGGCGCGGAGACGAACATGCTGATTCCCGGCACGGTGTCGTTCCTGCGTCCGGACCTGGCATTCCAATCGAACTCGCGCGGCGCGTTTTTGGTTGGCCGATTCCAGTTCTAGCCTAACGTAAGAGGCCCCCCGGCTGTGCCGGGGTGGCAGTAGCAGTTTGACATTTCCGGGAGTCCATCAGAGAAACTCCAAACGTGAGCCGCCAAGCACACGAAAGGAGAATCCTG
>VFZO01000220.1 GCA_016871155.1 Acidobacteriota bacterium | reverse complement strand
AAAGCTGCGATTGATCGCCCAGTAGTAACCGAGGCCATATACCCAACCCAGTCTAGTACTGCGTCCGGCGTTCGGAGTGAGGAACCCGGAACGTCTGGGATTCTCGGAAAGATCCTTGTAAAAAGCCGGGGCATATAGGACCGGAATTTTCCTGACTTTGAAGAAAGTCTTATATGCAATGGCCCGGTCGCCGGGAACGATATCGAACCGAGGGGCGGTCAAACGCCACCAGGGTTTCGGAAGACGGCAATCCGTAACGAAACCGTCGTAGAGAAGGTAGCGGCCCTTGAATTTTTCTGCCCAGCGGCCCTGGAAGATAAAGGGGTTCTCGGTCATGAGAAGGCCCGGCCTGAATTCAACTTTCGGAAACGAGGAACCCTTTATTTCGTAGAATTTTCCAGTTTCATCTTTCAAGTTATACTCGATGCGATTGGCATACAGTTTTTCGCGAGTCTGGTAGTTCTCGAAGTAGACGTTTCCGCGGGCTTCGGCATCGCCTGTGAGTTCGTTGTAGTCGATCTCGTCGGCCTGTAAGACCATCTCGGTCGTCTCCAACTTGGCGGAAACGCGGAGCTTACGAACGGGGCCGTCCATTTCCTGGCGGAGGACGGCGGAGGTGATAATTTCGTCAGCGGCCGGACCGGCCGACCGGGCAATTTGGGCGTGCAGGCAACCAAGACCCAGGATGAAGTAGAGGGAAATGGCGTAAGACACTAGATCGTGTGGAGTAAGACGAAAACCCGAAAGAAGATAACAAAAGTGCTTGAAAAAGAAAGGAATAATGGTAAAGTAACGATATGGGTACGGGCTAGCCCAATGGTCCAGTACCATATCCCTCAAGCCGGAACATTCGGCGGTGCGAGTCAACTTTGCAACCCTAACACGGTCCGCAAAACAGAGGCAACCAAATGATCTGTTACCGATGTCGACATTGGAATAGCGAAGACGATCACCGATGCGCCAAGTGCGCCACTCGGTTGAATGATCGTATGGTTTCGACGGGCCTGCAGTATCAGGGCGCGTTGGCGTTGCAGCCGCGCATGGCGCAGGCAGCGGTGGCCGAACTGGAACCGGAATCCGGGCAACCGGCGGTTGCGGCGCGCACGCCCAAGCATCTTTCCTCCTTGCAGCAGTCGCTGTTCGCCCTCCGAGACGCCACGAAGGTTGTTTCCATTGACGGCAACTTGGACGAGCCGGTTTCGAGGCGTCCGGCGAGAGTTCGTACACAAAAACCCAAGCGGCAAATCTCGGCTTCCTACCTGCCACAGCAGGGCGTGCTGGAATTCGTGCCGATGCCGATGCCGGAGCCCCGGCGGCTGACCACTCAGGTGGAGGCGCGGATTTCCTGCAACCACGAGGTCGCCTCGCTGGCGCACCGGATGGTCGCGGGTTTGTGGGACGGCGGCATCGTGGCGGTGTTGATCTCGGTTTTTGTAGGCGTGGTTGGATACCTTTGCGAAGGGATAAGCGGCGTGATGCTGGAGCCCGCGGTTCTCGCCGTGGCGTCGATCGCGTCGGTCATTATCGCCCTGACCTACGAAGCCGCTTTCCTCGGACTCCGTGGGGAGACGCCGGGCATGCGTATGGCCGGCCTGACGCTGGTGGACTTCGACGGCCGGCCACCGCGCGCAGAACAATTGGCAAAACGGTTTATCGGCGATGTGTTGAGCATTCTGCCGTTCGGCTGTGGCTACTTTTGGGCGCTGGTAGACGAAGAGTCGTTGAGCTGGCGCGACCATATTTCGGAGACATTCGTCACACTGAAGTAATTTTGCGCGCTTCTGTATCTCCAAGTTACTCTGGAGGTATGGGAATTCGGTTCGATGAAACCAACCTACGCGCGCGCATGGTCGGCGCAACCCACGGAGTAACGGACGAGGAGATCTCTTCCGCTGCCCCGTTTGCACAAAAGGCGCTCGCGGGCTTCCGCAAGCTCTACGAATCCGGCGAAGTTGGATTCCCCGATCTGCCAAAGGGCGGAGCGGACATCGATGAAATCCGGGCGTTGGCAACACGGCTGAAAGGCAGCTACGACACGGTCTGCCTGGTGGGTATCGGCGGCAGCGCGCTCGGCGCCTGGGCGTTGGATTGCGGGCTGCGCGGACCGCACCCGGTTCAATCGGGCGGAGCGCCGCGCCTGGTCATTCTCGACAATGTCGATCCGGAGCTGATCGGCTTGGCACTGCGGACTATGAAGCCGAAGAAGACGTTGGTGGTCGCGATCGCCAAATCCGGGGCAACGGCCGAAACGGTGGCGACATTCCTGATTGTGAAATCGTGGCTGGAAGCGGGCGTAGGCGCGAAGCGCGCCAAGAGCCAGATCCTGATTGTCACGAGCGAGGGCCGCGGCGACCTAAAGGTGCTGGCGACACAAGAGAAATACCCGACGTTCCACCTGCCAAACAACGTGGGAGGGCGGTTCAGCGTGCTTTCGGCGGTGGGGATCTTGCCTGCCGCGCTGATCGGCGCGGACGTGAGGAAGCTTTTGAAGGGCGCGGCGGCGATGACAACGCTTGCCTGGACGGATGATTTCGAAACGAACACGCCGCTGCGGGCGGCGACGCTGCATTGGCTTCTAATTGCGAAGAAGAAAAAGCCGATTCAGGTTGCGTTTCCGTATTCGAACCGGCTGTGGGGCACGGCTTTCTGGTTCCGCCAATTGTGGGCGGAGTCGTTGGGTAAAAAACACAATCGGGCGGGCAAGGTGATCCACGCGGGGCAGACGCCGGTGGCGGCCTTGGGAACCACCGACCAGCACTCCCAGGTGCAGCTCTACATGGAGGGTCCGAACGATAAAGTATTCAGCTTCTGGGCGGTGGCGAAAGCTAGAGAAGATGTGAAGGTTCCGGATACGAAACCCGGCCTGGAGGGCTTCGACTACCTGTGCGGAAAGTCGATGGCGAAGTTGTTGGACGCCGAACGCAGGTCGACGGAAGCCGCACTGGCGGAGAACGAACGGCCGAACTGCACCTTTGTACTGGACAAGGTCGACGAGGAACATCTGGGCGCATTCTTCCAGTTGATGGAGTTTGAGACAGCCTTCGCCGGCGAGTTGATGAACATCAACGCTTTCGACCAGGAGGGCGTGGAGCTTGGCAAGAAGTTCACCTTCGGACTCATGGGGCGGAAGGGCGCGCAGCATCAGGAGTTCCGGGATCGATTCGCGGGCTACGAAACGCGGCGCAAGGGCTGATCGCGGATGCCGAACGCAAACCCGCCGTTTGCCAGCATCGAGGACGCGATCGCGGATTTCCGCGCGGGCCGGATGCTGGTGGTGGTGGACGATGAGGACCGGGAGAACGAAGGCGATTTAACGCTGGCGGCCGAGGCGGCGACGCCGGAGGCGATCAACTTCATGGCCGTGCATGGGCGAGGTCTCATATGCCTCGCCCTGAGCACGGAGAAGTGCAACCAGTTAGGGCTGGCGCTGATGTCGCCGAACAACACGAGCAAGTTTGGAACGGCGTTTACGGAGTCAGTCGACGCGGCGGAGGGCGTGACGACGGGAATCTCGGCCGCCGACCGGTCCTTGACGATTCAGGTGGCGATGCGGCCGGAGGCTAAGCCGTCGGACCTGGCGCGGCCGGGCCACATGTTCCCGCTGCGGGCGAAGGATGGCGGAGTGCTGGTGCGGGCCGGGCAGACGGAGGCGGCGGTGGATCTGGCCCGGCTGGCGGGTTTCGGACCGGGGGGCGTGATCTGCGAGATCATGAACGAGGACGGCACGATGGCGCGTCTGCCCGCGCTGGTGGAGTTCGCGAGGAAGCACGGCATTAAATTGATCAGCGTGGCGCAACTAATCCGGTACCGGATGGCGCACGAGCGATTCATTCAGCGGCGGGGAACGGGAACGATCCGGACCCGGCACGGAACGTTTACGCTGATTGCGTACCATTCGCCGATTCAGCCACTGATCCATACGGCGCTGGTACTGGGCGATATAGCGGGCAAGGAGAATGTGCTGGTGCGGATGCATTCGCACTGCGCGTACGGGAACATTTTCGGATCGATGGATCACGATGGCGCCGCGATCGTTGATGCCTCCCTTGCGGCGATTGCGCGTGAAGGAGAGGGGGCGCTCGTTTACCTTCACCAGAACAGCGACGGTTTGCGTTTCACTCCCTCGGCCGACGGCGTTACCACGGTATTGCCGCGGACGCGAGGACCGCAAGTTGTCGCAACCGCCGACGGCACTCCGGTCCTGCATGAGGCCGGGATTGGTGCGCAAATCCTCGCTGATCTCGGCCTGCATCACATCCGGCTGCTGACCAATAACCCTCGCCGTGTCGTAGGGTTGGAAGGTTATGGGATCACGATCGTCGAGCAGGTGCCTATAGCGCAGGCGGAAAAATTCCGATAAATCGTTTGGAACACTTCCCCGCCCTGAGCCGTTCCTATTTACAGAAGGGAGTTCTACCTTGAACCTGCGTTTTCTCCAACTGCCTGTTTTGCTCGCCGCCTCTTTGTACGGCGCCGATTCCTCTCTTTTGAAGTTCATCATGTCCGACGCCCGGTTCGTCGCCGGCGTGGATGTGGATCGAGCAAAGGATTCGAGTATCGGACGGAAGATGATGGAGGAATTGAACTCCCAGGAGTCCGAGCTGATGAAGGTAACGGCGGCTACGGGCTTCGACCCGCGCCGGGACATTCGCGAGATTCTCGTGGCGTCGCCGGACTCGAACTCGAAGAACGGCCCCGCCCTGGTGATCATTCGCGGCGCTTTCGACGTGGTCAAAATTAAGGCCTACGCCGCCATCAGCGGCTTCGCCAGCACCGACGTTGTTAACGGGGCCGACTTCTTCTCGGCGAAGAATAAGGACGACAACGCGCTCGCGTTTCTGGACGGCACACTAGCGCTGGCCGGCGACAGGGCTACTGTCCGGGCCGCTCTGCAAAGGAAGAACGCGACGTCGCCGGGCCTGAACGCCGAGACGATTGCGAAGATTCTGGCTATAAGCCAGGCCAACGATATTTGGCTGGTCTCCACGCTTCCCGTAGCGGAACTCAGCAAAGCCCTCCCCAACGGCGGCCCTTCGGGCGGCATGATGGGCGGCGATGCGTTCAAGGGTATTGAGCAAGCAGCCCTTGGACTCCGCTTCAACGCCGATGCGATGGAGATCACGGCCGAGACGATGTCGAAGGAGGCGAAAGACGCGACGGCTGTGGCTGACGTGGTCCGCTTCCTGGCAACGATGGTGCAGATGAATCGTGACAAGGCCGAGATGAAGGGTTTGGCAGGTGCTTTGGACGCAATGAAGTTGAGCGCCGAAGGCCGGACAACAAGGCTGACGATCTCCTTGCCCATGGCTGACATGGAGAGGATGTTCAACACGTCGAACGGCCGGAAACCAAACCGAATTTAAGGCCCGCGCCGCTACGCTAGGATGGGAGCCATATGCGTCCCTTCCTGCTATTCACCCTTTCGGTCTGCCTCCCCGCCCAGCAAAAGCAGTATCCTAACCTGAACGCTACGGCGTGGATGCAGACATCGGCCGAGTATGTGGCGGCCACCACACAGGCCTACCGAGCCGCGGAACGCAGTATGAACGATGCGTTGGCGGATCCGAATTGGACGGCCGCGTATGAGCAGGGCACCGATTTCCGGGGGCTGCCGCCGGCGGTGATTCTGGATTTGGATGAAACCGTGCTGGACAACTCGGCGTTCCAGGCAAGGCAGGTGGCGGATGAGCTTAGCTACTCCGACGCGCTCTGGCAGGCGTGGGTAAAGGAAGCCAAGGCAGGCGCGATTCCGGGTGCGGTCCAATTTCTGAATACGGCGCTGCTGAAGGGCGTGGCCCCGTTCTATGTCACCAACCGGGTTTGCGACGCGATGAATGACGACGATGCGACCGTGAAGGTTCTGAAAGCCCACCGGATTCCGTTTTCGCGGGAGCGTCTGCTGTGCAAGACCGGCACGAGCGAGAAGACGGAGCGCAGGAAGCTCGTGGCGGCGAAGTATCGCGTGCTGCTGATGGTGGGCGACGATTTCAACGACTTCACGGCGGCGCCGACGACGGTGGAGAAACGGGCCGATCTCGCGCACTTTCACCAAGCGATGTGGGGTACGAAATGGTTCGTGATTCCGAATCCTACGTATGGTTCCTGGGAGCGGGCCGTGGGGATGGCGATCGCCGATAAGCTTGGGAAGCTGGAGCGGAAGCAGTAGGGTAAGATGTGGAAGGATCACCGTACGAATGCAATTTCCAACCGAACGGCCGCGCAGGCTCAGGGCGAGCGCCGCGATTCGCGATCTGGTTCGCGAGACACACCTGCAACCTTCCAATTTCATCCTGCCGCTGTTCGTGGTGGAGGGTGAGGGGATTCGAAAGCCGATTGGCTCGATGCCCGGCAACGCACAGCTGTCGATCGACGAGTTGGTGAAAGAGGCCGGAGAGGCGCACGCACTGGGCGTGGGCGGCGTGATGCTGTTCGGAATTCCGAAGCACAAGGACGAGGACGCCACGGGCAACTACGATCCGGACGGCATTGTGCAAAGGGCGATCCGCGCGCTAAAGCGGGAGGTTCCGAAGCTTCTAGTGGTGACCGACGTCTGCAATTGCGAGTATACGAGCCACGGACATTGCGGCAAGATCGTCGACGACGATGTGGACAACGACATCACGCTCGGCTGGCTGGCAAAGGCGGCGTTGACGCACGCGCAAGCGGGGGCTGACGTCGTGGCGCCGTCGGACATGATGGACGGGCGGGTGGCGGCGATTCGCGAGGCGCTCGACGATGCCGGGTACCAGAAGACGCCGATCCTTTCGTACTCGGCCAAGTATGCGTCGGCGTTCTACGGTCCGTTCCGGGACGCGGCCGAATCGGCACCGCAGTTCGGCGACCGGAGGACGTATCAAATGGACCCGGCCAACGCGCGTGAGGCGCTGAAGGAGATGGAGCTCGACCTCGCCGAGGGCGCCGATATGTTGATGGTCAAGCCTGCGATGCCGTATCTCGACATCGTGAAAGCGGCCCACGAAAACTTCGACGTTCCGATCGCGGCGTATCAGGTTTCCGGCGAGTTCTCGATGATCCAGGCGGCGGCGATGAATGGCTGGATTGATTTGGACCGCGCGATGATGGAGTCGCTGACGAGCATCAAGAGGGCCGGGGCGCATATCATTCTGACCTACTTCGCAAAAGCGGCGGCCCGGCAATTGTGATTCACTAGCTTGATGAAGCTCAATCGCAGACAACTGACAAAGGCCGTTCTGACGGGCGCCGCGGCGGCCGCACAAGCTTCCGGTCCGAAGATTACGCATGGACCTTTTTTGGGACATTCGAACGCTACGAGCGTTTGGGTGTGGGGCCGGACGGAGAGGGCCGGCTCGCTGCGCGTGCGGTATGGCACCGATGCCGGCAACCTCGATCAGTTTTCGCAGTCCGTGGCGACAACGATCGAAAAGGACAACACGGCCTGGATTCACGTGACGGGATTGAAGTCGAATACCCGCTACTTCTACAAGCTCGACGGCGGCGACAAGACGGGCTCGTTCAAGACCTATCCGTCGGCCGGCGATTTCATGCACGCCGACACGAACCCCAAAGGGCATTTCAACTTTTCTTTCGCCTTCGGTTCCTGCGCCAACCAGAAGACGGATCTGGAACTGCCCGCGTATAAGGTGATGAACAAGAATCACGCGTCGAAGATGTTGTTCAGCGTGATGAACGGCGATTGGCTCTACGAAGAGAAGCGCGATTACCCGGCGAACGAGTGGCGCAAGCAGACCGGCATCGCCGAGGCGCAGACGCCGCGGATTGTACAGCTCGCGCCGTCGATCACGGGCGTGTGGGAGAACTACAAACTGTATTTGGAGCGTGGCGTGCCGCTATCGGACTGGCACCGAAACGTGCCCGGCTACTTCACCACCGACGATCATGAAATTTTGAATGACGTGTATGGAACGGGCTCGGCCGGCGTGACCTCGCGCGAAGCCGTGTTTCGCGATATCTCGCTGCAGGCCTGGTACGACTACATCGCGGGTTCGCAGCCGCTCGCAACCAAACAACCGCTCCACTTCGGAGCGGCGACGATCGCCGGCGATGTACTGACCGACAACGAGGCCGATTTTTCGAAACTCAACCGCAGCGAAATTTCCAATCTGCATGTTCATTGGGGCGGGCAGTTGGCGGGCGTGCCGCCGGGACAAAAGGTTCCGGGCCACGCGGCGGCGGGAGTCTACTCGATAGTCGAGTTCCTGGGAAAGAACAAGGTCCGGGTGACGCCGAAACCCAAGACCGAGGGCGCCTGCACGTACTCGATCGGCCGGGAGAACTACGGCAAGTTCCGCTGCGGGAACGCCGAAGTTTATCTGCTCGACACGCGCGGGCTGCGCGACATGCACGACATGGAAAACCCCAAGCGGCCGGGACTCTACATGCTGGGCAAGAAGCAGCACGATTGGTTGAAGCGCGAGATGGCGGCCTCCGACGCCGACTTCTTTTTTATCGCCTCGACGGTGAACCTGATGATTCCGCATATCGGTTCGCCGGGATCGACGGACCCGATCAAGGGCAAGGACGACGCTTGGACTGCGTTCGTCGCCGAGCGCGAGGAACTGATTGAGTTTTGGGATTCGTTGAACCGCCCGGTAATTGTGATGACCGGAGACCTGCATAACAGTTGGGCGGTAAAGGTGACCGACACGGTGTGGGAGTTCGCGGCCGGCCCGCACAACTCTCAGAATCACCCGCTCGTGAGCGAGGGATCGAGGCCCATCAACGGCAGGTTCGATTCGCGAGGACGCCAGTGCGATATTCGCTGGTCGTCGTTCATCATGAACGACGTGCCGGGCAAGCTGCGCCACTTCCCGATCTATGCGATCGCGCAGATCAACAATGTGTATCCGAATCCCGATGCGCAGGGCCGGCAACGCTGGGTGGCGTACCCGCGGCCGCATGTGGTGATTCAATACTACGACGGGTTTACGGGCGACCTGCTGTACGCCGAAGCTGTGCATCCGCGCCGATGACCGATTGGCGAGGATTGGCGGCGTGGGCACTGGCAAGCTACGTGGCGCACTGGTGCGCGACGTTGCTGCTGGCGATTCATCCCGAGACGGCCAGCGTCGATGTTTCGCCGCTGGCGGTTCGCGGGTTCGGCGCACCGTCGTGGCTGCTGGGTTTGGCTTTGGCCGGAGCGCTGAGTTTCGTGCCGCGCGCCGGCCCGCTGCTGGGAATCGCCGCGGGCATGTGCGTGGTGGAGACGCTGGCGTTCCGGCGACAGCGTCTGCTGGACAGTCATTGCCTTCTTGCGGCCGGATTGCTCGCGCTGGGAGTCTCGCGTATTGGGCACGGGGCGTGGTCCCTGGTGTTTGCCGTCTTGCTGCCGCTGTCGTTCCTTCGACTGGTGACGATTCCGTTCCAGTTTGGATGGCGCGCCGCGGCCGCTATTGCCGTTGGCGGCGGCGTCCTGGGGCTGCTGTTCACACGCGGGCGGGCCCGATGGACGGTTCCCGCGTTGCCCATGAAGCCCGTGGTTCTGGCCGCACTACTGATTCTCGCCACTAGCGCCGGCGCGAATCATTGGAAAGAACGGCGGCATCTGGACCGCATGGCCGCGCTGCCGAAGGCCGCTGCGTCAAGGCCGCTCGCGAAGGATTACTTCCACAAGGGCGTGTCCTTCACGGCCGAGAGCGGCATCGGTTACGACAATCCGCGTTCGCTGGAGACGCTGCGCCGATTGCCCGATTTCGGCGTGGACGCGATCGCGCTGGTGCCGTTCGGATTTATAGGGAGGGATTCGAAGACCATTCGAATCGCCGGCCGGCGGGAGAGTTGGGAGAACGAAGACGGAATGGAGATCCTCGCCTCCGAGGCCCGGGCGTTGGGAATGCGCGTGATGCTGAAGCCGCATGTGTGGCGCCTGCAGGGAAAACCAGCAATGCCGCGCGCCGAGGCGGTGGAGTGGCTGAAGCAGTATGAGCCGTTTATCGTGCACTACGCCAAATTCGCGGAGCGAATTCGCGCCGACGCCTTCTGCATCGGCACGGAGCTGCGGGCGTTGACGCAGCAGGAGAACGAGTGGCGGGGCATCGTACGCGCCGTGCGGCGCGAGTATTCGGGCGCCATCACCTACGCCGCCAACCACGGCGAGGAGTTTGAGACGATCCGGTTCTGGGACGCGCTGGATTGGATCGGCGTGGACAACTACTATCCGCTTTCGGACAACTACGAGCCGAAGGAGCTGCTGGCGAAGCTGGAGACCGTACAGACAAAATTCAACAAACCCGTTTTGTTCACCGAGGCGGGATTCGGCGCGCATGAGGGCGCGCATAAAGAGCCCTGGGAGGACGAGACGGCAAAGCCGCTGGACCTCGCCGAGCAGGCCAAGAGCTATGAGGGTTTGCTGTCGGCCGTCTACCGAAAGCCGTGGTTCCGCGGCGTGTATTGGTGGAAGGTGGGCACAAACGGTTACGGAGGGCCGGATAACAACTCCATGACCCCGTGGCGCAAACCTGCGATGGAGATCGTGAAAAAATACTATACGTCGCCATGAAGATACTTTCCCTGTGTGCCGTCATTCCGCTTCTCGCCCTGGAGCGGCCGGGTGTGGAATTCAAGATCTACCAGTTCGCCGCGAACCAGATTCCCCGGATCGACGGCGATACCGTTGACTGGGCCAGCGTGCCCGCCAGCTACGCGATCGGCATCGATCAGTTGAAGGACACAGTGAACAACACCGCGATGGACCGGAAAGATCTGGACGTGACGGTGAAGGTGGGTTGGGTGAGAGGGTTGAACCGGCTCTATTTCCTGTATGAAGCGAGCGACAACTATTGGGACTTCGCGCGCAGGGACCTGCACAACGACATCTTTGAATTGGTAGTGGATGGCGACCTATCTGGCGGCCCGTTCATCAAGCAGATGCATCCGGCCAAGTCCGGCGACGCACACTATCGGTTTCACGGCATTCACGCGCAGAACTATCACATCTTCACGCCAGCGCTGGATAAGGACTGGACGATGGTTTGGGGCTGCCAGCCGTGGATCAAGAATCTGCCCTACGCAAACGCGGCGTACAAGTACGATTTC
>VFZO01000219.1 GCA_016871155.1 Acidobacteriota bacterium | reverse complement strand
CTCCGCAGGGGTCTTCGCTGCCTTCAAACCCCTATGGATATTGATGCGGACGAGCATCCGGGAGATTCGCACGCGCGGCTCAAAACGGAAATGTGGGTGTAAAACAATCCGGCCCGGACGCCGGGCGAAATTTCGCGATAATAGGGGCAGTGTCAAAAGTTCGCGAACTGGAGCTGCGCCTTTCCCGGATCGAAGAGGAGCTCCACCTGTTCCAAAAAATCAGCCGTCTGATGGTGCGGGAAGTTCCGCTGCGGCAAGAGCTCGAGAGCATTGTCGAGCTGCTGGTGGAGTATCTGGAGTGCGACTCCTGCATCATCTACCTGAAGGAACGCACGGACCTGGTTCTCTGCGCTTCGAACATCGCGCCCGCCTCGGCTGTCGGCAATGTGCGCCTCACTATTGGCGAGGGCTTGACTGGCTGGGTGGCCAAGAACCGGCGGCTGCTCTCCATCAGCCGCGAGGCCTACAAGGACTCCCGCTTTAAGAAATTCCAGCAACTGGACGCCGACACGTTTGAGGCGTTTCTCTCCGCGCCGATTATCGCCCGCAATCGCGTGGTGGGCGTCATCAACGTGCAGCACCGCGACGTTCACTCCTACTCCGGAGACGAGATGGAGTTGCTCACCACGATCGGCGAACAGATCGGCTGCATGCTGCTGCTTGCCAAGCTCGACAAGGACGCGCTGGAGCAGACGCTCTCGATGAATGAGCTGCTTTCGGCGGGCGTGCTGGCCGGCGCGGGGCGGTAGGAAACCATGCGCGCGCTGCTCCTGCTCTGCGGTTGCGTGGTGTTCGGAGCCAAGTGGAACCTCGCGTTTCATCACGACGAAAACGATTCGTCGCTGCTGCTGCGGGCCATCGAATTTCCCAGCGAACGGCGCGGTGTGGCGATTGGAGTCCTCACGGAGCCGCGCGGCGCGACGGGTGTTGTCCTGGTGACGTCCGACGGAGGAAAGTCCTGGACGACGATCCGCGTGAAGGAGGAACCGCTTTCGCTAAGCTGCGCAAGCGATGAGACCTGCTGGTTCGCCTCTCTGCGCGGCGTTTGGCGCAGTCTGGAGGCAGGCCGCGACTGGAAAAAAATCTCGTCTACGAAGGGAATGACGCGCATTCATTTCACGTCGCCGTCGAAGGGATGGGCGGGCGGCCTGGCCCACTCGGTGTGGGAGACGAACGACGGCGGAAAGAAGTGGGATCTGGTGCCGGCGTCGAAGGCGATCGCCGCCAATCCGGAGCGTGCAGTGTTCTCCGCCATGTCGTTCAACGGCAATATCGGAATCGTCGGGGGCAACAGCCGGCTGCCCCGGTTGCCGAGCGACGAGGACGACTTTCCGGACTGGATGCGCCCGGACACCGCGTCAAAGCGGAAGGAGCTGCCGGCCATGATGATCCTTCTCGAAACGAAGGACGGCGGCAAGAACTGGACTTCGTCTACGAGTTCCATCTTCGGCATGTTGACGCAGGTTCGCATCCGCCCGGACGGTCTTGGGGCCGGAGCGTTGCTCGAGTATTTCAATAACTTCTCCGTTCCGAGCGAGTTGATCTGGGTGGATTTCCGGACCGGCAAGTCGTTGCCGGTATTCAAGGACAAGCAGGTGGCCGTCACCGATCATCTGATTGAGGACGGAAACCGGATGACGCTGGCGGGCGTAGCGGTCGAGGGGCTCCGTTCGTTGCCGGTCCCGCAGAAGATTCGCTTTTTGGAGGGAACGGTGGGCGACGCAGCCTCCGTCGTGTGGCTTACGATCCCCGCCGACTATCGTGCCGTGGCCCGCCGCGTGATTCTGGGCAAGTCGCCGGCCGGCCGGCTCTGGGCCGTGACCGACACTGGAATGATTCTGCGCCTGGATCGCTGATCGGCCTTTACGGCTGCAGACCGATGATCGAAGGCGGCCGGCCATAAAGCATCAACCGCTCACCCTCGATTCCGATTGGCACCGCGAACTTCGCCGGGATTTCAATCGGTTTCCAAGTGCCAGTGGCGCGGTCCAGCTTCAACGCGAAGGGCGAACCGGTATCGGAGTCCTGGCCGCCGATGAAGACTTGGCCGGACTCGGTCAGGCCGCCGCCCGTGAAATCGACTCGGTCCCGCGGCGGAACGGCCCAGGTCCCGGTCTGCTGGCCGGTCAGGGAGAACTCGGCGTAGATTCCGCTCAAAGGGGAGAAAACGCCAAAGGACTGGCGATTGGAGAACAGGAATCCGTCGGAGGAAGGATGAATGGGCGCGGAGGCGAATGTGCTTCGATGGGCGAGCGAACTCACCATTTTCCCCTCGGCACTGAATAGCAGCGCCATTTGATGATTCGCGGTATCGCGCCCGCCCGTATCGCGCTCCGCGCCAAAAGCGAACACCGGTCCCGCGGGCGTGACGGATACCCGCCGCGCCGCGAACGAATCGAGCCGGACGACTCTCTCAATCTGGCCGTTCACGCCGGACCAGATGAGTGCGGAAACCACCTGCCGTCCGTCGTGACTTCGGACGGAGGCGGCGGCGATCGTTCGTCCCGAGGAATCGGCGGCGACGTCGAGAATGTTGATCACATCCGCGCCTTCGATTCGGAGGACCGTCTGCGAAAGCCGCCTGCCTTCGCGGTCGTAAACCGTCAGCGCGGGCCGCGTGCGTTCGTAGAAAATCACGACCCCATTCGAGTATCGGGGAATCGGCTTGTTCGAGTTATCGTGGCCGATGGCGACTGTCGATACGATGGCCGACGCACCCAGGGTCGTCGTCACAACCATTGCCGTGGCGATACAGGAAATTTTCATGACTTTTCTCCTTTATCGATGGACACAAGTCGGAGTCTTGCAAAAGGCACATGCCGAAAGGGGGCACCCGTTTGTTCCATCTTGCTTATACCCGAAATCGTATTGACCCATCGGGTCCGAATATGCCTGCGCATAACGCGGCCCCTCACATGCCGGAGGGCAATCGTACAACTCGTTCGCAAAATAGTGGCCGCTGCATCCAGTCACCTGGCAGTTCACTAGAGCGTGAACTGGCGTGAGCGAAAGCATGTTCGCGAGCCTGCCAAGAAGCGTCGGCTCCGCAGACTGACATGGCTTCGGCGTGAGAGTTTGAATAAAGGGAGTTGCCTTCGCGACACCCACAAACAACGACTCTAGTGTATTCCCGTTTCTATCCGTTATCGGGTACGAGCGCACCCGGCTGAAACTGATGATCGCGAGGGCGAGCATAATCGCAGTTGCGAGCCCAAAAATTAATAGATGTTGTTCTCGTCTTGCCTTTCATACAGAAAATCTAGGATCATTAATGTCGAAAGTCAAGCCTTATTTCCGCAGCTCCATTTTGTTTACGGGGGCAACTAGGGCGACTGGGGCCCGGCGAATTGGATTTGGCGAAGCAGAGCTGACTTGACCCGCCTGTGTTGTCAGGAACCGATCCGTCGGCGAGGATTCCTAGCAGACGAGTGAACGTGCCGCACCGACCAGGCCGATCAACTAATTTCGCGTCGCCAGCACGGTGTTCCGCGGGTCGAGGCTGATCTTCACCGGCACCGCCTTCAACGTCCAGGAAACCGGCGTCCGGGCGCCGTCGGTGCGCACCCAGCGCGTCTCGGTCTTGCCGCGGCCGTAGTCGATCTCCACCGGTACGTCGATCGAAAAATCCGCGTCGACATCCGATTGCTCGATCTCGATTTCGGCCTTCAGCCCTTTCCACTTCGCGCTCAATTTCAGGCCCGGAATTCCGATACTCTCGGTGTAAGCCGCGAAGAAATGCTCCAGCGTCCGGTCCGTGTGGCCGGCCGGCATCTGCGCCGCAGCCAGGGAGCGGAAGTCCGCCGTGGTGATGCGCTTTCGCGCGTGGCGGGTGTGGACCTCGCGAAGGAATGCAAAGAACGCCGCGTCACCCATGCGTTTGCGCAGCATGTGTACGATCCAGGTGCCCTTCTCATAGACCAGCGCCCGGTAGGCGCCGGGGTTGGCCGAAGACTCAAGCCGCGAGCCCAGCCGGATGGGGCCCGCCGAATCCAGACTGCTGCCGTTGTCGCGCTTTTCGCTCAGGTGCTCGCGGTACCGTTCCAGAACTTCGTCGACGGTTTTGACGCCACGCTTGCGCTCCAGCAGCAGCAGCGCCGAGTAGTTGGCCAGCGCTTCCATGATCCATTCGTCGCGGTAGCCGCTGGTGGAGACGGCGTTGCCCCACCATTGGTGCGCGACTTCGTGGGCGACTAGGATGTCGGAAAAGAAGGTCCGTTGAAACCGGTCGGCGGCGAAGTTTGGGCGGTCCCGCTCCGGCAGATAGGAGAGCGTGGACAGGTAAATCAAACCCGGAAAGCCCTGGCCAAAAGTGCCCGGTATCGGCGAAACCGCCAGCGACTTCAGCGGCGGCGGCCCCAGGCGGGCCGACAGGAAATCGAACGCTTCGGCCACTTCCGACGCCAGGTGCGCCAATTGTTGCGTGGGGTCCGGAGCCGGTGGTTGGACAAAGACGGAACTGAGCGGCGGCGACAGCACGCGGGACCCGCGCGGCCCCGGAATGGCGGGGGGTGGAGGCGGCAGCAACACCTGTTGCCGGCTGGCCGTCAGGCTCGCCTCCACGGACTTGTTGGCGTAGACATCGACGTGCAGGCCATTCTTCGAGACCGAGGATCTCTTATACTCGCCCAGGTTGAAGCCTGCCAGACGCAGCGGAACAGTACTGCGGCGATGGGTAATGCGCACATCGCCCTCTTCGCGTTCATCCACCAGGTCGCCCGTCGCCACCACGGTCAAGGTTTTGGGATAGCGGAAGGTGACGTCGTAAGTCGCCCACTGGAGACCATGTTGGGGATACCAAGTTCCCCGCGCGCCCACAAAAAAGACCCCATTGCCGGCAGGCAGGACGACATCGCCCTCCTGACGGAATTCGAAGGTGTGCATACCCGGCGGCAGAGCCGCCTCCGTCGTCACCAGAAACATTTCGTTGTCGTTCCCGCGCAGCAGGCTGGAACGGAGGTTTTCGCGCTGCAACACCTGAGCGGGCTGGCCATCGACCTTCGCTTCCAATATCCGGACGCGGCGCGAGATGTCGAACCCGAAAACATTGCGGACCCTGCGTGCGCCGGGCGAATCCGGAATCCGCACATGGAGTGTCACCCGGGCGCCAAGCTGGAGATTCGCTCCGAACTCCGCATCGACGTTCACGTGCTCAATCCGGAACTCCGTCTCGGCCAGTGCGCGGGTGGGATCCTGCCGGACTTTGCGCGTGGGAAAGCTCGTCCAGATGTTGTAATAGGAGCGGTTCTCCTTGAACTGGATCTGCCCGGCCACCACCTGATCGCCGGCCTGCGGGTCGTACACCACGTCGAAGTTGCCGAGCTTCGAGCCGCTCAGGGCCGCGAAGAAGAGTCCCATCTCCGGCCGCACCTCGGCGGCCAGATCGTGAATCAGCCGCGTCTCGAAACTCGCCGACAGGTTGCGCAGCGTCGACGAGAACTGTTCGGATAGCAGCGCGCCCATTTCCGGCGCCGGTTTTGCGCTTCGATCCCGGACGGCGGCGCGGAGTTCGTTCGCCGTGGCGTCGGTGAACAGCAGAAACGCCGACTTGAAATGCTCATTCAAATTGGGCGTTTCGGTGAACCGCGCGAGTGATTGGCGTTCGCCCGCGTCCGGCGGCAGCAGGATCAACTCGCCGTCGCCGCCTTCGACGTCGGCTACGAACAGCGCCGCGATGGGCTCGCCGGCGACAGGTTTCGACAGCACCAGATAGCCGTCGGTGAGGTAGAGCTTGACCTCTTCGCGAAAGAGGGTGAAGTCGCGGATGCGCCAACAGCTGTCCGGGTCGAAGGATGCCTCCTTCAACGCCGCCGCCACCCCGGCCGCCGGCTTTGCCGGTCCGATTCCCGCCGCGAGCGTCAGGCTCAGCAGGAGATCAAATAAACATCTCCTCGTCGGTAGTCGCTTGCGCCACATTCGCCGGTGCGCCCTTCAGTAAATGGCCGACCGCGGCCCTCACACCGGCGGCCACGCCGGTAATTTCGCGCAGCGGGCGAAGAATGGTTCCGTGCACCGAGTTCACCGTCGAGTGAACCCGCGACAACGTATCCTCCAACACCGCCTCCGCGCGGTCAATCTGCGTCTTCGCGCGAGCCGACGCGTCGGCCACCAGCGCGTCCACGCGCGTCAACTGCGTCTTGGTCAACGCCAGAACTTCGTTAGCGTTGGTTGTGATCTGTGCGATCTGCGCCTTGCTTTCCGTTATCGTCGTTTCGGCCGTTTGGATCAACCGTTCGGCCTTGGGCAGGAAAGCGTCGACACGCTGCTTCATCTCCGCCGTCGTCTTGGCCATCCGAAAGAGCGCGATGGCTTGCGCGGCAAACGAAATGGCCGTAATGGCCACAAAGATAGTGAGTAGGAGAAGCAGCGTATCTTGATTCACGGGGGAGTTTCCTTTTAGCCGGCGGCTTCGCCGGCTTTCGCCGTCAAAGTCTCTTTGTAGGCCTGCCGGCCGGCGTCCACGGCGGCGGCGAGCTGTTCCTTCTGCTTTTGCAGAGCCAGTTTGCTACGGTCCAAAATCTCAGCGCTCGTTTCCTTCAACTCCGAGCTCTTCCGGATCAGATAGTCCTTGCTTTCGTCCGCCTTGTCGCGCAACAGCGCGCGGGTCTCTTCGCCGGACTTCGGCGCAAACAGAATTCCTACCGCCACACCGATGCCCAGGCCCAGGCAGAAGTACGAAAGGCGTTTATCTTCTTCCATTTTTGTTTCCTCGTTTTTAGTGTACATGTACTTCGATGTTGCGGCGCCGCCCGGGCGTTGCAAGAATCAATCCATGGCCGGAAAGTACGATGCCGAGGCGCTGTGGACTTACTCGCTGCGGCTGCTGGGCGGCCGCGCTCAGACGATTGGGGAGTTGAAGAAGAAGCTGACCGCCAAGGCCGCGAACGCCGGCGATGTCGATGGCATCCTCTCCAGGCTGAAGGAGTACCGTTTCGTCAACGACAAACAGTTCGCCGACTCGTTCGCCGCCTCCCGCCGCGACGGCGCCGGATTCGGCAAGGGCCGCGTGCTGCGAGAACTCAACGCCCGGCAGGTGCCGCGCATCGTGGCGGAAACGGCGGTCGCTGGCGCGTATTCCGAGGTCGATGAGGTCGCGCACGCGTCGGAGTTTTTGCGCCGAAAGGTCCGGGCGAAGGACTTCAGCGAACCCAAGCACTTCCAGTCCGCGTTTCGAAAGCTCCGCTACAACGGTTTTTCTGCCAACGCCGCCGTACAGGCGATCAAACGCGCGGCCAAAGGCGTTGAAGTGAACGACGACTGGCTAGCCGAAGAGCCGGCCGACTAGCGAATCAGCGGGGAAGGCTGCTGTGGCTGTGGGAAACCCGGGATATTCATGCCGGGCGGCGGCTGGCCGCCTGGAAAACCGGGTGGCTGGCCCGGCAGATTCTGCTGCTGCGGGAACTGCTGTCCGGCCGCGCCGGCGCGTTGTTTATCCTTCGACGGATCGTAGATAAACTCCCACTCCTTATAGTTCGTTTTTTCGTTGTAGATCTTGATTCCCTCGGCGTCCACCTTGCTGGCCACACCCGCAATTCCGCCGCCCAGGGCCTGGCCGCCGCCCAGTCCGGCCTGCTGCAAACCGCGGGGATTCGGCGTGGTGAGCATCTGCTGAATCATCGCCGCGGCCGGATTGGCGTTGATGCCGGGGGGCAAACCTCCCGGTTGCGGTGTGAACGAATTGGAGCCGCTTCCGATAGCCTGCGGAACGCGCTGCGGAATGAATCCACCCGCCTGCGCGTTCGCCGGCTGGGTGGGGTAGGGCCCTTGATACGGCGACGGCAGCCCCGGTATCTGAATCGGCCGGATCGGCTGCCCGTTCGGACCGATGATCATGCCGGGCGGCGGCGGAGTTTGCGGCGGCGGTTGATTGGGATCGTTCGGATCGGCCGGCGTCGCACCGGGCTGCCCCGGCGGCGGTGGCACGCCAGAGGCGCCGGGCAACTCGCTCTCGCGCCGGCGAAGGGCCGCGGCCACCTGCGGATTCTGATTCGGGTCCACGGGCTGCCCGGCGGCTGGCGAAGAGGGCAGGACCACTCCAAAGCCGGGTGTCTGTCCAAAGCCGGGTGTCTGACCCTGGGTTTGCGTCACATCGGTCTGGCCCGGCGCGCCGGGAATGCCCGCGGTCTGCTTCTGCGTCAGCGAGTCCGTGAACCGGCCCGTGGCATCCACGTGGATTAGCCGCCACTCGTCTTTTCCGGTTAGCGGGTCCACATAGCGGCGGCGCAGGAACCGCTTACCGTTAAAACTCTCCAGCTCCTCAATGGTCTGCGGATACTTCGAGTTCGCGCGGACAAATCGCTTGATGGCGAGCGAATACTGCTCACCCCGAGAGATCAGCGACTCCTCGCGGTTGCGCTGCATCTCCAGCGCCAGGCGAGGCATTTCCACGTACAAAGCGAGCGCGATGACCGACGCCATGACGAATACGAACACTAGGGCGTAGCCGCGCTCGCGCCGCCTCATTGCATCTGCTCCACCAGCGGCAGCGTCTGCGAGTCGCCCTCGAACTGAGTGTCCGACATGGTTACCGAGTTCAGGTTGATGCGCACGACTTTGTAGCGCCGCTTCACCAGGTCGCCTTCCAGAGCGAGAAACACATCCTCATTCTCGAGGAAAAAACCGCGCTTCGCGCCGGATTTCTGCGCCGTGAAGCCGTAGTACTTCAGCGGAATCGGCGGCGCCTTGGGCTTGAGGGGCTCCACCTTGGCCGGGGGCGGCTGGTCCGGCGGCTTGGGCATCGGACCAATAAACCGGGCGAGCTGCTTGGGCGGGAGCGGCTTGATTTTGCCCGGGTCCGGGGCCTTGGGCGGAGGCGGCGCGCCGCCGAATTCGAACAGCGGGCGGTTGCCGGCCTGCATCGCCACGTTGCTCAGACGCGCGATCAGTTCCAACCGCAGCGTGGGGTCGACGGTGGCGGGGTCCGGACGGTCCTCCTGCTTGCGGGACTTCAAAACCGGTTTGAACTCGGCCGTGCTGGCGCGCTTGGAAGCCGGCGCGCGCGGCGCGGTTTTCGCGGCCGTAACCACCGGAACCGCCGTTTTCGGCACCTCGGCGGTGGACTTGCGAGGCGCTGTTGGCTCGGAACCGCTGCCGCTGTCCTGAGTAAAGTGAATCACGCCCGCCGCCGTCAGCAGCACGGCGAGAGCGGCCACTTTCTTGGGTTCGGCGCCGAGTTTCATTGGGCTTGCGCGCCTCCCGCCACGGTTGCGAGCTGCTGCCCTTCGGTCAACTCGCGAATGAAGGAGTTCAGGCGCAGGGTTATGCTCAACACGCCGGTTCCCTGCTGGGGCGAGGCGGCCAGACTCTCGATGATGATCAACCGGTTCGACCGGTCGAGCTCACGCAAAAAGTGGAGCAGGTCCGAGTAGCTGCCTTCGTAGGAAGCGGTGATCGACATCATCGTCAACTCGGTGGAACCCTCCACCTCTTCTTCCACGTAGGAGTTCTCTTTTGCCCGCACGCCGGCGCGTTTGGCCATCTCGTGCAGCTCGCTCACGACCGTCGAATAGGTGGTCGGCCGGCTGAGAAAGTAGCGGTTTAGAAAGTCGTTCCCTTGCGTACGGCCCTTGTCGATCTTGGCCGCCAACTGCCGGGTGCGCTGCAGTGTGGTCTGCCGTGCGGCCACCTGTTTGCGAAGATCGTTCAACCGGTCTTCCATCTCGTCCGCCGAACCGCCCCACGGGTTGATTACGAACCAGCCAGCCACGAGATTCAGGGCCAGCAGGAGGCCGATTCCCAGGCGGGTGGCCGCTCGCGGGTCGTTCCGGCGCAACCCGAGGCTTCCCAGAAGTGTTCCGGCGTCAAAACTTTTGGGCATAATTCACACTCAATCGGAATCTGTACAGCGGTTCGCTCTGCGTGGGCGGCAGCGCCGTGGGCATCGTGGGATTGTCAAATACCGGCGACTTCTCCAGGTTCTGCAACATGGCAATCACCGGCTCCACCGCTTGGGACCCTACGACCATTTCCAGTTGGATGTTGTTCTTCGGGTCGGCGTGCGGCCGAATGGAGATCAGCCGTACGTTGTGCGGCAGGACGCTCTCCAGGTCGGCGAACATCTTCGTCCAGCTCACGCCCTTGCGCGAGATCAGCGTGTTCAGAAACACGGACTGGTCCAGCACGTCGGCGTTCTCAGCCCGCCGCATGGTCTGCTCCAATGTCGATTGCTCGCCGCTCATCCGGGCCAGTTGCGTCTCGGCGTGATCGGTGGCCTCCAGCACGTCCCGCTTCTGCTGGCGCTCGGTGACGATTAGATAGACCAGCATGCCAAGAGTGATGACCAGAAACCCGGCCACGATCGACCACGCGACGGTCATTGCCCGGTCCCGGCGGAACGGTTCACTGGCTAAATTGATGCTGAATCTCAAGCGCGCCCTCCCGCCGCCAGCCATCCCAGCAGGCCCGCGTTATGCGCCTGCGGCTGGCCGAACGGACCCGGTAACGGCTCCACCGGCAGCTCGCCGCCCAACCAGGCGGGCTCCAGGCCCACAGGGTAGACGGACTGAGGTTTTTTCGACCATTCGTCTTCCAGGTAAACGAGTGTGGGGCCCAGATGGTCCCAAATCGCGTCCGGCGAAATCTCCGGCAACTCCAGGGTGCGCAGCAGCCGCAGCGTAGCGTCTATCACGACTGCGATGGTCATCACCAGACCGCTCAGCTTGACCAGAACGCGGCACCCCGAGGCCGGCACCGTCTCCAGCGCCGCCAGCGTGGAAGTGGTCACGTGGCCCACATGCAGCCCCAGCGCCCGGAACGGCGACTCATAGCGTGCCAGCGTCTCAAGCGAGATTGCACTGGCGATCACATCGCCCTTTGGCTGGGCAAAGTAGCTGACCGCCGAGGAATCTACGTCGAACGGGACGGACTTCTTCAAACGGAACTTGATGAGCGACTCCTGTTCATCGGCCTTCGAAGGGAATTGGTCGAAGTCCAGCAGCAGCGTCCGGCCTGCATAATCGGGCAGAATCAGCACGGCGGCGCGGCGCTTTCTGGAACCCGGTTCGCCGGTCACTTCGCGAATCGCCCGCGACACCGCGTCCGGCCGCAACAGGTTCTCTTCGCTTGGCGAAGCCCGCAGCGTTCCGGATTCGAACTGTGC
>VFZO01000218.1 GCA_016871155.1 Acidobacteriota bacterium | reverse complement strand
GTTTTTCGAAACCAGCTTCGGCCGCACCTATGAGCGGCATATGGTGCTGGTCGAGGTCGTCTCCGGTGGCGTCTCCGGGTGGGGCGAAGTGACCGCCGGCGAGAACCCCTTTTATAACGAGGAGTGGACCGAGTCGGCATGGCGTATCGTGCGCGACTACGTCGCCCCGAAGCTGCTGGGCAAAACCTTGAGTAGCGCCTCCGAGGCGGCCCAGCACGCGGCCCATATTCGCGGCCACCGCATGGCGCGCGGCGGCGTCGAAGTTGCCGTCTGGGACTTGGAGGCCAAACAGAAGAACATTCCTCTCTGGCAGCTCATCGGCGGCGGTGCGCGGCCGGAGATTCCCAGCGGCGTTTCGCTCGGCATTCAGGACTCGGTCGACGATCTGCTCGCGGTGATTGAAAAGGAACTCGCCGACGGGTATCAGCGGATCAAGATGAAGATCAAGCCGGGCCGCGATGTCGAAGACATCCGCGAAGTGCGCAAACGCTTCCCGCAAATTAAGCTGATGGCCGACGCCAATTCGGCCTACACGCTCAAGGATATTGATCGCCTGAAGGCGCTCGACGAGTTCTATCTCATGATGATCGAACAGCCCTTGGCGCACGACGACATCATCGACCACGCCGAGCTCCAAAAGCACCTGCAAACGCCCATCTGTCTCGACGAATGCATTCGTTCCGCCCATCACGCCGCGCAGGCAATCCGGCTCAACGCCTGCGGCATCATCAATATTAAGCTGGGCCGCGTGGGCGGTTTTACGGAAGCGAAGAAGGTTCACGACGTCTGCCAGGCGGCCGGCATCCCGGTCTGGTGCGGCGGCATGCTCGAGTCCGGCATCGGCCGCGCCCACAACGTCGCACTTGCCACGCTGCCGAACTTCACGATTCCCGGAGACGTCTCGGCGTCGAAACGGTATTGGAAGCGCGAGCTTTTGACCGAAGAGATCGTTGCCACACCGAATGGCACGATTCAAACGAACAACCGGCCCGGTTTCGGCTATGACATCGACATGGACTTTCTAAAGTCCATCACCGTGCGGGAGGAGACGATTCGTTGAGCGAGGGTGGCGGCCGGGCGCGAATCTACGCACTCATTACGGTGGTGTATCTGTTTTGGGGTGCGAACTTCGTCGTCTCCAAATTCGCGCTTCGGGAGATGCCCGGCCTGCTCGTCGGCGGGCTTCGAACCATCGCCGGCGCCGCACTGCTCGGCATCGCCTACAAATTCCTGCGCGACAAGGCCCGGCCGCCGCTGCGCCGCGAAGAACTGCCGGGGCTCATACGCATCGGCGTCGCGGGCATCGGCTTCAATCAACTCTGTTTTCTCATCGGCCTCAGCCTCACAAGCGCCAGCCATGCGGCCATCGTCATCGGCCTCACCCCCTTCATGGTGCTGGCCCTGGCCTGCCTGCGCGGCCATGAGACGTTCACTATGAAGCGCGCGTTCGGGCTTAGCGTCGCTGTCGGAGGGCTATTGTTGTTGCAAAAACCCGCCGCCGGCGCGCAAGCCGCGTCGTTGACAGGCGATCTGCTGATTCTCGCCGCCGGTGCGACCTTTGCCTACTACACCGTCTTCGGCAAGGAGCTGACCGCGGAACACGGCGGCATGGCCGTGATTAGCGTCTCCTATCTGGCCGCGAGCCTCCTGCTGCTGCCCCTCACCGTGTACGCCGGCTGGGACTTCGATTTCTCCGCCGTCAGCGCCACCGCCTGGGCCGCGTTCGCGTACATGACAGTAGTTTCCAGCGTGCTCTGCTACATCGGCTGGGCCTACGCGTTGAAGCACCTGGCCGCTTCCCGCATCTCGGCGTTCTCGTACCTGCAGCCGCTGGTTGCCACGTTGCTGGCTCTGCCGCTGCTCGGCGAACCGCTCACCGCCACGGTGGTTGGCGGCGGCTCGCTCATCATGGCGGGCGTCTTCCTCTCGGAGCGCTCCTGATGGCCGGCTTTGCCGCCCTGCTGAAGCACAACGCCAACTACCGCAATACGTGGATCGGCCAAGTGGTCAGCGAAGTCGGCGACCATTTCAATACCATAGCCGTCTTCAGCCTCGTTCTGGAGCGGACGAACTCCGGTTTGGCCGTTAGCGGCGTAATGCTCGCCCGCGCGATTCCCATGTTGCTCGCCGGACCCTTGGCAGGCGTAAGCCTGGACCGCTTCGACCGCCGGCAGATCATGATCTGGAGCGATCTGGTGCGCGGCGTCGTCGCGGCGCTCTTCGTCCTGGCCATTCAGCCGGGCCGCACCTGGCTGCTCTACGTTTTGAGCGCCCTTCTCATGGCCGCGTCGCCGTTTTTCACCAGCGGACGCGCCTCTATCCTGCCTAGCATCACTACGAGCGGCGAGTTGCACACCGCCAACACCATTACACAAACGACGCAGTGGTCCACCACGGCCCTTGGCGCCTTTCTTGGCGGCTTCAGTGCGGCGATGTTTGGCTACGAGGCTGCCTTCCTTGTCAATGCGCTGTCGTTTTTCTTCTCGGCGTTTTGCATTGCCCGCGTCCAGGTCCCCGGTGGCGGGTCCGAATCGAAGCGAAATGAGTTGAATGAGACCAAGGTCGTTAAGCCGTGGCAGGACTACAAGGAAGGGCTCCGCTACATCGGTTCCATTCCGCTGCTGGTCGCATTGTGCTTCGTCAGCGTCGGCTGGGCCTCGGGCGGCGGCGCGGCGCAGATTCTATTCCCGCTTTTCGGTGAGCGCGTCTTTCATCGCGGTCCGCAGGGCATCGGCGAACTCTGGGGTGCCGCCGGCGCGGGACTCGTCGCTGGCGGCATTTTCGCTCACCGGCTGATGCCCGGGCTGTCCTATCGCGCCTACAAACAAACGATCGCCATCGCCTACCTGGTCCACGGAGTCTCCTATGTGGCCTTCGCGCTCGCCCAGCCGTACTGGCTCGCGCTGAGTATGATCGCCCTGTCGCGCGCCTCGGTCGCCGTGAGCAGTGTCATGAACGTCACGCAGATCCTCCGCATGGTCGACGACGAGTATCGGGGCCGCGTCTTCGCAACGCTCGAGACCGTAACCTGGGGCGTAATGATGCTTTCCATGACAGGCGCAGGGTTGGCGTCCGATCACGCCGGCGCGCGCGCCATCGGCGTCGTCAGCGGAATTCTCAGCAGCTTCACCGCCGTCTATTGGACCTGGGCCAACGCCACAGGCCGGTTGCCGGAGCCTCGCTACTTGTCCCATGCTGACAGAAAGGATATTGAGGTCCACGGAGAAGCGCATGGCTAGCCTCGAAGGCAAAACGATCCTAGTTACCGGCGCCGCCAAACGCATCGGCCGGTCGATCGCGCTGCGGCTCCACGCCGAAGGCGCACGAGTGGCGATTCACTACTCCACCTCCGAAGCCGGGGCGCGCCAGACCGCCGCCGAATGCGGCAACGCGCCGCTGTACCGGGCGAATCTCGAATCGGTCGCCGAAATTGAGGCGATGTTTCGGGAGATCGACGCGACCCTCGGACCGCTCGACGGGCTGGTCAACAACGCCGCCCGCTTCACCCGTTTCGATCCGCTCGAAATCACCGAAGCCGACTGGGACTTCATCCACGACGTGAATCTCAAAGCCGTGTTTTTCTGCTGCCAACAGGCCGCCCGGCGCATGAAGAGCCGCGGGCACGGGCGCATCGTGAACATCAGTTCCCTCGGCGGCCTGCGGCCCTGGGCGGAGCACGCGCACTACTGCGCCTCCAAGGCCGGCGTAGTGATGTTGACCCGCGCCCTGGCCAAGGCCTTTGGCCCGGAAATAGGCGTAAACTCGGTGGCGCCCGGTGTCATCCCGTTTGGCGAATGGAATGACGCGATGGAGGCGATGGTCCGCGCCACGCCGGCCGGCCGGCCCGGTACGGGCGCCGAGATCGCCGATGCCGTCGTCTACTTCCTCACCGCGTCGAATTTCGTCACCGGCCAGATCCTCGCCGTCGACGGCGGCCTCAGCCAGCGCTGATTCCGCGGCCGGGAGTACCTCGATGCTCCACAATAGAATCAGCATGCTCCGCCTCCTGCCGTTTCTCCTTTTCCTCTCTCTCCACGCCGAAACCCGCACTCTCACGCTCGCGGAAGTGCTGGAGGCTGTCCAGAAGCAGAGCCCCGACCTCATCCTCGCCCGCCTCGACGAACGCAAAGCCGCCGAGGCCGCTCGCGCCGCCCGCGATCCGTTCCTGCCCAAACTCTTCGCCGGCTCCGGCCTCGCCTACAGCTCGGGCTTTCCGCTCAGCATCGAAGGCTCCGCCCCCTCCATCGTCGAATCCCGTGCGATCGCCAGTATCTTCAACCGGCCGCAGCGGCTGCTTCTCGACAAAGCGCGGCAGGACGTCGAAACCGCAAAGCTCTCCTCGGAGGCCAAGCGCGACGAAGCCGCATACCGCGCCGCGGCCCTCTACCTCGAAGCCGCCCGCCATGCCTCCGCGCTTCGCTCGGTCGGCCAGCAGCTCTCCAACCTCACCGCCGTGCAGGCCTCGACGCAGGCTCGCGTCGAGGGCGGCCGCGAACTGCCCATCGAGTCTCGGCGTGCCGCCCTCCGCCTCGCCCAAACCCGTCAGCGCCGTGCCGCATTGGAGCAGGCTCGCGCCGACGCCGAATCGCAACTTGCGCTTGTTGCCGCCGTTCCGGGCGTCACCCGCATCCAACCCAATGATGCGCCGCAGTCCATCGCCGCCGCCACGGAATCCGAACAGCAGGCCATCGCCACTGCGCTCGAGAACAGCAAGGAGATCCGCCGCCTGGAGTCCGTGCTGATCGCCAAGGGCCTGGAGGCCAAGTCGCACGCCGCCGCGCGCCTGCCGCGCGTCGACTTGGTCGCCCAATACGGCCTCTTTGCGCGTTTCAATAACTACGACAAGTTCTTCAACCGCTTTCAACGCCACAACGGCCAGTTGGGGGTGTCGTTCCAGGTGCCTATCCTTCCCAGCCTCGCCGCCCGCTCCCAGCAGTCGGCCGCCGAGGCGGAATCCGCCGCCCTTCGCTCCCAACTCAACGCCGAGCGGGCCCGCGTCGCCGCGCGGGCCCGCGGCGCGTATCTCGATATCGCCACCTGCGAATCCGGCGTCGAGGTCGCCAAATTCGACCTTGACATCGCTCGCGAGCAGACCACCCTCCTCCTCGCCCAGTTCGACGAGGGCCGGGCCTCTCAGAAACAGATCGAGGAGTCCCGTTACCTGGAAAACGAGAAATGGATGGCGCTTTTCGATGCTCGATACACGCTGGACCGGGCCAAGCTCGACTTTTTACGCGACACCGGAACGCTCCTGGGAGCACTGCGCAACTAACCGCGCGGCGCTGGGTTATATTGGAGGATCCATGCGAGCCGTACGACCGTCACTAGCGCTAAGTCTTTTTCTATCAGCAATTTTGTTTGTCGCCCCTGCCGCCACGATCGGCACGGTGATCAACGTCACCGGCGGCGCGTCCGACATTACGCTCGACGCCTCTCGCGACCTGCTCTACCTAACCCGCAGCGTTCCCTACAATCGCATCGACGTCTTTTCCACAACTCAGCGCCGCATCGTCGTCTCCATTCCTACCGACGCCAATCCTCTCGCAGCCGCCCTCAACGCCGACGGCAGTGTGCTCTACGTCACCTGTCACGATACGGCCTCCATTAATGTCATTGATACCCGCAGCAACCCGCCCCGCGTGATCAATAAGGTGAGCCTCCCCGCCAGGCCCGAGGGCATTGCCGTAGGCGGCGACGGCCGCGTTCTGATCACAACCATCGGTTCGGGTCAGAACAACCTGCTGAATACGCTCCTGATCTACGATCCGTTCGCTGCCGAAAGCGGCCGCGGCCTTCTAACCGTTCCCGTGGCGCCGCCGCCGCCGTTGCCGCCGCAGTTGCCCGCTCCCTCCGGTCGAAGCTTCCTGGCCAACCGCAGCCAGTTGCTCACCACCCCGGACGGATCCAAAATTATCGGTCTGAACGCCTTCCAGCAGCAGAACAGGATCGTATTCGTCTACGAGACCTCTTCCGGATCCGTGATCCGCAGCCGCATTGTCGGTGACTTGTCGACCGTGCTTTCGATCGCTCCGGACGGGTCGAGATTCATGGTTGGCCTTCGGCTGTTCGATACCGAAACTCTCGCGGTGATTGCTCAGCAGAACGCCGCCAATGCGCCGTTTCCGCTGTCGGTCAACATCACTGCGCAGGGCTTTGCCCAGGTTGGCCAACAGTTCAACCTTCAGCAGAATCAGGGCGGCAGCGTCTTTGCGCCCAACGGCGGCCAAATCTACGCGGCCTTCAATATCGCGCCGATTACCAATCCTCCCGCGCGGCCGAACATCACGCAACTGCTGATCAACGACCCGGACAACCTCTTAGTTCGGGACGGTCTCCAACTGCCGGAGAACCTGGCCGGTAAAATGGTGATTTCCCCGGATGGCGACACGATTTACGCGCTCTCGGAGTCCGGCTTCACCATCGTGCCGCTCAACGAAGTGGTCCGCAATCCGGTCCTGCAGCCGTCGGCCGCCAGCGTCCTGGTGGCCAACGATCAGTGCAATTCCACCGAGGAAGGCCGCAGCGCCAGAATCGAAGTGATGAACCTGGGCCGTTCCCAAGGGCCGGTCGTCGCGTTGCCAACCCTCCTTCAATCGCTCGGCGGTGCCCCGATTCCGGGGCTGGGTGGTATCGGCGGCCCCGGCGGCGGTGCGCCCGGCGGCGGCATTATAATCATCCCGCCTATCGCCATTCCCGGATTTCCAATTCCCGGTCTGCCCGGCGGCGGCCAGGTCCCTGGAGGCCTGAACACCCAGCAGATCGGAATCCTCCAGACGGCGCCTACTGTCCGTCCCGGCAGGGAAGGGAACAACACCGTATTCGATGTTCAGTTCAACAACATCAACGTCCGCTCTCTCGGCACCGCCGCGTCGCATGACTTTCTGATCACCTCGCCGCAAGCCGTAAACCTGCCGGCCACATTCCGTGTCTTTCAAAACTCCCGCAACACCGAGTCGCGCGGCGAAATCGTGCCGATCCGGACTGGTATCTCGCCAAACGAAGGCTTGGTCGACATTGTGGCCGACAACTTGCGCGGTCGCATCTACATCGCGAATTCCGGTCTGAACCGGGTCGAAGTCTACGACACGCGGACCCGCTCCCTGCTTGCGCCCATTAAGGTCGGTCAGCTCCCGCGCTCGCTCGCCCTTTCACCCGACTCCTCGGTCCTCTATGTCGCCGGCTCGGGCGGGGAAGCGATCCATGTCATCGACCTTGAAAAATTGGAGGTCTCCGCGCGCATTAAGTTCCCGCCCATTCCGTTCAACGGCTTTGTGCCCGTGATCACGCCCTCCATCATCGCCGCGACGCAGAACGGCCTTCAGATTCTGATGAGCAACGGAACGCTGTGGCGCGTGATCGGCGACGAGGTTGTGCCCCGTCGCATCAGTGCCGTCATTGGAACCAATGTGATTCCCGCGCCGCGCTCCATGGTCGCCACTCCCAATGGCGAGTTCATGCTGCTGCTGGCCGGCAACGGGAATGCCTATCTGTACGATTCCACGGTCGACGATTTCGTTGCCGCGCGCCAAGTGGCCACGCCCCCGATCACCGGCTACTTTGGCCCGGTCGGCGCCGGACCGCGCGGGCAGTACTTCCTGGTCAACAACCTGGTCTTGAATCAAAGCCTCTCTCTGATCGCCGGAACCGGCACGGTTCTCCCCGGCGGTCCCGGTGGTCCCGGCGTTCCCCGCCCCGGCGGACCCCTTCCAACCACGCGGCCGGTCTCGGCGGTGTTCGCCGCCGCCGGCGCGCAATACGCCCGTTTTACTCAGCCGGTTCGGGCGAACGCGAACGCCGTTGTGACCGATTCTCCGACCATCGAAATCGTCAACTCCGCCACAGGCCAGCCCATCCGGCAGGCACAGGTTCTGGAAGGTCCGCTGTCTACGCAAGTGGGCATCCAGCGCGTGAATATCGACGGACGCCTGATGGTCACTGATGCGGCCCTCCAAAACGCGTACGTCCTTACGACTTCGGGACTCAGCGTCGTCCCCTTGGAACCGGCACCCGCCACTGACCGGCCCGTCGTCTCTCGCGATGGCGTCGTCAACGTCGGGACCTTCACCCCAACCGCCGCCCCCAACAGCCTGATCTCCATCTTCGGCCAAAACCTGGGTGCAAGCGGCGCGTCCACCTCCGAGCGCCTTCCCACCGTTCTCGGCGGCACCTGCGTCACCCTGAACAATAATCCCATTCCGCTGCTGATGACCTCTTCCGGACAGATCAATGCGCAGATTCCAACCGAGCTCGCCGCCGGGCGCTACACGCTGCTTGTCCGCTCCATCGACCGGAAAGTCAGCTCCGTCGCCTCGCAGATCACCGTCACCCGCCACGCGCCCGCCGTTCTGGCCGACGAAACGCAACGCGCTCTCGTCTTCCGTCCAAACGGGGAACCGGTCACGCCGCAGCGTCCCGCCAAGCGCGATGAACCGTTGGTCCTCTACGCTGTCGGTCTCGGTAACCCCAAAGGGACCTTCCGTCCGGCGTCGGGCGTCGCCGCACCGGCTGACCGCCTCCTCGAAACCGATGCTGTCGACCTCTTCTTTAAGAAGGTGGAATCCGCTGCCGACAAGACCCGCGGCTTCCGCGCGCAGGAAGAAGTGATCGTCGACTGGTCCGGTCTGGTACCAGGCTACGTCGGACTGTACCAACTGAACATCCGCGTCCCCGGTTTCCACGAGAAGGGCGATCGGTTGGAGGTGCAGGTCCGGATCGGCGGCTTGCTAAGTTCTATCACTGGGCCGGTAGTCCCATGGATCTCAGTACAATAGTCCCCGAATTCTAAAGGTTTTCGCGCACTGGACGATAGAGGGAAAGTGCGTGTTTGACCCCGGGCGAACGCGGGTACACCTGGTGTGGCTGGCTTTGCGGGCGCGATATGATAGGGGAGGCGAATGCGCCCCCTTGAAGCTATGACGCAATCCATTACCAAAACTCTCGTAGTAGTATTCTGCCTGCTGCTGGCGGCGTGCGGTCCCGAGGCAAAAAAGAAGCGCGCCATGGAAGGTGGCGACAAGTATTTCGAAAAAGGGCAGTACAAGCAGGCCCGGCTGATGTACCTGAACGCCGTCAAGGCGGATGCCCGCTTCGGGGACGCCTACTACAAGCTGGCGCTCACCAACCTGCGCCTGGGGTCGTATGCCGAGGCCATCGGGAACCTGCAGCGCGCCGTCGACCTGCTGCCCGACAACATGGACGCCCACTCCAAGCTGGCCGACATTTATCTCAGCGTCTACGCCTCCAATCCGGCTAAACACAAGAACCTGCTGAAGGATATTCGAGAGCTGGCCGCAAAAATGGAAAAGCGCGGCAAGGGCACCTTCGAGGAAGTGCGCATGCGCGGCTACCTCCTCCTGGCCGAGGAAAAGGCTGAGGAAGCGCTGGCCGCTTTCAATGAGGCGGAGAAAAAGAAACCGGGCGATACGTCCGTCCAAGTCAGCATCGTTCGCACTCTGCTGGTTCTCAATCGCGTCGACGAGGCGATGTCGTTCGCCAACGCGATGATCGAGAGGAACAAGGAAGGCGCCTCCGGTTACGAACTGCTCTACGGAGTGTACGTCGCGCGCAAGGACATTCCCGGCGCCGAAAAGGTCCTGGAACGCCGCTTGGCGAACAATCCGAAGGATGCCTCGAACTATATTCGCCTGGCCGCTCACGCCGCTGGCATGAAGAATCCAGAGAAGGCCGATCAGATCATGGCCCAACTGGCCGGCAAGCGGGACCAGTTCTCCAACGCGCTGCAACTGGTCGGCGATTTCTACTACCGGACTCGCAACCTCGACCGGGCCGCACAAGCCTACCAGGAAGGCATGAAGGTCGATGCGGCCAACAGCCGATCCTACGAAAAACGGTTGATCGAGGTCCGCGTCGCCCAGAATCGCTCCCAGGAAGCGCTGGAGATGACAGAGAAAATCCTGAAGGAGGATCCCAAGGATCCGGAAGCCATCGCCATGCGCGCTTCTCTCTGGCTCTACGCAGGCAAGCCGGACCAGATCAATATCGCCGTCGCCGAGTTGCAGTCGGTCGTCAGCAAGATGCCGGAAAATTTCGTCCTCCGGTACAACCTCGGCCGCGCTCTGATGTCGAAGGGCGACCTCGATGGCGCTCGCGTGCAGTTCGCTGACGCCCTCCGTTATCGCGCCGACTACGTGCCCGCCCGTGTGGCCCTGGCTCAGGTTCTGCTCGCCCGCGGCGAATACAACGCGGCCCTCACCACGGCCGGTGAAATTCTCACTCTGGACCCAGCGAACCAGTTTGCCCGGCTGATTCAGTCGCAAGCCTACCTGGCCCAGGGCAAGTTCAACGAATCACGCGGCGTGCTCGAAACCGCTCTGAAGATTTATCCCGACAGCCCCGACGCCATTTACCAGCTTGGTTACGTCTACTACCGCGAGAAGCGCTACAAGGAGTCCGAAGCGGAATTCCAGAAACTATTCACCCGGACACCGCCGGACCTGCGGGGCCTGATGGGCTTGAGCGAGGTCTACGAAGCGACAGGCCAGGCGGAACGCGCTCTAACACTGCTGCAGTCCCAAATCGACAAATTTCCAAAAACATCCGCTGTGAAGCTGGCCTGGGCCAACATCGCAGTCCGGGCGCAGAAGTACGACGAGGGCATTGCGATGTTCAAGAGCCTCATCGCCGCCGATCCACGAAACTTCGATCTCCACATGCGTGTGGCCGAGGGACTGCGGCTCAAGAAGGCCATTCCGGAGGCTGTCGAGTATTGGAAAAAGGCCAGCGAGCTGATGCCGACTCACATCGGGCCGATGCTCTTCCGCGCCATGGCGCTCGACGAGTCCGACCGTCGCAGCGAGGCCGCTCCGCTCTATGAGCAGGTCTTAAAGCAGGATCCCGACAACGTGATCGCCCTGAATAACTACTCCTTCTACCTGGCCGATCAGGGAAACAACCTCGACTTGGCGCTTACCTATGCCCAAAAGGCGAAAAGCAAGAAGCCCGACGACGCCATGATCTCCGACACCCTGGGCTATATCTATCTCAACCCACATTTCCGTTTTGAGCCGCGCGTGCGAATCTCCCGGATGCTCGTCCGCATCAATATCCATAGGGGTTTGAAGGCAGCGAAGACCCCTG
>VFZO01000217.1 GCA_016871155.1 Acidobacteriota bacterium | reverse complement strand
GGCCAAGCATGAGTTGGAGACTGTCGAGACGGACCTGGGCGAGTACATCATCCAACTCGCCGAGCAGCGTCCCTACCACATCGTCGCGCCGGCTCTGCATATGACGCGCCACGACGTCGCCGAACTGTTCACCGAGAAGCTGGGTATCGAAAACGATACGGTGATCGAGAACCAGACCATGACTGCGCGCCGCGTGCTGCGCGAGAAGTTTCTGGCAGCCGGCATTGGGATCACCGGCGCCAACTTTTTGCTGGCGGATTCCGGCGCGGTCGTGATTGTTGAGAATGAAGGCAACGCGCGGCTTTCGAGCTCCGCGCCGAAGATTCAGATCGCCATTGCGGGTATCGAAAAGCTGATTCCACGCGCTCGGGATCTGGGCGTGTTTCTGTCCCTGCTCGGCCGGAGCGCGACAGGCCAGCCGCTCACGAGCTATACCTCGATTCTCTCCGGCCCGCGCCGCGCGGGCGAATTAGACGGCCCGGCCGAGTTCTACGTCGTGCTGCTGGATAGCGGACGGACGAAGCTTTTGGCGGACAAGGAGAAGCGCGAGTCGCTGCAATGCATCCGGTGCGGCGCCTGCCTGAACCACTGTCCGGTCTACCGGAAAATCGGCGGGCACAGTTACCCTTGGGTTTACTCGGGACCCATCGGCAAAATTATCACCCCCCAGTTTCAGGGAAAAGAGAAAGATCCGTGGCTGCCGTTCGCATCCAGTTTGTGCGGCGTATGCGCGGAGGTGTGCCCGGTTCGAATCGACATTCCCAAGATTCTGCTGGCGTTGCGCCGGGAGTCCGATAAACCCGCCGAGGATCGCCGTGCGATGAAAGGCTTCGCCTGGTTGATGACCCGGCCGCGGATGTACGAGCGGCTAGTCGGCCTGGGGCTCGGGTTCCTGGGCCGTAAGAAGGACACGTGGGTTTCGAAGGTACCTTGGCCGGCATCCAGGGGGCCGCTGCGCAATTGGCTGGCGCAGCGAAATTTCCCGGCTCCTCCCGAGAAATCGTTTCGAGTCCTGTGGGCGGAGCGAAAGAAATGAGCGCGCGGGACGAGATGCTGGGCCGAGTCCGGGCCGCCATCGGCCGCAAGCTTGGCGACAAGCCGGCTCCGCCGCCGGAGCCGCTGCTGCGAATCGCCTACAGGACAGAGACCGAAAAGACCGGCGCCTTTCGCGCGGCACTTGAAAAACTTGCTGGCACGGTGGAACTGGCCGCCAATCGCGACGAAGCGCGCGCGCTGGTGGAGGCCCGGCTAGGCGGCCGTACGGCGATCGCCTCGAATCACTCCTACTTGCGCGCCTGCGGCGTCCACGGATTGTCCGGCGTATCCACGGCCGCCGACGCGGAGAGTTTGCGCAACCTGTGCGCCGCCTCGGACGTCGGAATTACAAGTGCCTACTGTTTGCTTGCGGAAACGGGGACTCTTGTTTTGCGCGCCGGGCCCGAAGAGCCGCGTCTCATCTCATTGCTGCCACCCGTGCACATTGCCGTTGTGCCCGCTGGCCGGTTGTTGAGCGGGTTGGATGAGATGCTGAGCATGCTTCCCCGGCCCGTCGATTCCACGAGCGCTACGGTCTTTATCACGGGACCCAGCCGGACCGGCGACATCGAGCAGATTCTGGTCCGCGGCGTCCATGGACCAGGGCACGTTCACGTAGTGATTGTGCAAGGAGACAATTGAAATGAAGTCACTTCTCTTGGCCGTGGCTGGATGCGCGATGTGGGGGCAAATGCTCGAACTTTCGGTTGGCGGCGGGGTCGCAAACCTGTCCAATAGCGGGTTGGGCCGGGTGTCCGCGGCTGCAACGGGCGACGAATTTTCGCTTCGCGGTGGATTCCGGCTGGTGTTTCGGATGACGACCAATGCCGGCGACCACTTTGGGCACGAATTCGGCTACGGCTACAACCGGACCGGACTTCGCCAGCAGGAAGGCGATGCGTTCACGCAGACTGGCATGGCCACTCACAACGGCTTCTACAACTACCTTGTCTACGCGACGCGAGAGGGTTCGCGGGTCCGGCCTTTCGCGACCGGCGGCGGCCATTTCGCCAATTACGTGCCGCCCGGGGCTTCGGCCAGCAGCGGCCAGGGCAGCTCGAAGTTTGGAGTCAACTATGGAGGCGGCGTCAAGTTTCGCGTGAGCGAGCGATGGATGTTCCGCATCGATGGCCGCCAGTACACGAACCCGAAGCCCTTCGGACTCAGAGGCGCCAACGGCTGGATCAAAACGAACGAGCTATCGGCTTCGATCGCGTTCGTACTGTAGCCGCATCTCCTTGTCGATGCGGGGCAGCAGGCCGTTCAGAACGCTGAAGTGGTCGCGGCCCGGAAGGAACTCGCACGCGTTCTGGAATTGTTTCTCCGCCAGCCATCCGCAGAGAAGCTTTGCCGACTCGTTCAGGAAAAAGTTGTCCCGGTCGCCGACGAACAGCCGGATCTTGCCGCGGAGCTTTGGGCCAAGGGTGTCCCAATCCCGCCTTAAGAGTCTGGCGATATCGTAGCGGCTCCAATGCTCCAGGGCTTGCTGGTTCAGTTCGCCGGTCTTCGTGTCGAAGAAGGGGACCGGGCCTTTGGGTCCGAAAACCCAGTTGAACGAGTTGATCTGGCCGCCGTAGGCGCCGGTCACCTCCTCCATTCGCCAGAACGCCTCGAAGGACATCGTGCCGCGGATCAGTTCGTGCTTAAAGACGTTGTCCTTGGAGCCTGGAGTCACGTCGATGCCGCTAAAGTTCCGGAAGTCGGAGGCATCGGGAGAGGTTGGCCAAGCGCCTCCGAAGAAATCGGGATAGTTGACCTGGAGCCACAGAGCGCTCCAACCGCCGGAG
Source organism: Acidobacteriota bacterium (assembly GCA_016871155.1). GTDB lineage: Bacteria > Acidobacteriota > Terriglobia > Bryobacterales > Bryobacteraceae. Next base: position 8,278 of record VFZO01000217.1, on the reverse strand, counting down.
GAATGGCCCGTCAAATACCGATGGGGCGCCAGCTCGAAACGCTTTTCAATATGAGGGATCAACTCGGTGACGAGTGCGGTGGCCCATGGGCCGTTGTTTACCGAGTCGGCGAAGACGTGATGGCCGTAGACCCACGATCCGTCGAGAAATACGTGTGCGGCGCGAAAGCCGTTGTCTCGCAAACGCGAGGCCTCGCGCCATGCTTCGGAATGGTTATCGCCGAAGCCGTGAATGTGGTACACCACCGGAATCGGAGGGTGCGCGCTATCCGGCAGCACCACCCCAGCGCGCATGACGATGGGGCGCTTCCAGAACTCCGAGAGGACCGGGCTGCGGAATTCGACGAGCTTGACGTTTTTAGTATCGGCAAGTTTCGACAGGGCTTCGACGCGCGAAAGGCGCAGGCTGGCCGGTTTGCCCCAGGCGGCGATGTGGACGGTGTTGGAGTAATAGTCGCCGCCATCGCGCCGGTCCCGCGCGAAGGAATGGTCACGATCCAGAACGGCCATCACGTTGTGGCCGGTGTCCGGTTTTGGCGTTCCGAATCGGGGCGCGGTGGCGTCGACGCACACGGTCTGGCCCGGTTGCCAGTTGCGGACCTCCTGCGCGATGAGGATGACATCGCCCGGCAGGAAGCCGGCATCTATGGGGCGGGTGGATGCCGGCCCTGCCTCGGCGAGCACGATCAGCCGGCCGGAGGCCGGTTGTTTGGTCAGAGCCGGATCCAAGGTCACGGCAAACGGGCACAGGGAGGCTAGCAAAAGAGGAATCATAGGCTGCGGTACAAATCGGCCTGTACACGTCCGATCCGCTCCCAGCCGAACTCTCGCTCCACCGTTTCCCGGGCGTGTCGTTCAATGCTTTGACGCCTTTCGACGCCGGCCATCAGATCCTGAATGGCCGCGGCCATTTCCGGTCCCGTTCGGGTGACGATGACGTCGTGGCCGCCGGTGAGGTCGAGCCCATTGATTCCCGCCGGTGTGGAGACGATCGCTTTTTTCATCGCCATCGCTTCCATTATCTTGATGTTCGTGCCGGCGCTGGCCACCAGCGGTGCGATCACGATGGCTGCCTCTTCGTATGCCTGACGAACATCGCTCACGAAGCCGTCCACGCGCACGCCTGGCACCGATAGATCCAGGCGCACCCGGCCGGCGTGGCGCTCCAGGAAGTATTCGTGACGCTGGCCGGCAATGATATGGAGGAGCGCGCCGTGCAGGCGGGGCCACACTTCCCGCAGAAAGAAGTCGAGCGCCATTACGTTGGGCAGGTGCGCGAAGGATCCGATGAACAGCAGCGTATTCGGATCTGGCGCCGTTCCGCCTGGAACAAAACGCGCCAGGTCCACTCCGTTTCGAATCGTAACGGCTTTGGCCATGCCTACGGTCGCGCGGTCCTTCGCGGACATGACGACAACGGAGTCGACCCGATTCCAAAGCTGCCGCTCAAAGACCTCCCACCTCGCGTGCTGCTCGCGCGTATCGTAGTCGATTTTGTCCGCGAGCAGTTGGGCGTACAGGTCGAACGTAATGTCGTGTTCCACCAGAATCGTTTTGGCCGGCCGGCAGTCCGGCGCATAAAGACCCATCTGAGTGAATTCGAGCTGCACGATGGACGGGTTCCATTTCTTGATCGTCCATTGGAGCGCGGCGCGAAACTCGGGCCGGTCATGCTCTTCGACAACATCAGGGCGCGGGCTGGCGGGTAACAGATGGGTGCCGTCGCGGCGGACCAGAACGATTTCGGCGCACAGTTCGAGCAGTTCGGGAGCGGGCGGTTGGAGCTCATCGACGAAGACGATCAGGATCTGATCGAACTCCTTGGCGGCCTCCCGCATGAGGTTGAACATTCGCACGGCGCCGCCGTGGGAGAGCGGAAACGGCAGGTACGGCGCCGCGACGGCGATACGTCTCCGGCCCTCGGTGGCCTTCCGGCCCGGAAACACCGCGATCGCGCCGTTGCAAAGATCCAGTGCGGCGTCGCCGGCGTTCGGCGCGCGGCGGTGCCGCCAGGCGTCGAAGAGCGCCAATTCGGCGCTTCGAACCGGCTCCTGCTTTGCGGCGAGCGTATTCAGCCGGTCGAGCGCGAAATGCCACAGGCGATCGGACCCGCTACTAGCGGCGAACTTGAGAAAATTGCGTTCGACCGCGCACTCCAGCTCAAACGGAGAATAGTAACGAGACGTGGTGGAGCGGTGCCGGTGTTCCACCCGTGCGCCGGCGGCGAAGACCGTGGGCCACCCGGCAGCCCAGGCCCGCCAACCGATATCGAGGTCCTCCACGTAGGCCGGTGTGTAGCGCTCGTCGAGGCAGCCGAGCGCTCGGAGTTTACCGGTGTCGTAGAGCGTGCATCCGCCACTGCCGTACAGGACCCAGGTGCCATCCTCCCCCGCTAGCGGCGTCTCGCACCAGAGCGGAAACTGCTCGTTCGAACTTGGATGAAACATCGCCTTGCCGGTCTCCTCACGGCGGACACCCGGCGGAAACAGGATTTGGGCGGTGGCCGCGAACAGATCCGGCACCCTGTCGAACGAAGTGCGCAAAGCGTCCAGGAAGCCGGGCTCCACGATCATGTCGTTATTGAGCAGACAGACCTTGCCCACTGAGACGCGAGCGATGCCCCGGTTCACCGCGGCCGCGAAAGACAGTGGCTCTCGCGAGACCTCGACTTCGATCGTGGGATGATGGCGAGCCAGCCAGGCGGCCGTGCCGTCGTCCGAACCGTTGTCGACGACTATGATCTGGTCCGCATTTTCGGGCAGGAGGGACTCAAACAGGCGGGACAGGAGTTCCCGTCCGTTGCGGGACGGAATCACAACCGCCACGCCGTTTGGAAGAGTGGTGATGGGCGGAACGCGCCGGACGGGCAGGCGATTCGAATCGCGGCGGGCCAGCCAGTACGCGATCGGACGGCGGAACGCGCGCGGATGGAACAGACGCCAAACCCAGGTATATAGTGTTCCGCCGGGGCGGGTCTCCCACCGGATAAAGTTCCCGGTCCTCCACAAAAAATGCCGGAGTATCACGGGCAATGATCGCGGCCGCAGCATGAAGTGGCCGAGATTTTCGTTATAGACGATCAGCCGCCACGGCCACTGCATTGCCGCCATCGCTCGCATCTTCCAATACGGCATGCGAGGCTGAACCAGAATCGCGGCGTAGGCGACCTCGCAGGCGCCGGTCTCAAAGAGAACGCGGGCTCGATTGCTGGCGAAGTCCTTGGCCGGGTACCAGCGGATCCACTTGTCGACCGGTTCCGGCGGCGGGAATTCCGAGACGAGCCAGAGCGGCAGATCAGGCTCGATTTTGCGGAGTTCGTCGATCAGCGAGGGAATCAGGTCGTCGGACCCGGTGGCAAACGCGAGCTTGACCCGTTGGCGCACGCAATTAGATCAATTCGTCGATAGTGCCGCGGAAGCGTCCATCGCACCAATCGCTCCACCAGGCCATAGCCTGCATGCAGAAGGCGGTGGATACCGGGTTCATGAAGGGAAGCTGCACGCCATCGCGGGTTCCGAAGCCGTAGCCGCCATTCTCCATCGCAGGGCCGCCGAAACGCTGATGCGAGGCGCAGCGAACCGCCTCCTCCTCCGCCGCGGCGATGTCCAATGGGACAACACCGGAAGAGCCGGCCAACAGGCGCACGCGCAATAGCTGTCCGCACACATCGGAACGCTCGAAACGCGGGGCCAGTTGTCGAAGCAGCGCTGCGACGCGATCGATTCCCTCTTTCAAAATGGGCGAATGGACTTTGGTTAGGGCCTCCAGGAAGTAGCAGTAGGAATGAAGGCGGTCCATCACTTTGAGCTCCCCTTCGTTGCCGGGCAGGTAGCTCCAGTGCGTAGCGATGGCGCGGGCCAATGCCCGTTGCCACCATTCTTCGAAGGGATCGCCGGGAAAATGCGCAGCCAGATCCTTCCATGCGAGCGCGGACTTGAGCTGGAAACAGCCCGGCTCGCGGGACCAGCGCGGTTCATAGGGACGGGGGCGCTTGGAAGGAAGATCAAGGACCGGATGGAGGTCCCCGGTATCGGACCAGAAGTCACGGCCCATTGCCAAGCCGATTTCCCTGGCCATGGCCGGCCGGCCGGCCGCCAGCAGGCCCCGGACAATGATGCCGCAATCGAAGAAGTAGGAGGGCGGCGGCGGGTCGCCCACCTCGAACGGCATCGCCTGGAGGTCCGGGAGCCAAGCGGTGTCGCAAAGGAAATCCGCGGCGCGGCCGGCCTCGTCGAGAGCGCCGGCCCAGGCCAGTGCACTGACCGCGTAGCCGGTGATTTCGGTCGAGACCGGGAGGTTCCGGTTCTCCGCCAGGAGATGGTAGCGGGAAACGCCGCCAGAGGCCTCCTGAATACCGGAGTTCTGAAACCATTCGATTGCTTTCGCCAGCGACGCGCGCGTCGCGAACTTTAGGTTGGATGAGACCCGCAAACCGGACATTGTAGCAAGCCCTTCGCGGAGCGCGTATTATAGGGGCATGGTTCGCGGGTTTCTACTTCTGGTCCCGCTCCTGATTCGCGCCGAAGATGTCGCTGTCGGTGTGCACAGCGGCTACATCTCCGATATCCGCCCAGCGACCTTTCACCTTCGGACCGTGCAGGGGAAGGAGTTCACCTGCACCTACGATTTTCGGACCTGGTTTGAGCAGAGCCGCCTGCGCGTGCCGGCGACGGCGTTCCAACCGACCGACCTGGTGGAGGTGGTCGCCGACCGCCGCCTGATCGAAGGCAGGCCTTGTTACATCCGTACCGTCCGCCTGGCCGACCCGACGCCGAAGGAAACGTCGCGCATGCGCATCACCTACCGGGGGGTGACCACGAACTGGTACCCGCGCGGCGAGTTCCAATGGGGCGGTGTGGTTTCGGAGGTAAACGGGACCCATCTGGTTCTGCGGACCCGCGCCGAGGGCTATAAACCGCTGCTACTGCGGCGTGATACCCGATTTCTGGAAGACGGCGTTGTGTCCGATGTGACACGCCTGAAGCCGAACGAGCACATTTCGGTCCGGGCGGGGAAGAATTTCGAGGGCACGCTAGAGGTCTACCAGGTCGTTTGGGGCAACGTAACCGGCGTTCAGTAGACAAATTGTAAAGTTGTGAACGAAACCGGCCCTAAAATTGCTCCGTCCAGGGTCTTGTATGCCACGCCGTTGGTATACTAAAGAGTTGCATACAGTGGGAATAACGAACCATCGCATGAGCTACCTAGCGATCAGGCTCGCCGTTGTCGGCTTGGTTTCATACTCGGCCTTCGGACAGCAGCGTGAATTCTATACCGGGCAGGCCGCCCGGATGATTATCGGCCAACGGACGATTACCGAACAGAGTCCGAACGCTTCGGCGACAGTGCTGGGCGGAGTTGGAGGCCTGGCGTTTGCGAACAACATGCTGTTCGTGGCGGATTCGAACCGGGTCAGCTCGACGCCTCTGAACCATCGCGTCCTAGTGTTTCGAAATATCGCCGCGGACGTGTTGCCGGTAAACGGACTGATTCCCCAGGAAGGCCGCTGCCCGGCCTGCCGCGGCGCGGCCGATACGGTGCTGGGCCAGGAGGACTTCCAGAAGACGGATCTCAAACTCGTGCCGACCCAGGCCAGCCTGCGAAACCCGACCGCGGTGGCGAGCGACGGGGTCCGGTTGGCGGTCGCCGACACGGACAATAACCGCGTGCTGATCTGGAACTCGATTCCGAACAACAATAACCGGGCCGCCGATGTTGTGCTGGGCCAGGAAAATTTCACGACCGCCTCGACGCCGCGCGGCGCCTCCGGCCAGCGCATGCGCGGGCCGCAAGGCGTGTGGTTCCAAGGGAATCGCTTCTTTGTCGCCGATTCAGGCAATAACCGTGTCATGATCTGGAACTCGATTCCCACTCGCACGTTCCAGTCCGCCGACATTGTGCTTGGCCAGCCGGATTTCAACACCGTCGTGGAGCTGGATCTGACCCGCACGGCCATCGATCCGAAGAATAACAACCTGCTGAATCCGGTTTCGGTGACCAGCGACGGGACCCGGCTTTTCGTGTCCGATCTCGGTCAGAACCGCGTGCTGATCTGGAATTCGATTCCAACGCAGAACCAGCAGGCAGCAGACCTGGTGCTGGGTCAAAAAGATTTCACCACTGCCGTGGCGAACAATTCAAGCGTTCTGTGCGAATCGAACGGGAAAGACAAGGACGGCAAGGACACGTTCCCTGCTACCTGCTTGTCCACAATGGACTTCCCGCGCTACGCGCTCAGCGACGGACGGCGGTTGTTTATCGCCGACGGCGGCAACGATCGTGTCATGGTCTACAACTCGATGCCGGTGCGCAACGGGCAACCGGCGGACCTGCTCCTGGGCCAGACCTCGGCGACGCAGAACCGGAGCTCCGACAGCGCGTTTCCTCTCTATCGAGCCTCGGCGGATCTACTGAGGACTCCGATGTCGCTGGCCTGGGATGGAACGAACCTTTTCGTGAGCGACACCTTTAACCGGCGTATCAGCGTCTTTTCCCTCCATGACCAGCCGCTGCCGTTCACAGCGGTGCGCAACGCCGCCAGCCGCGACGTTTTCGCCACGGGCGCAATCACATTCGACGGCGTCCTCAAGGAAAACGACGAAGTCACGGTCACTGTCAATAGCCGGACGTATGCCTACAAGCAGAAGGCGAACGATAATTTCAACGTCGTCATCAACAGCTTGCGCGATGCGATCAACTTCGATACCGCCGCTTCGGTGAGCGCCGCCTATAACCCGGATCTGCGGCTCCTGCTGCTAACCGCCAGGCGCGGCGGCCAGGAAGGCAACAAGATCGAGTACAGCGTGAAGACCTCCGACGGCGCGACGATCACGGCGACGACTGCGGGCGCAGTGCTTTCGGGCGGCCAGGATGCGGCTCAGATCGCGGCGGGGACAATCGTCACCTTGCTGGGCGACGCGTTAGCCGAGACGACAATCACGCTCCCGGCCGACGTGCAGGATCTGCCACGCTCGCTGGGCGGCGTGCGTGTCTATTTCGACGGAATCGAAGCTCCGCTGCTGATGGTGTCGCCAGGGCAAGTGAATGCCCAGGTTCCCTGGGAAGTGGCCGATGCGACCGGTTCCAACGCGTACCTGCGCATCGAGCGCCGCGACGGATCGGTCGTGACTACCTCCCCTGTGGCGGTTCCTATCATCCCGCAGAATCCCGGCATTTTCGCATACGACGGCGACGACCCGCGCGTCGGCGTTGCGACGCACTTTTCCGATAGCGCGACCGGCACCGTTTCCGTGGATGGAACGGCAAATGCGGGTGATATCGCGACCGTTTCGATCGAGGAGCGCGAATACTCCTATACCGTGAAAACCGGCGACACGCTCGCAACGATTCGCGACGAGGTCATCCGCCGCATCAACGCCAATGCCGAGGAGCGGGTGACGGCGTTTCCGGCCGGGCTCTTCACCCGTATTCGACTCAAGGCAAAACAGCCGGGTCCCGACGGGAACGGGATTAAGTACACGGCCAAGTCGAACGACGGCGGCCAGGTCATTATGACCGCGACAACTCCGGCGCTGTGCTGCGCCAATCGCGCCGGCGCTTTCATCAACCGCGACAATCCGGCGCTGCCGGGTGAAACGATCGTTCTGACCGCTACCGGGCTGGGACGTCTGAAGGATCCCGCGGCGCAGGAAGCGGTCCGGACCGGGTTGGCCTACACGGGACCCGAGTTGAACGAGCCGTTCGAATTCGTCTCCTCGCTGGCGGGCGGCAAGACGGCGAACGTCCTGTTCGCCGGTCTGAAACCAGGGTTTATCGGTCTCTACGAGGTCCATCTGGAGTTGAATTCGGACATGCCGACGAACGAATTCACGCAGGTTACAATCGCCCAGGACGTATACGTTTCGAATGTCGTGACGTTCGCCCTTCGGAATCCGAATGCGGAGCCGCAGCCTTAGCTAGCGCTGGATGGCTGCGAGCATGGATTGGGTGGTGAGTTCAGCGCCAAAGGACTCGAGCGTCTTCCTGACGGCGTCGATCCGGGCGGCAAATGCCGGGAACTCGATCAGGCTTTGAATGCCCGAATGGGACAGGTCCGGATTGACCGGGAAGGGAAGTTCGGCGAGCGATTCCAAAACGTCTTCCAGTTGACGGGATTCGATTCGCACGCGCACTAGAACGAGTTCACCCTCAATGGGCGAAGATAGCAGAACCGACATACCACTCTCCTTGTTGCGGGCAAACGGTATAGGTAGGGAACTGAGAGGTACGTCCCGGTACACACGTCGGCCTTTAGCACTTTTTTCCGTGGTTGCAAGTAG
>VFZO01000216.1 GCA_016871155.1 Acidobacteriota bacterium | reverse complement strand
GCGGCTCAAAACGGAAATGTGGGTCAAAACGGAAATGTGGGATCAAATCGTATGCGTAGGTGTACGGCACCGTAGCCAGCTTCCCGTCCGACACATACGAATACGTCACGTCCTTATCCACGGTGCCGCCGCCGCGCGAGATCCGTAGCCGTTTCGTCATATGAGTACATTTCGATGAACTGCCCGCCGCCGGTCCCCTGGCAGCCCGTCGACACCGCCGCCAACCGGCCCACCGCGTTCTGCGAAAACGTAGCGTCGAACGGATTCGTCTCGTAGTAATAAGGGACCTTCTGACAGGTATCTTCCGGGCCGCCCGTCAGATACTTCCGCGCCTCGGTCACCCGTCCGTCCGAGTCGTATGTAAACTCCGTCTTCTGCCCCTTCGCGCCGGTCTTCCGCAGCAGCGTTCCAGCCAGGTTGTATACGAACGATATGGTCCCGCTCTCGGGATGCGTCACGGACATCAGCCTCCGCGTAGTTTGATCATACACCCAAGTCCGCGTCTGCGTCACCGTTCCGGGGTTCCCAGACGCGGCGGCTACGCAATCGCGAAACTGGGCCAGAGCGCTCTGTCCCCTTTTCCGGTAACCTCTTTTGTTTGAACTATATGCAAAGCACGTAAGACGACGGCGGGAAAAGGAGGAAGTTCAGGCTGACGCAGTTTCCCCACGCAGTTTCCCACTCGAAGCGTCAATGATCATCCCGGCCGGGTCGTTGACGCCGTTTTGAGGAAGACTTCAAATTCCTCACAACGTTCAAACGTACACCCTCTAAATTTGTGGTCTTGAATCGTCCGAACAGCTCGCTCGGAAACGCACCTAAACGCAGTAGTCCGGTCTTGGCTCATGAAGAAATCCTCTTGGCCATTCACGTTCTCAATGATCAGCGTGCCGTATAGCCCGATAACGCCAGGACGAATCAATCGCGAGCGAGTGAGTGGCGAACCTGGGTCCGACACTCTTATCGAATCACAGCGGCCATATATTCCCAAGACGAAATAATCTTCGGTCGGCCTTATCTTACCCTCGAACAGCGTCGGATAAGCACGCCAACCAGTTAACAAGTTCTCCTGTAAACACTGGACCACCGACCTTGAAACGATTGGGTAGAATCCGTTCCACAACACATCTGTGAATTTTCTTCCACGAGACACCTCAAGTCGAATTATTGAGGTAGTCTCGGGAACACCAAACGCAAGGTCCCATTCAGTTTCAGCAGACGATGAAGCGTCCAATAGGCGCAATTCTACGACATGCGCGGGAGGCCCCATAGACATTACAAATTTATTGATCATTTCATCGATTTCTCGGCGACTTGCGTTGACACCTCTCCTGATATCCTCAGTAGGCGTACTTCTTTCTTAGCTCTTCTGCAAACTCCTTCGCCGCCTGTTGGGCGAACGCATTGTTGGTGCCGCCCAATATTCCGGCATTCCGAGTAATCCAATTCTCCCAATCTCGATTATACTGGTAAGCATTTCTCAGATGGTCCCAAGCCTCCCACCACGCTCCATTGCCGGCAGAATCCCAGTTTATTCTATTCCGCTCCCACACATCTGCGAATTTTCTCGGATAGATATGATGCGCATGTTGGCCCATCACTTCCTCGGCTGTCTTGCCGGTAGCTTCCATCAAGCCACGCCTGGTGAGCTTAGCGGCAGTCGCAAGCTGGCCACCGATCGGAACCATTGCGACCAACGACATCACTGCACTTGCACCGTCACCCCGGGCTGCTGAGATCAGAGCGTTGGCAAGATCCGCAACTTCGCCGAATCCAGGAACGAGGCCCGCGAGGTCAAGGACGAGCTGAATCCCCTCAACAAGATTTAGTTTTAGCAACTCTTCTTCGTAGCAGGGAATTCCATATACAGTAGTACATGCGCCGGATTCGTAGATATCCCGCACAGTCATCGGTCTGATGCAAAAGTACTTGACCACAATCGGAGTGTTTCCTGCGCCCGGCAACAAGGAATAATTGTCTCTGCATATGTAGATCGTAGTGAAAAGATAGTTAGTATTCCAGGCTGAAACTCTAACTGAAGTGTCTTGGGGACATAGTCCGAATCGATCACTGAAGTTGACCGGATCACCAATGACATAATTATAGTGATTCATCCCCCAACCAATTGGGTCCGACGTCAAAAACCGCCCCTGCAGCCCTGAATAGTACCGCTGATCCGCGTAATCCAACCCGGAAGTTTCATCCCGGTGATAGGTCCCGAACTTGTCGGCATTCCCAGCCGTCGAGCCGCCAATCTCTTCCCTGTATGGATAGCAGTCTTTCGAAACTACGGTCGACGTGAACACCCCAGCCGAGTGGGGCCAGTGGGGGCCAGTGGGGGGCCAGTGGGGTCGGCCAGTGGGGTCGGCCAGTGGGGTCGGCCAGTGGGGTCAGTCACCTCTGCCACCTGCGGCGCGTAAAACGGCGCGGGTACATTCCACACCGCAACCCCAAAAACCCGCCCCCTCCAAAAACCCGTTGCCAAAAAACGAAAATATTTTTTCTCCCATTTTTCCAATCACTTCCAGCCGACTTGGCTTCCTGGAGGCCCGGAAATTCTTGACGCCACCGTATAATCCGGTTGTGGAGCGCAGCGCGCCCGCAAACGCCCCTGGCCTAAAACCGGGGGCTTTTTTTTTCAGGAGATCCCTCATGTCACAGGCAAAGAATTCGCGGTCCGAGCAGGCCCGCATCAACGGCGCCAAGTCCAAAGGCCCCAAAACACAGGAAGGCAAGGCGAAGTGCGCCCGCGTCAACATCACCCACGCCGCCTACGTCGCTCACCAGTCCACCCTTTCGCACGAGGACCAGAACGGCTACGCCGCCGTCTGGCTCGCTGCCATGGACCAGTTCAATCCGCGCAACGCCTTCGAGCTCGAAATCGTCGCCCTCCTCGTCGACCACCAATGGGCCGCTGCCCGTCTCACCGCCGCCGCCCGCGGCGTTACCGATGCCCGCATGCGCAGACTCAAGGAAACCGCGCCCAACACAGACATGTACAGTCTCTACGTCCGGGCCGAAATGGAAGGCACCGGCGCCGAGTCGCTCGAACGCCGCGCCCGCCAGCACTCCCGCGAAGTCTCCCGTCTCATCAAGACGCTCAAGGACTTACGCGAATTTTCCAGTTCCGACGAAGGGTCCCAAATCGTCGATGAGATTCTCCTCTCCGACGCCCGCGAATGCGAGAAAACACAGCCCCTCCCGCCTCTCGAGCCCTTCCAGCCATACTATCCACCCGCCCCGCCAGTCCAGAACCCCGATCCCCAACTCCGGACATGACCGCCCTGCACAAAAATTCCGCGAATTTCGAAGCCCGGACAGGCGACGTGTCTTCGCACGCCCGCAAACAAAATCCGGCTGACATATAATGACCGCCGTCTGTGGAACTTGGCAGGAGGCCTCCCGTATGCACGTTCTCCGTTCCCTGGGTCACATCGCGTTGTGGCTCGTTGCTGTCGCCGTTCCGGCGATAGCTCAAATCGGCACAGCGACAATTTCCGGCGCCGTTACAGACAGTTCCGGCGCGCTCGTTGCCGGCGCTACCATTACCGCCGTCAACGCCGCGAACAATTTCCGGCGCGTCACAATGAGCAATGCCGCCGGACAGTACAGTCTGCCGGGTTTAACACCGGGGACATACAATCTCTCGGCCGAGCTCCAGGGGTTCAAGCGGTTTCAGCAGCCCGGACTGACGCTCCAGGTGGATCAGAACGTCGACATCGGAATCACGCTCGAAGTGGGGCAGATCACCGAAACCGTGGAGATCAAGAGCCAGGCGCCGTTGGTGGAGAGCACCAACGCGTCGATCGGCGCAGTGATCGACACGCAGAAGATTACGCAGTTGCCGCTGAACGGCCGGAACTTCACGCAGTTGGCGCTGTTAGTGCCGGGCGCGAACACGGGTGCGCCGGGCGCCGTCAACGGCGGAGGCTTCTCGGTGGGCGGAGCGCGCTCCGAACAAAACGCGTTTCAGATCGACGGCACGTCGAACTCGGACTCCTATCAGAACCGCATTAGCGTGACGCCAAACATCGACGCCATTCAGGAGTTCAAGATTCAGACCAACAACTATTCGGCCGAGTTCGGAAAGGGTGCCGGCGCACAAGTGAATCTGGTCACACGCTCGGGGACGAAAGACTTCCACGGAACGTTTTACGAATTCTGGCGCAACGACGTCGCGCAGGCGCGGCGATTCTTCGACCGCAATCGAATTTCTTTCCCTTGCGACCCTAAGGACCGGGACCTGCAAAACCGCCGCGCCTGCGCGCCACCGTTTAACCAGAATCAGTTCGGATTCACGCTGGGCGGGCCGCTGGTTTTCAGAAAGGGCGCGGAGCGGAAGACCTTCTTCTTTGGCACCTATGAAGGGTTCCGGCAGGTGCGCGGCAACGCAACAGTAGCCAACATGGCGTCGGTCGCACAGCGCGGCGGCGACTTCACACAGAACAGGCTCTCCGGCACCACCGTTCCGGACGCGATGGGCCGCACGTTCGCGCGAGGCACCGTTTTCGATCCGCTCACTTCGACCCAGGTCACACTGCCAAATGGGCAGACACGATTCGTGCGGCTGCCGTTCGAGGGCAACCGGATACCGCGCAGCCGCTTCGATCCGGTATCGGCGCGAATTCTCGCCGACACGCAGTTCTTCCCTTTGCCAAACGATGCGGGCTCACTGGCCGGCAACGGCGATCCGAGAGCGAATTTTCTGGACGGCCGGTCCCGGCGCGACAATTTCAACCAGTACAGCGGGCGCGTGGACCATCAGTTCTCCGAGTCGGACACAGTCTATGGCCGCTTCACGCAGAACGACTCGGACTCCTACAATCCCCGTACCTATCCTGGCTTCGGAACCTTGAACGAGCAACGAAATCTGAACGCCTCGTTCAGCTACGTGAAAGTGCTGAGCCCCTCGAAGATCAACGAACTCAGGCTGGGCTATCAGGGTTGGTTCCAGTTGGAGGGAGCCGAAGATCTGGGTGTGGCGTGGAACGAGAGGTTGGGAATTCGCGGCCTTGGCCATCTGAATCCGGGCCTGCAAGGCTCACCGGACGTCGCCATCACCGGCACCGCGACACTCGGCAACGGTGGCGGACCGTTGCGCCGGCGGAGCAACACGTTCCAATTGATCGACAACTTCTCCTTTAACGCCGGACGGCACTTCATGAAGGCCGGCTTCGAGGTGCGGCGCGTGCGGGACAACGTGCTGCGCGCGCAGACCACGCGCGGCAGCTTTCCATTCGAGAACCAGCAGTGGACCGGCGTGGACGGAGTGGGCGACACCGGCCACGCGTTCGCGGCGTTTCTGTTAGGGCTTGCGCGCCAAAAAGCGCGGCGCATCTCGGACTTCTATACCTCGCTCCGCGCGACTGAGTACGGGATCTATCTCCAGGACGACTTCAAGGTCTCGTCCAACCTGACGTTCAACATGGGGATTCGCTACCAGCTCTATATTCCGCCGAAGGATCGCGACGACGAACTGAGCACAATCGTTTTCGCACAGCAGTGCCCATCCTATTCCACGCCCGGTTGCGCGGCTACGACGACGATTACAAGCCCGTTCGTGCCGACGTTCGGAGTCGCAGAGGGCAAGGCCGCGGCATTCAAGGCCACGCCGCTTCCCCGCTCCATCGGTCCAGTGGACAAGAAGAATTTTGGCCCCAGGTTCGGCTTCGCCTGGCAACCCGGCGGCAGTTCGCGAACCGTGATTCGCGGTGGCTACGCGATCTTCTACGACACAGTGCCGATGATTCTGACCGAGGACACGATTCAAAACTGGCCCTTCGTCATCGAAGATCAGATCGATCTCGGCGCGTTTCATTTCGGCCTTCCCCCGGCCGAAGGGTTCTTCGGATTCCGCGTGGAGCGGCCGGACGTCGACTTCGGCACCGGGCCCGTGGCGTCGTATAGTCCGGGGCCGAACGCGTACAGCAAGGACTTCCGGAACGCCTACTTGCAGAACTGGAACTTCAGCATTCAACGTCAGATCTTCGGTAATACCGTCGTGGAGGTGGCGTATGTCGGCAACAAGGGGACCCGGCTGAACCGCCGCCAGAACATCAACACCGCCGAGCCCCGCGGACCGCGGTATTCGATACCCGACCTGACCAACAACCCGAACATCCCCACCAACATCGGCCCCGGACGCAACCACTTTCGGCGGTTGATGCCGTTCGCGAATTGGAACGGCGTGATCGTGCCGTTGAGCAACGCGTTTGAGACCACCAGCACGGCGTTCTCCAACTACCACGCCTTGCAGATGCGAGTGGAGAAGCGGATGGCCGGCGGGTTGACGGTGCTGGGAACCTACACGTGGTCCAAGGCCATCTCCGACGCCGCCGCGTTCAATGGTGGCGGCGACGCCGATACCGGGAATCGCATTCAGGACATCTTCAACATCAGGGCCGACAAAGGCCTGGCGCCGCAGGATCACCGGCATCGCGCGACAGCCGCTTACGTCTTCGAACTGCCGTTCGGCAAAGGCAAGAAATTCGGCTCGGGCTGGACCGGCGCACTCAACAAGATTGCGGGCGGTTGGGCGGTGGACGGCATCTTCTCGATTCAGACGGGTTACCCCATTACGGTCCGCCGCGCCGGCGATCCTTTGGGAGTGGGCACCGAAGGAGCCGCGCGGCCGGACCTGGTCTGCAACCCCAATATGCCGCGCGGGGAACGCACAGTGGAACGGTTCTTCCGCACGTCATGCTTCGCCGCTCCGGAATCTCTCCTGTCCGGGGACGTCCGGTTCGGCACAGCGGGCCGGACAACGGTCAGCGGTCCCGGCTTGGTGAACTGGGACGCCTCGATTCGTAAGAACACGCTGCTGACCGAGAAGTTCGATCTGGAGTTCCGGGCGGAGTTCTTCAATTTCACCAACCACACGAACTGGCTTCTTACGGGCGGTGCGAGGGACTTTGGAAACTCCGCGTTCGGAGTGGTGCAGAACGCGCTAGACCCGCGGATTATTCAGTTCGCGCTCAAGCTGAAGTTCTGACATCCGGCCACGGGTTAGTCCGCGCGCAACGCTTCCATGGGGGCGAGGCGCGCAGCCCGCAGTGCGGGGCCCAGGCAGGCCGCGAGGCCGGCCAGCGCCAGGACGATGCAGGAACCCGCAAGCGTCCAGGGATCCAGCGGGTCCGCCACGCCGAGCTTGGCTCCGAACTGCCGCAACAGTAAGTACGACACAGCAACGCCTGCCGCCAGACCGCCACCGATCATCCGTGCGCCGCGGCGGAGCACCATTCCGACGACGCCGCAGAAATCCGCGCCCAGCGCCATCCGGACGCCGATCTCCCGGCGCTGCCGTTCCACAATGTGCGCGAGCAATCCGTAGACGCCAATCACGGCGAGTGCAAGACCTGCCACCGCGAATGCGCCCATCAGCCAGAGACTGAAGCGTCCGCGGGAGTACGCATACTCATCGATGAGTTGAGTGAGCGGCTTGGTCTCATCGACAAATTGGGTGCCGTCCATCGCGTAGATCGCTTTGCGCACGGGTTCAGCCATGCGGGCAGGGTCGCCCTGCGAACGGATGAGCAAGACGTTGGCCAACCCGGTGACGGAGTGAGGGATGTAAAGTTCGGGATGGGGGTCCCCATTGTGCAATTCGAAAATGGCGTCCTGCGTGACACCGACGATTTCGAACACGTCGTTGGGGATATTGAACGGCGCCATTTTCAGACGCCACAGTTTGACGGTCTTGCCGATGGGCGATTCCCCGCCGAAGTAGCGGCGGGCGAAGGTTTCGTTGACGACAGCGGCCAGACGGCGAGAGCCGATATCGGCGGCGTTGAGGAACCGGCCGGCGCGCAGGGCGATGCCCGTGGCCGCCAGGTAGGCGTCGTCGACCTGATGGCAGTCGACCGGGCGCTGGTCTTGTTTGGCGGCGCCGGGAATCTCGACGGGGAAGTCCCAGCCGCCAAACGGGTGCAGGCCGGCGTTGATGGTAGCGGACCGGACACCAGGCACGGCGCGGACGTGCTCCAACATCTGGGTGACGAAGGCGGCGCGCGCCTCGGGCGACGGACGCTTCTGTTCCTGCAGCGGCACCATCATGACGAGTTTGTCGCGGACCTCCACGGCCATGGGCGCGTTCTGAATCTTGATCAGGGTCTTCAGGAAGAGACCGGCGGCGGAAAGCAAAATGATGGCGAGCGAGAGTTCCAAGGTGACCAGGGCGCCGCGCATCCAACGAAGGCGCCGGCCGCCGCCGGCTCCGCGCGAGGAGTCCTTCAGGGGATTGGCCAACGCACCGCCCGAGGCGTGCAGCGCCGGCGCCAGTCCGAACAGCAGAGAGGTGAGCAACGATACGGCGACGGCGAAGGCCAGCACGGCGCGGTTCAGCGAGATCTCCGATTCGGCTGGGAAGACGTCCGGCGGAACCACCGCCAATATCCCCTGCAGAGCGGCGTAGGAGCCTATGGCGCCGAGAAGGCCGCCGCCGATGCCGATGAGAAGACTTTCGGTCAGAAGCTGGCGAACGATTCGAAACCGGCTGGCTCCAAGAGCGGCGCGCATGGCGATCTCGCGCTGGCGGCCGGCCGCGCGCGCAAGCAAAAGATTGGACACGTTGGCGCAGGCGATGAGCAGCAGCAGGCCGACCGCGCCAAACAGGATCCAGAGCGTCTCGCGAATCGAGCTCGGGTAGGTGTCCTTGAACGTGATTAACTCGATGCGCCAACGCTGCGGGAACGTGCCCGGCGAGGCGGCGGCGAGATCGCGAATGATGGGATCGAGATCGGCCTGCGCCTGCGCGTTGCCTACGCCGGACTTGCGGCGCGCGGTCAACATCATATTGGTTATGCCCTCGTTGCCGGCGGGGCGGTAGATCTGCGGCAGGTAGACGTCGGCGCCGCGAAACATGAAACGCGGGGGCATGACTCCGACCACGGTGCGCGGCTTGCCGTTCAGTACGAGGACGGTTCCAAGGATGGCTGGATTGGCGCCAAAGCGCGAAACCCAGAATGGGTAACCGAGCACCGCTTTCGTTTCCGGAGCTTCTTCGTTTGCCGTCACAACCCGGCCGAGCATCGCCGGAACGCCCATCACGTCGAAGCCGTTGTTGGAGATGTAGTTGCCGCGAAGCCGCAGCGGTTCCCCGTCGCGGATCCAGAGAATATCGGAGATGGTGGAGGCGGCCACGCCTTCGAAGATCGTCGCGCGGCGGGCGAGTTCCACGTATTCGGCGGGCGAGTAGGACGAACGCCAGCCGCGCTGGTCCGGATTCCGGACGGCGATGGAGACCAGATTGTCGATGTCCTTATATGGAAACGGCGTCACGATGACACCGTGAATCACGGAGTACATGGCGGTGGCGGCGAGAATGCCGAGCGAGAGCGACAGCAGACTGGTGACGGCAAAGCCCTTGTCGCGGGTGAGCTCTCGCCAGCCGAAGCGAAGGTCACCGAGAAGGGTGGTCATGGCAGCAGCTCCTGGAGGCGGGTGGCGAAGCGCGACAGATCGACCTTCGTGGCGATGGCCGCGTTAGGCCTGGCGCCCTCGACGCGAACCAACCGGCCGCGTTCGCTGGGACGTTTCCGAACAGTGACGGCCATAGGCTGCGCGGTGAGAACCTTGGGGTCGACGGCAGCCATGGCGGCAAGCAGATCCCAAGCAAAGTACTGGCCTTTGCGGATGGATTCGGCGCCGGCGCGCAGCAGCCGAAGAACGATAGAGGAATCCCACTCGCGGGCGGTCTCTTCGAAGTTTTGCAGAATAGCCGGGGTGATGGGCACTTGATTCGTCGCGTCGAGCGGGACGATTCGCTTCTTCCAGCCAAGGCCGATGACGCGCTCGGCGGCCTCCGGATCGACGAAGGCGTTCCACTCCGAGGAGCGCTCATTCGGCACGTTGCCGTCGACGCTTACGGCGCCACCCATCCAGACGAGTTCCGCCACGGCGGCACCGGTGCGGGGCTCGCGAGCGGTGGCCGCGCCCAGGTTTGTGAGCGGCCCGAGCGCAAGAATCCGGACCGGCTGGCGAGGATCCATAAGGCGATCGGCGAGGAACACGTGGGCTGGAATAGCGGATGGTTTTCGTTTGACGGGAGGAAGCTCGGAATGGAAAAGCGCGTCGGCCTGCCGGCGCCATTCGGCGGGAAACGCCGCATCGCCGCGGAATGGCTTTTCGGAGCCGGCGTACACTTGGATGCCCGCGTGGCCGGCATACTCCAGCACGCGAAGGACGGTATCGGCGCCGGCGGCGGGGTGGGCCAAACCGGAGCAGACGGTAACTGCCTCGATCCTCACGCCGGGCTGGCGGAGGAGCCAGAGCAGAGCGATAAGATCGTCGGCGCCGGCGTCGGTATCGACAATAAGAGGGGGCTGCGCGACGCACAGCATTCCGGCGACGAGAATTCCGGCAAGGGGCCTCATGTCAGAAGCGGGAACAGCCGATAGAAACCGGTAGGAGCCGTTCGCTCCCCAGTATGCGCTACCTCTGGATCCTTTCGCTTGCCATTTTCGCCCTTCTGCAGACGCCGCCCGCCGAGGCGAGGCCGAAACCCCGCCAGTCGAGCATAAAAGCGGTGAAAGACAAACAGAAGATCAACCTGAAACCGCTGAAATACGACCCCAAAAAGCACCGGGCGCAGACCGTCAAGAAGAAGCACTGGTGGTCCCGCCGGTAATATTAGAGGATGATCGACATCCCGGCGCGTTTTGCAACACCCGCCGTGCTGATCGCCAGCAACATCGTCATGACGTTCGCCTGGTATGGACATCTCAAGCACCGGGGACGCGGGATGCTTTTCACGATCCTGCTGAGTTGGGGCATCGCGTTCTTTGAGTACTGCCTGATGGTGCCTGCGAACCGTCTGGGATTCGGCGCATTTTCCGGGTATCAGTTGAAGATCATGCAGGAGGCGATCAGCTCTGTGTTTTCATAGTCTTCGCGAAGCTGTACCTGGGCGAAGCCATGCGATGGAACCACGCCGTGTCCTTCCTATGCATAGGGGCCGCGGTGGTCTTCGCCTTTCAGGAAAAGTAATCCATAGAGGGGCGGAAGATCCTGTACACCCACATTTCCATTTTGACGTTGCATTGCGAATCTTCGGATGGGCTTCATCATCAATATCCATAGGGGTTTGAACGCGATGAAGATGCACCGGAGGACGACACCCAATGGGTGAGAAACAAAAC
>VFZO01000215.1 GCA_016871155.1 Acidobacteriota bacterium | reverse complement strand
CGTCTGGTTTCCCTTTCGCTCGTCAAGCCGCCGCGTCGGGTTCGACAGCGTATAACCGTAGCCTGCGTGAATCAGCACGGTTGGCTTTACCGTGCCGTCGTAGTTGATGCGATAGTTGCTGCCCTTCGTGTTGGCCAGGAACCACGGGCCAAGCGGACCAGCCGCGCGGCCCAGCACCGAATTCACGAATTGATCGTTGAGCGAGCGCCACACGACGAAGCTGGCCCGGTGGTTGGCGGAGATCAAGTGATCGGCTTTTAACGACCAGATATCGTCTTCCACGGGATTTGCGTTGCGCGCCAGAAAATTGTTGAAGTAACCGGGCAGGTCCGCGCCGCCGGGCAGCAGCGGCACCGTGTTGCGCGCCACGCGGCTGAGCCGCGCCGCTGGAATCACATTGCCGGGGAACGGAGTGCGTGTGCCGTTGGCCGTGGTGGTGGCGGGGTCGAAGACCGGGAGGATACTACCGGCCGAGTCCACGTGCCGCGAAAAATCGCCGCGCAAGAATTCGGGCGTTGGCACGCTCACAAGGTTGCCGGGCAGCGGGGGCGAGTTGCGCAGTCCGGTGTAGTTGAAGTTGAAGAAGGTGCGGTCTTTGCCGTTGTAGAGTTTCGGGAGCCACACGGGTCCTCCGAGGTTCCCGCCGTACTCGTTGAAACGAACGATGGGACGCGTGCGGTTGAAGAACGGCCGGGCGTCGAGCTTGTCGTTGCGTAGAAATTCGAACAGGCCGCCATGGAACCGGTTGGTGCCGGACTTGAGCGTATAGTTAATGACGCCAAAGCCGCGGCCGTATTCGGCGGGGAAGAGCGTGTTCTGCACTTTGAACTCTTCGATCGCCTCATAGGGCGGGGAGGTCTGCGCCAGAAATCCAGGGTTCGATGAGAGCTGCGCGGAGATACCATCGATGAGGATCTCCTGGCCAAATTCAGGCGAGCCGTTAATGCTCTTGCCCCACTGCGTGCCGACGACGCCCGGTGTGAGAAAGATGAACGTCTCCGGCTGGCGGCGTCCGGATGCGGCGGTGGTGGACGCACCCGAGCCGATTTGAATGGGCAGGTCCAGGAGCGTCTTCCGTTGCAGGACCGTGGAAACCTCCGGCGAGGAGGTTTGCAGTTCGATGGCCGCCGAAGCCACCGTTACCGAGTCCGATGTGGCTCCCACTTCCAAGGTAATCAGCAGTTCCGATTGCGTTGCGGTTAGTATGCTCAGCTGTTGCCGCACGAACTTCTTGAAGCCGGTTTTTTCGACTTCCAGCGAGTACGGGCCGGGCTGCACGCCGCGAAAAACGTAGCCGGCATCGGAGGACTCGGTGACCAGGACCTGGTTGTTCGCCTGGCTCTTGAGACTTAGCTTGGCGCCGGGCACCGTGGCTCCGGATGTATCGACGACGTTTCCTGTGAGCCCGCCTAAGTTTCCTTGCGCGAAGGCCGCCACCGAGGAGAGTGTGATGGTCACGATCATTCTGAACATACTGGCGATAGTATATTCCCAATTGAGCGAGTTGATCAGACCGAGTGCCGGTGGAACCGGCGAAATCGTGGGACTCAATGCCTCTGTGCTGTAACATGCCGGCGAACAGACTCTGCGGCCGCTGGTTCCGGTTCGCATCGCACGCGAGATGCTGACCGCGGCCGAGTCCACCGCGGGAGCGCAGGTCGAATTCAAATCCAGCCGAAACGCCCCGCTTGCGTCAAGTCACAGAATCGTGAAAGGTTGTTATGCTTTCTGGATCTATGAACCGGTACGAGTATTTGCTGCCAGCAGTGGCGATGATGCTAGGTTGGGGCCTGCGCGGATTTATCGGCGGGGGGCCGTTCGGCGCGATGATTCCCGGCGCGATGGTGGCGCTTTGCTTATGCCTGATCTATCGACGCCGCGATGCGGCGATGATCGCGGCCTTCGGTGCGATCGGCATCGGCATCGGCGGCCAGATGACGTATGGTCAAACGGTTGGCTACATCGTTCAGAAAGACACGTTCTGGTGGGGCTTCCTGGGCCTGGCGCTCAAGGGCGGGATCTGGGGATTGGTGGGCGGAGCGGTGATCGGCATGGCGTTCACTCCGGCCACCCGTATTGTGGCGGGCGGCGCCGCCGCCATGGCCATCGCGACGCAGACCGGCTGGAAGTTTTTCAATGAGCCCAAGGTCGTTTACTTTTCCAACCCGCTGGACAAGCCTCGGCCCGAGATCTGGTTCGGTTTTCTGCTGGCGGGCGTCGCCCTGCTCTTGTGGCTCGGCTATCTGAAGCACTTGCAACCCGCGCTGCGTCTGGCGTTGGCCGGATTTGCCGGCGGTTTCACCGGCTTCGGATTCGGGGGCGCGATTCAAGGCGTGGGCCGCATCTTCTTCGCCGATTGGAATCTGCATTGGTGGAAGTATATGGAGTTCACGTTCGGGTTTTGTTTCGGCTGGGCGCTGGCCTGGGCACTGAAACATTCGAAGCTCGACGACACGGAGACGGAGATCGACGCGCCACCCGCGGCCGTCGAAATGATCTCCGCGGCGCTCTGCGCCGGGCTGACGTTCTGGCTGACGTGGAAAGTCTCGACGCGATTCACCTATCTGCTGGTGGGCGGTGTGCTGATGATCGTGTTGACGCGGCTGCGCTGGTTGACCTGGCACGTGGCGTTAACGATTACATTCGCGGCGACCATGCTCGATTCGGCGCGCTACTGGAGCGGCGAGTATAAGCACGGCGCGCCGGAGCCAGCGTATGCGGTAGCGATTCTGCTCTCGATCGCCTTTGCGTGGCTGGTGCGAACCTGGGTTCGCAACGATACGTTTCGCGCGCTGGAGTTGCTCACGTGGGGCTGCGTTGCCGACGCGACGTTCAAGTTCGCCATGGGCACCGGGCTTTGGGACCATGTGGCCATCGGCTTTATCGTGATGGCCGTTTGGCAGAGTTGGATGGCCCGCCGCGTGGCCGCGCAGGCCGGTCCGCAGGAGCGGCGGCCATGAGCCTGCTGCTCGCCGCGGCGTTGACCCTCAGTATCGATAGCGACGGAATGGTGTTAGTGAACGGGAAGCGAACCTTCATCGTGGGCGCCTACTCGATTCCAAAGGTCGCCGAGCCTCTGCGCACCGCGCGGCAGGCCGGTTTCAATCTTGTACACGGCGCGCCGGACGAAGCCGGAAAGCACGGGCTGCTCGCGTGGGTCACTACGGGTACCGAGCCGGCGAAGGTTCGCCAGACAGTGGCCGCAATGAAGGACAAGCCGGCTCTGGCGTTTTGGGAGATCGAAGACGAGCCGGCTTTCGTTTGGAAGAAACCGCGTGAGCTGCGAACGCCGCCGGAGAAAATCGTCGCGACGCGGCGGCTGATTCAATCGCTCGACTCCAGGCATCTGTTCTACCTCAATCACGCCCCGGCAAATCTGGTCTCCACTCTGCAACGCTACAACGAAGGGACCGACGCAGTTGCCACGGACGTTTATCCGGTGATCCCGCGGGGCATCCGGAACCAGTACGCCCTTTGGCCGGACGGGCAGCAGGGCGACCTGCTCAACGAGACGATCAGCCAGGTGGGAACCTATACGGCGAAGATGCGCCGCGTGGCTGGCCCTTCAAAGCCTGTGTTCATGGTGCTGCAGGGCTTCGCCTGGGAGTCGATTCAAAAGCAGATCGACCCGAAGATGTTAGCGTATCCGTCGGCGGCCCAGTCGCGCTTCATGGCCTATCAGGCTATCGTCCACGGCGCGAATGGCGTTCTCTATTGGGGTCTGCATTTGGGGCCGCCGGGCAATCCTGCCTGGCAGGCGGTGAAGTCGACCGTGGAGGAACTCAAGACCATCGGGCCGGAGTTGGCGGAGCGAGCGGTCCAATCCAATATCGCGATCGAGTATTTCGACACGGGACATTCGCTTGACCGCGGTGTGGAGTTTATCGTGAAGCCATCCGGGGGCGGGCTGCTGTTGATCGCCACCAATGCAGACAAGAACCCTGTGGATGTGGAGTTCCGGGGGCTGCGAAACTGTGAGGCCCGATTCGAGACGCGTACCCTGCACCAGTCCGGCGCGGCGTTCCGGGATTCGTTTGAACCGTTTGAAGCCCGCGTCTATCGCTGCTCGAAATAGGTCAAGCTATCTCCAGCGCCGGATCATGAATGGCTTCTCGGTGTAGTAGTAGAGGGCCGCGCAGAGCGATAGCACGATCGGCACAAGCACCGATGCCTGCAGCAGCAGATCGGCGAGGAAGGGAAGCGCCGGTTGCCACAGCTTCATCGTTTGTTCGCTGAAAATTCCCAACAATCCCGTGTGATAGAGGTAGGTGGTGTAGCACATGCCGCCCGCCAGATATATGGGCCGCGCCCGCACTAGCGGAGCGCCCATGCGCCCCTGGAACAGTGCCGAATACAACAACACAATCAGAAATGGCAAGAGCCATACGTAGCGCCACGACTTCACCGTCCAATAAATAGCGACGAATCCGGAAAGGCAGGCCAGCGCGACCGCATCCCACATTGCCGAGAGAGAGACGCGGCGATTCTCAAACCGGCTGAGGTAGATCTCCACAAACAGAAATCCGGCGGTGAAGTACTGGCCGAAGCCGATGAGCGTGAGCGATGCCCGCGTATCGGTCACCAGCGACACGCGCGAGGCCAATAGCGACCAGCCGAGAATCGCCGTCAGCAAAACACCCCGCCGCAGCCAGGGCCGTTCAACGGCGAAAACGGTTGCCAGTAGCGGCGCGAGGATGTAGAACTGCACCTCGATTTCGAGTGACCAGAACACGCCTTCAATCGCGCTGGGGACTCCGTAGACCAGGTTGTGCGAGTAGAAAAGCGTCGCGACAAAGTGCGGCAGCAACGAAACGAATCCTTTCCCGCTGATCACGCCGGCGGCAAACAAGATGGTGGCCGCCACTATGTAAGGGGGCTCCAAGCGAGTCAGGCGACGCAGGAAGTAGGCGCGCATTTCCGGCTTCGGCCGGCCACGCAGGTAGTGCCGCGCAAAGGGTAGCCCGAGCACAAAACCGCTAATCACGAAAAACAACTGGACGCCCAGGAACGAAGGATACAGAGTGCGAACCAGCGTCGACTCGCTCCGCATGCGGAGCCAATCCGCCGGCACCTGCACCTCGCCGAAACGCGTGGTGTTTTGCAAATACAGCGCCAGGAGGTGGTGCAGGATGACGAGTCCGATCGCGAGCGCTCGAAATCCGTCCACTTCGCGGATGATCTCGCCCGATGTCGTCACGCGCGCCAGCCGCGCCTCGACGCGATCCCAAATCCGCTTCACTCGGCTCCCATGGCCGCGCGCTGAAACGCCAGGCGAACCGGCGAGTCGTCGCTGTTCTTGAAGTTCGCCCGCTGCACCATCAGAATCAGCGCTACGCCGTTTTGCGGATCAATCCAGGCCTGCGTTCCGTAAGCGCCCCCATGTCCGAACGTGCCGGGCTTCAACATGGCGGTCTGGCCGGCGGGTTCAACCACGACACCCACGCCCAATCCCCAGGCGTGGCCCGGAATGAAACCCGCCTTCAGCGTGCCGGTTTGCGGTGCGGACATTGTCGGCACGGACTGTTCGGAAAGGTACCGCTTGCCGTCGAGTTCGCCGCCGTTCAGCAGCATGCGCGCGAACCGAGCGTAGTCCGGGCCGGTCGAGTAGAGCCCGCCGTTCGCGGCCGGGTAGCGGTCCGTGTCCGATGGCGCGCGCCCGTGCAGCAGGCTCACCGCCGCGGGCACCAGTTTGTCCCCGTCCTTTCGCGCAGGCGTAACGATGCGGGCGGCCTTCGACGGCGGTGGATAGAACGACGTATCACGCATGCCCAGGGGCCGGAAAAATCGTTCGTCGAGAAAATCCTCGAAGCGTTTCCCGGAGACGATCTCGACAATGCGGCCCAAGGTGTTGATGCCGCTCTGGCAATACTTCCATTGCGAGCCCGGCGCGAAGAACGGCTTCTTCGAAGCGTAGGCCGGAATCAGGTCGGCTAGTCTCTTCGCTGCTTTCATCTCCTCCGGTGCCGCCTCCCCCAGGCCAGAGGTGTGCGTCAGCAGATGTTTCAGCGTCATGCCTGAGTGCTTCAGTTCCGGGACGTATTTCGAAACCGGATCATCGACGGACAGCTTGCCTTCGTCCTCGAGCATCAGAATCGCGGCGGCGGTGACCGGCTTCGTCATGGACGCGATCCAGAATATCGAGTCCTTTTTCAGCCGCTGTTTTCGATCCGGATCCGCATGGCCGATGACGCCAACGTAAGATACCCCGTCGCGCGTGGCGACGATGGTCACCGCACCCGGTACTTCGCCCGCGTCGATGACCTTCCGCATGCTCGCGGCGATGGCCTTGTCGCGATCGCCCGCGAAGGCCGCGGCGGCAATCACCGTCAGAATGACGTAACGCATGATTCGCTCAGTCTAACGGATTGGCCTGCAGGGCGGTAACAATCGCGGCCGAATAGATGTCGGCGGTCGAACAACCACGCGAAAGATCGTTGACCGGCTTCGACAACCCTTGAAGGAACGGGCCGAACGCGGCCGCGCCACCTAATCGCTCCACCAGCTTGTAGCCGATGTTGCCGCTCGCCAGATCCGGGAACACCAACACATTGGCGTGTCCCGCCACCGCGGAGCCGGGCGATTTGCGCTGTCCCACAGACGCGACAAGTGCGGCGTCCGCCTGTAATTCGCCGTCGACTTTCAACGACGGCGCCCGCTCTTTCACGATGCGCAGCGCCTCTTGCACCTTCGTGACGAAGGGATGCTCCGCACTGCCCTTTGTCGAAAAGGAAAGCAGCGCCACGCAAGGCTCTCCGCCCGTGATCTCCCGGAACGTACCGGCTGACGCGATGGCGATTTCTGCCAGTTGCACCGCGTTGGGATCGGCGACGATGGCGCAGTCGGCAAAGGCAAGCACGCCTTCGTGGCCGAAGGAGGTGTCCTGCACGCAAAGGAACATCGCGCTGGAGACTGTTTGCACGCCTGCACGCGGACCCACGGTAAGGAATGCGGCCCTCACCGTATCGGCCGTAGTATTGGCCGCGCCCCCCACAAACCCGTCGGCATCGCCAGCAGCGACCATCAGCGCAGCATAGTAAAGCGGCTGCCGCGCAAGGTTTCGCGCTTCGAGCTCGGTCATGCCCTTCGCGCGGCGGCGTTCGTAGAGCGGGCGCCAATAGCGATCGTCGTTGGACGCGCCCACAAGCACCGGTTCCACCAGACCCTCTGAATGCAAGCGTCCGGCGGCCTCCACAACGCGAGGGTCCTCGCCTTCGGGGAAAACGATGCGTTTTCGGACAGGAAAACGGGAGAGGCGGAGCTTCTGCTGCTCCAGAAACGCCGAGGCGGATGAGGGTACCGGCATGAAGAAACCATTGTAGGATAGACTCTTGAATTGGGTCTTCCCTCCAATCTATGCGTAAAAAAGTAACAGTCGTAGGCGCCGGCAATGTCGGCGCGAATTGCGCCCTTCGCATCGCCGACAAGGAGCTCGCCGATGTGGTCTTAGTGGATATCGCCGAAGGCATTCCACAAGGCAAAGGGCTGGATATTTTGCAGTCGGGCCCGGTACAGGGCTATGACGTATCCATCACTGGAGCCAACGACTACGCGCCGACCGCGAACTCGGACATCGTTGTGATCACGGCAGGATTCCCGCGGAAACCGGGCATGAGCCGCGACGACTTGCTGATGGCCAACTATGAGATCGTCAAGGCTGCCACCGAAGGCGCGATGAAATATTCGCCCAACGCGATTTTCATTCTGGTGACGAATCCGCTTGACGCGATGTGCTGGGTCGCTTCGAAGGTCTCCGGACTGCCGAGGAACAAGGTCATCGGCATGGCCGGAGTTCTCGACACGGCCCGCTTCCGCACATTCATCGCCGAGAAGCTCCAGGTCTCCGTGACGAACATCTCCGCGCTGGTATTAGGCGGCCACGGTGACACCATGGTGCCAATCACCCGGCTCACCAACGTCAGTGGCATTCCGCTCGGCGAACTGTTGGACGCCGAGACGATCGCCGCACTGGTCACCCGCACGCAGAACGGCGGAGCCGAGATCGTGAAACATTTAAAGACGGGCAGCGCCTACTACGCTCCGTCGGCGGCGACAATCGAGATGGTGGAGTCGATTCTGAAAGATCAGAAGAAGGTTCTTCCCTGCGCAGCGCTGCTTGAGGGTGAGTATGGTCTCAGCGGTATCTTCTTCGGCGTACCCGTAAAGCTGGGTTCCGAGGGCATCGAAAAAATCTACGAAGTGGCGTTGACGGACGACGAAAAAGCCTCGATTCAAAAGAGCGCCGCCGCCGTCCAGGAACTTGTCGAAGTTCTGAAGCAGAAGGCACAGTAATCGACTATAATTCGGTAATCTCTCAAATGGAGGAAGGTGAAGCGACATGGACCAGACTACCGTCCAGATCGTATCCGGCATTCTTGCCGTCGTTTGCATCGTCGTCATCATTATGCGCCGCAAAGGCAAAGCGACAGGCGCAAAGGCCGAGGACGATTTTTGATCCTAAGCGAGCGACGCCGAACCTAGGCGCCCACGAATGAGCGAATCCAACGGCCGTGTGTCCCTCCACACGGCCAAACCTGAAATCAATGATCGCTTTGCGGTCTACAAACTCCGCGTAGGACGTTCCAAGATTCATCGTTGGGGCGTCTTCGCGGCTGAACCGATTCCCAGGGGCCGAAAGGTCATCGAATATACCGGCGAGAAGATCAGCCGCCGCGAGACGAAACGCCGGGCCAATGAGCGCGTGCAAATTTACCTGTTCACGCTCAACAGTTATTGGACCGTGGACGGCGCCGCCGGCGGCAGCGGAGCCGAGATCATCAATCACAGTTGCGAGCCGAATATCGAGTCGCGTATTTTGCGCGACCACATCCTCTACTACTCTCTCCGCGAAATCCGGCCGGGCGAGGAGCTGACCATCGACTACCGCTTCGGCAAGGACGAAGAGCGAATTCCGTGCCGTTGCGGCGCTACGGCGTGCCGGGGCTGGATGAATCTGCTAAACGACGATTGAACTCGCGGCCGCGCCACGCAAGACCATCGCGCGCCTCGAGCGTTAGAAGCCGGTTGTACTTGGAGAGCCGTTCGCTTCGTGTGATGGAACCGACCTTGATTTGCCCCGCGCCTGTGGCGACGGCCAGGTCGGCCAGGAAGCTGTCCTCCGTCTCTCCCGACCGCGCCGAAACGACGGCGCTGTAACCCAGTTCGCGGGCCAACCGGCAGACTTCGAATGTTTCGGTCAGGGTTCCGATCTGATTCATCTTGACCAGGACCGTATTCGCGCAACCCTCGGCCGCCCCGCGCCGGAGCCGGGCTGCATTTGTCGTGAAAAAATCATCGCCAATCAATTGCAGGCGGCCGCCGAGCCGCGACGTCAAAACGCGCCAGCCGTCCCAATCGTCTTCGTCCAGCGCATCTTCCACCGAAATCACCGGGAACCGGCGCGCCCAATCCTCGATGAGGTCGACCATTTCGGAACTGCTCAGCGTGCGCCGTTCGGTCCGGAGCGTATACCGCCCGCCGGAGTGAAAGTGCGAGGATGCCACATCCAGCGCGATCGAAACCTGATCACCCGCCGAGAAACCCGCGATCTCGATGGATCGCGTCAGTAGCTCTAAGGCATGCCCGTTCGAGGGCAGACCGGGCCCCCAGCCCCCTTCGTCGGCGACGCCGGTTAGCGCGTAGCCCCCGGCCCGGATCCGCTCTCCGGCAGCGCTGTGAATCCGTGTGGTGGCTTCCATCGCTTCGGCGAACGAATCGAAGCCGTGCGGAATAATCAGAAAGTCCTGGAACTCGATGTTCCCTCCGGCGTGAAGTCCGCCGGAGAGGATGTTGATCATCGGAACCGGCAGCCTGGGCTCACCCGCCGCCAAGCTCTGGAACAAAGGAACTCCGCGTGCCACGCTCACGGCGCGCGCCACCGCGCAGGAAACGCCAAGCAGAGCGTTAGCGCCCAGGCGGCTCTTGCTCGCGGTGCCATCGAGCGCGATCATCGCGCCATCGATTCCGGCCTGATCCTCGGCATCCCGGCCGGCCAGAGCGGCCGCGATTTCTGTATTCACATGCCCCGCGGCACGCCGCGTTCCCAGTCCGCGGTGACGCGCCGGGTCGCCATCTCGCAGTTCGTGGGCTTCGTGGGTTCCTGTCGAGGCACCCGACGGCACTTGTGCCGAGGCGCGGACCCCGCCGGCGAGCGTCGCCTCGACTTCTAGCGTCGGTCTGCCACGGGAATCCAGAATCTCCCAGGCCGATATCCCCCGAATTTCTATAGGCACATCCAAATCTCCTCAATGGCTGCTGGCCGGCGTTCGATGATTCGAGCGGCGGCCCTCCATGCGGCCGCCCGTTGCGGACCGTTCAAATACTCGGCTGGCGATTTTCCCGCGACGCGGGCCGCGAGCAGTCCACCGAGTTGCTCCAGAGTGGCGGGTAGCAGCCAGTGCGCCTCCGGTGGTATGCGCTCTGCAAGCGTTCGCCAGAACTCCTCCGCGCATTCGAGGTAGCGGCCGGCGTCCACGGGCCGGTGAATCGACTTTAAGAGCAGGTGGTTCAATAGAAATCCGGTATCGAAGCTCGGGTCCCCGTAATGGACCACCTCGAAGTCAATCGCCATGACTTGGCCTGCCGAAACCAGCAGATTCTTGGGGCTCCAATCCCCATGTACCAAAGAGACTCTGCGTTGCCGGCAGTTTCGAATCAGCAGATCGAAGTGATCCGCAAGTTCCGGAAATCTCTGAGCCGTATAACGAAAATACGGATCCAGCCGCAGCTCGTCGAAAACCGTTTGGTCTCCGAAGCGCTCGGCCCAGTCTTGGTTGTGCCAGGTTGCGGCGATCAGAGTGCCGAGTATTTCACCGGCGCGTGCGGCCACCGGCGGCGCGATTCGTCCCGCCATGAGCTCCGTTTTCCAGTCGACGGCGCCCTCAGGGGCGGCCTGCATTGCGTAGATGTAATTCGCCTCATCAACGAACTCGACGTACGGCACGGCGAACTCCCTCAGCAACGGCGCCACTGCCACGAGCGCATTCGCCTCACGCAACGTTCGATCCGGCCGGGACCGCCAATCCGCCTCGACGTTCAGCTTCTCCAACGCCTGTTTTACGACGATACGGCCGCGCCCGGTGTTAGCCAGCAGCACGGTATTGGAAACACCGCCCCCCAGGCGGACAATCGGGCCCAGGGACACGATTCCGCGGCCCCGTAGGTACTGGGCGGCGTTACTGGAATCCAGCCGGA
>VFZO01000214.1 GCA_016871155.1 Acidobacteriota bacterium | reverse complement strand
ACCCGCTCCAGGAAGGCCTGCAGGGTTCCGGCCATTTCCGGCACGATCAACTCACCCGCGGCCGAGTAAACGGCACCGTACACTTCGCCGCGCCGCGCATCGAGCAGCGCCGCGCGCAGCGGGCCGGTGCCGAGCGACGCCAGCGCCGCCAGGTTGCTGACGCCGGCGGCGGGCTTGCCAAGCGCGGCCGCCAAACCCTTGGCCGCGGCAAGGCCGACCCGAACGCCTGTAAACGAACCTGGGCCGGAGGCCGCCGCGAACAGGTCGATCCCGCTCAGCGCGACGCGCTGGCGCGCCAGAAGAGCCTCGATTTCACCGAAGATCTCATGGGCGAATCCCTCGGGCGCGTGGACGACGGCCAACTCCAGCACCTCGCCTCCGCGCAGAAGCGCGAGACTGCCGAAGGCGCCGGTGGTGTCGATACCGAGGACCGTCACGGAACCAGTTGGAAGACGCGGTCGACCGCGTAGGCCTTTCCATTCGCATTCAAGGCCGTGACTCGCAACAACAAAACACCAGGGATTTGTTTTTTCAATCCGGCCGGGATCTTGAGAGTTCCCGACGGTCCGGTCCCCATGACGCGATAACCCTGGCCGTTGCTGGTGACCTCGCCGGTGATGAGATACCGCATGTCGCGGGTGGCCCGGGTCTGGCGCTTCAATTTGATTTCGTATTGCGGCGGCTTCGACGCCGAGATCGTATCGCCGGCGGGCAGTGCGAGTTCGAAGGGCACGAGCTTGGTTGCGGACTCGACTTCCTGCACCGGCACGCGGCGTGCCTCAAATTTGTAGGAGCGCAGCATTCCCTCTTTCTTGCCGTCGCGCGACAGATGCAACACCCAGTCCTGTGTCGCGGTCGGCGGCTGGCCGACGAACTTCTCGCCCTTCCATTCCTTTTGCTTCAAGTATTCGCCGGTGATGGGATTGAACCAGTAGACGTCATAGCCGTGCTTTTCGGTGAGCACTTCGATGGGCCCTTGCGGTTTTTCGACGTAGACGATGTACTCGATTCCTTCGAGGGCCATGGCGCGGCCGCCATCGACATCGAAGTACGGCTCCATGTCCCAGTAGCGAGTCTTTGAGAAGAACTCGAACCAGTGCGTCATGGCTTTCGCGCCGGGAGACTCTACTTGTTTTTCGTCGAACGGGACCTTGGCGCCGCCGTAGGT
This sequence comes from Acidobacteriota bacterium, assembly GCA_016871155.1. Taxonomy (GTDB): domain Bacteria; phylum Acidobacteriota; class Terriglobia; order Bryobacterales; family Bryobacteraceae. The sequence goes on along the minus strand of VFZO01000214.1, from coordinate 10,042 downwards.
TCCGGTGTTGCCGAAGGTGGGATATTGCCCGTTCATCGAAGAGCGCCACAGCCTGCGACGGAACTCATCGCTATCGACATGGTGATCGTGACTCTTGCCCGCGCCCGAGTTTTCGTAGCCGAACTCGGTGTTGACGAAGGGCTTGGTGAAGAGCTGGCGTTCCACGCCGTTCACGGCCTCGTCGGAGCTTTGATATGTGATGTAGTCGAGCCAGCCATCGCCGGCCAGCGGACCGGCGGTCGCCACCGTATGCGCGGTGCGCGGGTGGGCGTTTGGATCGTACTTTCGAAGGTAGTCGCCAAGCTCCTTGCAGAGCGCGCGGCCGTCGGCGTACTCCTCGAACTCCTGCATCAACTGCCAGGTGATGTCGAAGGCGCTGTAGCGTGCGGCCAGAAAGCGAAACAGCCGCTCGCGCTGCGCGCGTTCCGGAAACTGTCTGGCGAGGTGGTTTTCGTCCCGGCCTATGATCAGATCCGCGGTGATGCCCTTGGAGTTCAGGAAACGGACGCGCTTGTCGAGCTCGTCGAAGTGAGCGTAGGGAGGGCGGTCCGGGGCGGGGAAGCCGTCGCCCAGAAGATGTCCTCGGATGTGGTTGAATTTCTGCGCGGCGCGGGCGGTGACGATCCGTTCAAAGGCGGCCGAGTCCATGGTGGCGAAGTTGTACATTGTGTCACCCATCCACAGGTGCGGCTTTTTGATTTCGCCGTAGGCGAAGTGGCGCACGTTTTGGACGACGACGAAGCCCGGATGATCGGACGGCGTAACCTGGAACTTCCCGATTTTTCCGTTCCAGCGCGGAAGGTTCGATGTGACACGGAACTCCCAATCGCCCGGATCGGTGCCGGCGACGCGGAGGATCATTTTGTCCTTGCCGTCGAAGAAGGCGTAGACCTGCGTTGTTTTGAAGCGCGGCGAGCGGACTTCGGCGCGCAGCTCCACTGACCAATAGGGATTCGGATGCTGTTTCCGCTCGGCGGCGTCGAGATCGAACACGATTTCACACGGAGCGTAGGCGAGCACCGGCTCGCAGATGGACTGTCCGAGAACCCCGAGCGGCGCAGCCGCAACTAACCACCAGATTCGCATTCGTACGTCCATTCAAACATATGACGTGCCCGGAGTGCCGGGGGGCTCGTCGTTTTGTCCTGGTGCGGGTGGTGCTTCTGGCTGCGGGATGACTTCCGGGGCGGGCGAGGCCACGGCGCGGTCCATCATTTCGATGACCGGTTGGGACCCTCCGTCACTTTTTGAATATTTGCGTATGTCGTTGAGAAGTTTGACCAAACGCGCGATGTCGCGGGTGTGGGCGCGAGCTCTGCGCTCGAGTCTCTCAGCGGCGGCGCAGCCTTCGGTCTCGACGCGGATGTAGGCTTCCTCCGGCGTTTGGTCCGTTGGGCAGTTTCTCAGGAATAACTGCATTTGGTTTGCCGTGACCTGTTGGGCGGCGCGGCTGAGGCGCCGGGCGGCCCATTGATGGTTGACGATTTCGTCGACGATGCCATACTCGAAGGCGTTGCCTGGATGGAACTGGTCGACAATTGTTGCCCAGAGTAGCTCGTAGGCTTTCGGATCCTCGTGCGGGAGGACGGTGGCTTTGGCGGCGTAGGCGGCGTGCTTCAAATTGACCTTGGCACACTTCTCCCTGCCTTCTTCGGTTTTCGGGCCTTTCGACTTGGCGCCGTTGATTCTGGCCTGTTCGGACCTTGTCAGCTTTTGCATTGTATTGCCTCCTTAGAAACTGAAAAGCCCCTGGTTTTTGGCCAGGGGCTTTTGGGTGGGCGCATTGCGCTCCACAAGACCATTGTAGAGGAGCATCCAAAATTTTCGGGGTTTCTTAGGGGGTGCGAGTGGCTGGAAGTTGTTGGATCGATTGAGGATGACTTTTTTTTCGAGGTTCCGTGAACGGGGTTTGGCGGAGGGTGGGTTTGCGCTGGGCGGGCTCGGGGCGAGTGAGGCCAGGGAGTTTGGGCGGTGGCGGTTGAGATTGGCGTCCATCGGGTTCTATCGCGGGTACGATCGTGCGCAGACACACCTCGAATCGCATCATGATGTCACGCGAACCAGCCGCACCGTTTTCACAAAAGAACCACACAGGAACGAACCCACACAGGGGTCCCGCGAGTCCGGCGGATTCTCTCGAAGGGTAGCGACCGGAAGCTGAGGCGCGCCGCCCAGTTGGTGCCCCGAATCAAGTACTATTCTCCTGCCGAGCATAGCGGTTACCCGAGTCGTTCGATCTGAAGTGATATGCTTTGACGGGGTCCGCTGAGAGGTCAGCGGCGCTTTGCGCGTTCCACAAGCTTCAGAAGAGGTCATAGTGAAGAAACTACGTCTGCTTGCAGCCGTTGCTGCTCTGCTCACCACGGGCTGGTCTCAATCGTTCACCGCCGGTTTGCGCGGTAGCGTTACCGACGCCTCAGGCGCAGCCGTTCCCGGCGGGAAAGTCGTCGCCATCGAAACCGATCGCAACATCCCGCACAACACCAGCACCGACGCTGAGGGCCGCTACACGCTCACGGGCCTTCCTCCCGGCGCGTACACCCTGAGTGTCGAAGCTAACGGTTTCAAGAAGTTCCTCCAGCAAAAATTCTCGCTCGCCGTCCAACAGCAGGCGACGCTCGATGTCCGCCTCGAAATCGGCGACATCACTTCCACCGTTAATGTCACCGAAGCGCCGCCGCTGCTCAACACCACCATCGCCAATCTGGGCCAGGTGATCGACAACAAGGTAATTCTGTCGCTGCCCAACATCGCACGCAACTCCATGAGCCTGGCGTACCTGACGCCGGGCGTGGTGGGTTCGGGCGGACGCCGCGGCGACAACAACACCAATTTCGTCGCCAACGGCTCGCGGAACTCCACGTCGGACGTTCTGGTGGACGGCGTGACGGTCGTGACGGTCGAGCAGAACTCCGGCATCACGGACTTGAAGTTCTCCCCGTCGGTGGACGTGGTGCAGGAATTCAAGATGCAGACCAACTTCTTCTCCGCCGAGTACGGCCAGACCGGCGGCGCGGTGGTGAACATGATCACGCGCTCCGGCACCAACGATTTCCACGGCACGGGCTATTACTTCCTGCGCGACGCGGCGCTGAATGCCAATGACTGGTTTGCCAATCGCGCCGGCCGCCCTCTTCCCGCCTTCCATCGCGACCAATACGGCGGGGTCTTGGGCGGACCGGTCATCAAGAACAAGACCTTCTTCTTTGGCGCATACGAGTACACCCGGCAGGAGAGCCCCACTAGCATAAACATCTCGCTGCCCACATCCGTGCAGCGCAACGGCGACTTCTCGCAGACCTTCAACGCGGCCAACCAGTTGATGGTGGTCCATAACCCCTTCTCCACCCAGACCAACGCGGCGGGCGCCATCGTTCGCACTCCGTTCCCTGGCAATCGCGTGCCGGCCTCCATGTTCGACCCCATTTCCGTGAAGGCGCTCTCTTTCGTGCCGCAGGGTAACCAGCCCGGCGCCGCCATCACGAACCTGAACAACTATTTCAACCAGGGCATCAACACCAGCCGCGCCCACCAGATCAACAGCCGCGTCGATCACAACTTCTCCGACAAGACGCGCCTGGGCGGCCGCTACAGCAACGCCATTAGCAAGGGCGCCAACCCGAATCTCTTCGGAGACGGCAACCCGTCCTACTTCACCGGCGGCGTTAACGAGACCAACACCAAGTCGATGGTGGCGGAACTGACGCGGGTCCACAGCGCCACTTCGATCGTCACGCTGCGCTACGGCCTCACCTACTCGGACTTCGGCCGTGATCCGTTCTTCGATACGTTCGATCTGACCTCGCTGGGCCTGCCGCAGAACATGAAGGCCTCGGCCACCAATCTGCTGTTCCCGCGCTTTGCGCCCGAAGGCTTCCAGGAGTGGGGCACCGAAGGCTTCTGGCTCATGGACCGCCAAGAGGGCGTGCACCACATCTCCGGCCAATGGTCGAAGGTCGCCGGCGCTCACAACGTCAAGGTGGGCGGCGAGCATCGCATCAACCAGCTCGACTACCTCCAGCCCGGCTTCCCGTCCGGCCGCTTCGCCTTCGGCCGTGGAGTCACCTGCCTCGAACGCTTTACCTGCCCGGGCAACCAGGGTAACGGCTTGGCGGCAATGCTAATTGGCTGGACGACGGGAAGCGACTACCACATCGAGCCCAAGGCCTTCTCTCGCTCCAAGTATTGGGGCTTCTTCTTACAAGACGACTGGAAGGTAACGCGGAAGCTGACGTTGAATCTCGGCTTGCGCTACGACTTCGACGTGCCGCGGTGGGAGATCTTGAATCGCTACAGCTACTGGGATCTCAATGCCCAGTCGCGCGTCCGGGCCCCCGGCTATGACACCCGCGGCGTGGTCAAATTCGTCGACGACAACAATCGTTCACCCTTTGACGCCGACATGAATAACTGGCAGCCTCGCGTGGGCTTTGCATACGCCGCTGACTCGAAGACTGCAATACGGGGCGGCTACGGCCTGTTCTATACGCTGTCCCGCGCCACGGTTTTCGGCCGGCCGGGCACCGGCTTCACCATCAACTCGCCCGCCATCTGGTCGCTGGATGGCAATGCCACGCTCAATGCGCGGCTCAACAATCCGTTCCCTAACGGCATCCTGCAGCCGCCGGGCCGCTCGCAAGGCGACGACACCTTGCTGGGCTTTGGCGTCGGCACGATTGTCCGCGAAAATAATCGCAATCCGGAGTACCACTCCTGGAACCTCTCGATTCAACGCGAAGTGGGCTGGCAGTCGGTGTTTGAAATGAACTACACCGGCAGCCGGGGCACGCACCTCTTCATGCCCGTCACGACTTTGTCACCGCTGCACCCCAGCAATTGGGGCGCCGGCCGCGACGCCTTAACCGCTCTGGTGCCGAACCCGTTCTTCGGCCAAATCACCGACACCCGGTCGCCCCTTTCCCAGCCGACGATCGTCCGCGAACGGCTGCTCCGTCCGATGCCACACTTCAACGGCACCGGCGTCGGCACCGCCGAGCCCGCCCGAGGCGACTCGAACTACCATGCCCTGCAACTTAAGTGGGAGAAGCGCTTTAGCCACGGCCTCTCGATGCTCGGCCACTACACTTGGTCGAAGATGATCGACAACGTGTCGCACAGCTCGGGTAACGTCTCCTGGCTGGGCGGTTCCACGTCGCTCCAGAACATCTGGGATCTGCGCGGCGAGCGCTCGCTCTCCTCGCACGACATCGCCAGCCGTGGCGTCATTGCCGGTTCGTATGAACTGCCGGTTGGCCGGGGCCGTCATTTCGGCAGCCGCATGAGCCGCGTGCTCGATTGGATCGCCGGTGGCTGGAACCTGAGCGGCATGCTCCTGATGCAGAGCGGCATGCCGATCCAAGTGACGCAGTCCGGCGGCGCCATCTGGGACGGCACGCAGCGTCCCGACCTCATCGGGGACCCCAGCACGAAGGGCCGGGTCCAGGATCGACTTACCGGCTACTTCAATCCCGCGGCATTCCGACAGCCGCTGCGCGACGTGCCGGGCACGGCGCCGCGCAACCTCAACTATCGCGGACCGGGCATCTCCACGCTCGACGCCGCCATCCTCAAGAACATCACCACGCGGGAAGGTCAGCGCATCGAGTTCCGCCTCGAGGCCACCAACTTCACGAATACGCCGATGTTCGGTGACCCCGCCGGTTCCTTCGGCGCGGTCAACTTCGGCCAGATCACGGGCGCGCGTGTCGGGCCCCGCAACATGCAAATCGGCTTGAAGTACTACTTTTAGCCTTTACTCGCTCGGAGAACCCCGCCCCGGCACTGCCAGGCAGCGGGGCTTTTCACGCGCGCTTTCATAAATTGCGCCAAGAAGGACTCGATTCTGCAACTGAAGACGAGTCTGATCGCGCGCCTGCCTTTCAACTTCTTGGCGGGGGATCACCACTGGGTACCCTGCCGTGCACTCTTGGCAGAAGTCGGGCCAATTCCCTCGACAATCATCGCACGCGACACAGCCGGCCGTCGATTGGAACCAGGGTGCGATTCGGTTCGAATAGAGGGGAGACCCTGTTGCGGACGAGGCGTTTCAAACCCGCATCGTTCCGATATTGTCCTTGAACTGGGACAGTGCCACCGAAGGTAAGGGCCGGCGTTGGCGCCGCACGGAGTGGAGCGCCGCACCAGTCTCTTGCCGAGCATGGCGTTACTCGAGAGCTATCGGGCGACAATGCCAGAAAGTGCCGAAAAATCAACGACTCCGGCCTCTGGGGGCATTCCAAATTCCTTTCATTGCACGGCGGCGAATCGAGATGTAGCGAGCCCGTTTTTCGGGATGTCGTCACCTCCGAACTTTCCCTTTGTGGAACGCACGGAGCCGCGCCATCGTTTCGTCTCTAGGACAACTCCGCGAAGTTGACGCACACACGCCCTTGCTCAGCCAACAGGCGGATACGCTTGCGAAGAAAGTCCGGAAGGGTCATCTTCTCATTCAGGATCATCGTGAGATCCCAACCATCCATCACAATGAAGGACGGTGCCTTTCCCCGTGTAATGGCATCCTGAGCTTCTTTGCTGATGCCATTCAGTGCGATGAACACGCCTCTTGTGAATGTCGATTTGCCTTCGATCTTGCCTCTGAAAACGAGGAGGTCAGCCTCCGGCATCGGCTTCTTTTCCCATTTGGATTCGATCAGGTAGATGTGACTATCAAGCTCAAATGAACCATCAATCTGTTCGCCGACTACTCGGAACGGCTCGCGGGGTTGAAGCTCGTAGAGGTGAAACAGCCGGTTGAGAACCCTCTCCAACGCCAAACCAGCTCGTGCCCGGTCTGCATCGGATGCGAGCGCAAGAAATTCATCTCTTAGCTTTTCGAGTTCGCGAGATCGATGTTGGGATGCCGCAGTTGCAGCGGCCAGGCCGTCCGACTGAGCCACAGAACCCGATGTCGAATTGCCAAGTAACCGATTAACGATCAGGCAGCACACTTCGTGCTGCACCCCCTTCGGCTCGGCCCAATCGAGCAGATCGCTCAACAGCTTGCCGACAACAGCATTGCTTTCCTTCATCCAGAAGGCGCGCAATCTGTTGGCTTTCGCGCCACTCCCGTAGTCGTAGCGCGAATCGAAGATGTCCAAACCAACGCTATCACGGACAAACTCTTCAAAACTGCGATTGGAGAAATCGAGAACGTAGCCCGATCCCATTCCGAAGAACTGCTCGAGCTTCTTCTTCTCCACAATGGTCAGATCAGCCATGCCAAGTTATCCCGTCGAGAGCGCGTCTGATACCTCGACTACGGGCGTGCGGTCGCCGGCTCGAAGGTTATGATGAGCCGCGTTTTCGTCGCGGCTGCCAGACGTTCCAGAGTCTGCGTGGAAGGCCGCGTGCGTCCGCTTTCTAGCCGGGCGATGACCGATTGCGTCGTCTCCATGCGCTTAGCCAATTGCTCCTGGGTGAGGCCAGCCGAGACGCGAGCTTGAATCAACGCACGGGACAAGGCGAACTCCGGCGCGAGTTCCTCATGCGCCCTGCGGTATTCCTTGTTCCCCATCCACTTCTTGTGGAGGTCGTTCAGTTTGGTCATGACGAAATCTCCTTTGCTCGCTTCAAGGCCAGCTCGATCTCTCGATTTGGCGTCTTCTGCGTCTTCTTGACAAAAACCCGCACTACAACGACCCGCTGGCCGTTGACCGCGACGTAGAACGCCCGTGAAATCCCATCCTTGCCGCGCATCCGCATTTCCCAGAGAACACCACGAATATGCTTTACATGGGGTTCTCGAACCCGCTCAAGTCCGAACTCCTCAATCAGCCGACCGATGTGGTGAAAACGAGCCCGCATGTCCGTCGGCAGGGCATCAAGCTCCTCGTTCACAACATCATTCAGTGTTTCAACTGTCCAGGCCATGGCGGACTCTGATAGTATAGCGTTTTTGCTATGAGTCAACAAGAGGATTCCACCCTCTTGTCTCTATCCGGCCCGAGAGTCATAGATCAACTTCACCTGCTCCCAAACGGCAGCATCACCCAGTACCGGGACGATGGCTCCTGACTAGTCGCGCTGCGTAGACGAGACTGGTACGCGTTCCAAAGTCGTACTGCGGGTGCTCACCTGCGCCCGTCCCTCGGAGGGAAGGCTTCGGAACTGGCAAGAGAAAGAGGGAACGAGAGCTGGATTGATGAGCGATCCAAGAGAACGCCTTCTCCGTTTCTGGCTGAACCAGGACACGCGTTCGAGGAGGGGGATGCGATCGTGAGACGGCGGTGTTGTTGGAGTACTACGAAGCGGGAAGACGGATGGGTTCCTGAAGCCAGTGCGAAGCGTGCCAGCCGTCACCAGTTTGCCCGGCTTGACTTCGGATAACTGCTCACATAATATCTGTTCATGACAGATATGAACACGCGTGCACTGGACCGTGAGCTCAAACGCGGGTCGGCCGAACTGTTGATCCTCTCGCTGCTCGACGCCCGTCCGCGTCACGGCTACGAGTTGAGCAAGCTCATCCACACGCGGTCTGGCGGCCAGTTGACGTTCCACATCGATTCGCTCTACCCGTTGCTGTATCGCCTGGAAGAGCGGGGATGGATCAAGGGCACGTGGGTCGAGAAGGCGGAAGAGCGCCGCCGGCGCTTCTACAAGGTGACCGCCGAAGGGCGCGCCGTGCTGGCCCAGCAGAAAAAGACGTGGGAGGCGTTCGTCGAGGCGGTGCGCTGCGTCATCGGAGGCGAAAATGCCTGATTGGAAGCGACACATCGTTGAGCGCTTGTCCTCGCTGCGCCTGGCGCCCACTCGCGAAGCCGAGATCGTGGAAGAGCTTTCGCAGCATCTCGACGAGCGCTGGCGCGAATTGACCGCCGGCGGGGCTTCGCCGGAAGAAGCCACACGTCTGGCTCTTGCCGATTTCAGTGAGGAGAACCTCTTGGCCCGGTACATGGCGCCCCTGCGACAGTCGCATACACCGGCATCCATCACGCCTGGATCTGCCACCGGTCATCTTCTGAGCGATCTCTGGCTCGATCTACGCTACGCCGCGCGGACCTTGACGAAGCGGCCTAGCTTCGCCATCGCCGCTGTGTCGACGCTTGCTCTGGGTATCGGCGCCAACACTGCCCTCTTCAGCTTCGTGGACGGTGTTCTGCTCAAGCCGCTTCCCTATCCGGAGCCAGAACGGTTAGTGCAGGTTTGGGAAAAGCCTCCGGGCTTCCAGCGAAACGGCATTGCTTCGCTGAACTTCATGGATTGGCAGAAGCAGAACCGGGTCTTCTCCCACATGACCGCGCTGTCGGGCGAGGCATACACCTGGACCCAGCCAGGCGACGCAGGCGAGCCGCAGCGGCTTCGAGCCAGTCTCGTCTCCGCCGCTTACTGGGATGTGCTGGGGGTCAAGCCGGCGCTCGGCCGAGGTTTCGCAGCGGACGAGGATCAGCCCGGCAAGGACAAGGTGGTGATTCTTTCCCATCGCACCTGGCAAGCAAAGTTCCACGGCGATCCGCAGATTTTGGATCGCACAATTCTTCTCGACGGCGAACCGTTCCGCATTGCCGGCGTCACTGCCCGCGATACGAATTTCGACCGCGGCTTCAACGACCTGTGGCGTCCGTTGTGCCTCCTATGCCGCGGGCCTCAGCGCAACTTTCATTGGCTCAACGCGCTCGCCCGCTTGAAGCCCGGCGTCACCATTGAACAGGCCCGCGCCGAGATGGACATCATCGCCAAGACCATCGCTGAAACCTATCCGAAGGACAAGAAGGGATGGGGGGTGACGATCGACCTCTGGATGGACCGGATCGTAAGCGAACAATTGCGTCAATCGTTGACCGTTTTGATGTGCGCAGTGGGCGCTTTGCTGCTGATTGCGTGCTCGAACGTTGCAAACCTCATGCTGACACGGAACGCTGCCCGGTCCCGGGAGATGAACGTGAGAATGGCGCTGGGCGCGAGCCGCGGCCGTCTGATCCGCTTAATGCTCCTGGAAAACTTGCTGTTGTCGCTGGCGGGTGGTCTGCTTGGCATTGCCCTCGGCTTCGGGCTCATGCGGATCATCGAAACCTCTCTCCCGCCATTCTCCCTGCCTTCCGAA
>VFZO01000213.1 GCA_016871155.1 Acidobacteriota bacterium | reverse complement strand
AATGGCGTCTACTGGGCGGTCCGACCCCTTCAGCATTCCAAGATTCAGTTCGCACTGGACCAATTGCAGTTTGGCGGCTTCATTCGCGGGCTCACGCGTCAGCACAGCGTTGGCCAGTCCTATCGACTCCCGATAGACCTTCTCCGCTTCTGCCGAACCCTCCGATTCGATGTTGCCGCCCCCTACGACCAGGCGGGTTCCGAGCGCTTCCCAGGCGCGCGCGGCGGAGAGTTGGAGAGCTGAATCGTCTTGAGCGGCGGCAGCCAGCCCGGCCAACTCCTTAGCGGCGCGGCGGATCTCCGCCAACCCCTCCCCCTTGGATCCTCCAAACCCCGCCGTGCCCGCCAACTGGACGGCCAGTTCGGCGGCGATACGGCGCGACGCGGCGGTCTTGGGACCCTCCCGCAAAAGGACTAGACCCTTGCGATAGGCGCTCTCGGCCTTTCCGCGGTCGCCCAGATTCGATCGATACGGATTGCCCAGCACATCGCCCAACCGCCGGTACCCATCCGCCACTTCGATCCGAAGCGCCGCATCCGGCGCGGACTCCGCCGCCAGCCGGTCCAGGTAGCCGAGCGAACGTTCGACACTCAGCCTCTGCAGATTGGTTGAACCCGGCAGCTTCTGTATCTCGGTATGCAGATCCTGCACTACGAAACGGGCGAAGCCGCGCAACTCCGCGAACCGCGCCGCCGCTTTGCGGGCCTGCCATAGCGTCAGGCTCGCACCGGTGAACGCCGCCGCCAGCACAAGCGCAGCCGAGGTCACCGCAATCCGGTTGCGCCTGACGAACTTTCCAGCCCGGTAGGCCAACCCGTGGGGACGCGCGAGTACCGGCCTCGCGTTCAGGTACCGGTCGAGATCGTCCCGGAACTCCTTCGCCGAAGCGTAGCGGCGCTCGGGCTCGTGCTCCAACGCTTTTCGGAGAATGCAGGAGAGATCCCGGTCCAGTTCAGGCGCGTGCCGAATCTCCACCTCGCCGGCGACGCGCTTCAGGGCCAGGGCCCAGGGCTCCTCCGCGCCGAAGGGCGAAAGTCCCGTTAACAGCTCAAACAACACAACGCCCGCCGAAAAAATATCCGAGGCCACCGTTACCGGCCGCCGCAACAACTGCTCGGGGCTTGCATAGCCGGGCGTCATCGCGTGGATCGATGCGGTGACGTCATCCTCGGCCAGCTTCGATAGGCCAAAGTCGAGCAGTTTCGGGTTGCCGCTGGCGGCGACCAGAATGTTCCCGGGTTTCAGATCCCGGTGCACCACAAGATTCCGATGCGCGTAGTCCACCGCATCCAGGACTTGCAGGAAGAGTTGCAGGCGGGCCTTTTGAGAGAGCGATTGGGCGTCGCAGTATTCGTCAAGTGGTCCGCCGTCGACCAACTCCATTACCAGGTACGGCTCGCCGTCCGCGGAAGTCCCGCCGTCCAGAAGGCGCGCGATGCCGGGGTGGTTCAGTCCGGCGAGGATCTCCCGTTCGACAAGGAATCGCTGCCGGAACCAGTCGTTGCGCAGCGAACCCCGCAGAATCTTGATCGCCGCTTCCTGTGTAAACTCGCCGTCCTGACGATGCGCGCGGTAGACGGTCCCCATGCCGCCCGAACCGAGAATGGCGTCGCACCGGTAGGGCCCGAAGACGGGCAGTGCCGGCTCCTGTGCGACCGGCAGTTCGCCGCTCCACGCGCGGTAGCTTTCGAGCAACTCCAGGACCTCCGCTTTCAGCGCGGCATCGTCCCGGCAGGCCCATTCCAGGCATTCCGGCCCGCTCTCCAAGGCCGCGTGAAAGAGATCTTCCAATTGTTCCCGCCGGTTCACCAGCCGCGCCGGTTCGAACATCGCCCCTCCTCTCTTTTGAATGGCGCAAAGCGGTCAGGAAGTGACCGGATTTTCAGCGGGCCGTCCTTTGTTCAACCGCCGGTGCAGCCAGGAGACCGAAAAGCCGATGTCGCGGTTGACCTGCGAACGCGACTGCCCGAGCAGTTCCGCCACCTCTTCGGCGGTGGCTCCGAGAAAAAAACGGAGTTCCAGCGTGCGCACCTTTTCCGGGTAGGCGTCGCCAAACTCGTGGAGCGCGCGCTCCAGATCCAGGACGTCCCCGGATGCAGCGTCTACCCACGCGAGCTCCGGGACCAGCGTTACCCGTTGCGCTCGCTCCCCCCGTTTTTTCGCGCCGGCCTTGCGTGCGTTGTCGATGAGAATCCGGCGCATGACCTTGGCCGCGAAGACATAGAAATGTGCGCGGTTGGTAAAGGAAGCTTCCCGGGACTGCATCAGGCGCAGGAAGAGTTCATGCACCAATCCGGTCGCCTGCAAAGTATTCGAACGCCGCTCGGCCGCGAACAAAGATTGCGCCACTTCGTGCAGGTGATCGTAGACCGCCGGAGCGAGCCGGTCGAACGCACCGTCCTTGTTGCCGGCCCAATCTTCAAGCAATTGGGTGATATCCGGCCGATCAGCCCCCGCCATGTGGTCAGACTATCATGCGCAAATTTTTTTTGCTGACTCCGCGGACAGTTTCGGAGGGATTCACGCCATCTTGACCGGAGGCGCTTGGCCAGGCGCTGTTCGCGCCGGGATGGCCGTCCGTCCTTCATCAATCACGAATTCGGAGAGAGTTTATGAAAAATTTCTGGAAACGCACGCAGAGGGCATCGTTGGGAGCATTTGGCGGAGCCTGTCTCCTGTTGGCCACGGCAAACCCAGCCGAGGGCAGCTACATTACGGCCAACATCAACAACGGCGCGAATGGCGTGGTTTGCGGTGCCGCCAATGGGAGCTCGCCTGGCGCGCCGTGCTATGGAGCGCCCAATGTCCGTCCGGTCCAAATCAGCCTTGGCAACAATTTCGGGCTCACCGACTATGGGACGAACCGGCTATATGCGGAGACCGGGAATCAAGTGGCCACGGAGTGGATGGTCGCTTTCACCTTGAGCGGCGCCCCAACCGGCACGCCAGTCAGCCTAACCGTAAACTTCGCTTACGACTTGGCCATCAATGCGGGTGTCAACAGTCAGGCCGAATTCCGGATGGTGGCGAACAACAATGTTCTCTTCCCGTTCATCATTCGGATCGCCACGAACGGCCTGGGCAACCGTTGCGACGACATCCCTCCGCCCGGGGCTTGCCAAGCGGGCTTTCACTCTGGAATCTATAGCTTCACCGACCCGTTCGGGTATTCTGTCGGACCGAACAACCGGATTTATCTGTCTGTGCAAGGGAGTGTCTTCGGCTCCGGCTTCGTGGACGCCGCCAACACGGTAACCGTCCAGAGCGTGATCGTGCCGGACGGGATCACTTGGGCCTACGACACCGGAATCGATGGGAATCCGCTGAACTTTCAATACGCATCGGGCGCCGTTCCGGAGCCCGCCTCCTATGCGCTGCTAGGATCCGGCCTGCTGCTAGCCGCCCTATTTGGCAGGCGCCGGTCCTAGGTGCGGGGTGCCGGTGAGCGACTGCTCCATGGAGCCGGTGGGTGGTTCGGCTGACGAGGGTTGGCGGCGCTCCGGACGAATCCAGTAGTCACCGTAACAAAGCAGGTGGAGCATGGCTCCGGAGCGCAAATACCAACTGGCCCAGGAAAGCGGAGTCTCGCCGTTTGCGTCGCGGGACTCCACTTTTGCGCCGGCGTCGAGCAGGAGCTGCACGTCCTCTTCATTTCCGAACGCGGCGGCACGGTGCAGGGGAGTCTCGCCCTTTGTGCGGCAGTCGCGCATGAAGCTGCCGGTTTCGACGCCGGGAATCGTTGGGCGGTTGGGATCCGCGCCGGCGGCGAGCAGAATGCGGACCAGCGGGGTGTAACGCACACGGTTGGTTTTGCAAAGGACGGAGTGAAGCGGAGTCTCGCCGGTGTCCGGCAATGCGTGATTGACGTCCGCGCCCTGTTCGATCAGGAACTGACAGAGCCGCCAGTGGCCGTGATAGCAAGCGCCGTTCAGGTCGAAATTCTCCCCGAGAGTCGCGAGCGTCGCTCCGTGGGCAAGCAGAAACTTGATCGCGCTGACGTCGCCGTAGTAGGCGCAGTGCTGGATGAGCGAGGCCCGTTGGACAACGGCGGTGGCGGGTCCGCAGTTATTCACATGGTCGAAAACCAGGTCGGTGCGTCCATCGGCGATTCGGTCGAGCATGGAAATAGGGTACTGAAGACACCGGTGGCGTTGCAGGCCCGGCTTGACCCGCGCGGCAGAACGCTCGAAACGCGGTTGGAAGACGCCATCTTTATGCGCGATCGTTTCCTCTCAAAGCAGGTGAAGTGCGCCAGGGGACACGAGCAACCCGGAAAGCTCGAGGCCGGGACACGGCGGCTCGCACGATGCGCCGCAGCCTGTCGTTTAGTCCGGCGGCGGAGAGCGGGAAGACGCCAAGGACGAAGATCAGGGAAACAAATTCGGAGCGCCGGAAATGGGACCGTACAGCGTACTTCCTTCCTGTATTTTCGCCGCTTTCGTGGAACGGAAGCATCTGGCCGCCGCCGTTCGCCCTGGCGCCGCGCAGCTTCACCCACATTGTTCGCTGGGAAGCGCCCGGCAAATGCACCGGGACCTGCGAACGGTTAGGATAGAACGGGGGCACGGTTACCGGAAGCGGGACCGCACCGAAAGGATGGAATCGGAGATGCTGAAGCAGTTGCTTGCCATCGGAGTGGCGTCGGTATCGACGTTCGGCCAGACGCCCAAGGTGGAGTCCACGGCCGCGCGGGCCGGCGTGGAAAAACTTAAGGGCGGAGTTCTGCCTCCAGACGTTGCGCGGAACAAGGCGCTGGCAGTCCCGGCCGGGGCGCCGCTGACGGTCAAGGTAGCCGGCCGCGGACCCGTGAAAGGCACGCTGCAGGATATGACCAGCGAAGGAATAAAAGTCCGTACCGAGACCGGAGGGATCGAGAGTATCGCGTTCGATCAGATTTCGAGTCTCAAGAAGGGTAAGCCGAACCGGATGGCAGTCGGAACGGGGATGCCAAAGGCGCTAGATACCAAGCTCGGAGACATTCCGGCCGGCACGCCGGTCACACTTACGCTGGCCGACAAGACACAGGTCAGCGGACGGTATGCGGGCAAGTCGCCTGACGGAGTGAAAGTTCAGGTGCCGGGCGCGGGCGATTCGATGATAACGCGGACGATTCCCCACGCAGAGTTGGCCCGAGTGAAGCGGCCAAAGGGAAAACTCCCGGGCCTCCCTTCGCTGCAATCGCCCGTGATGGTACGGAAGTCGTTGCTCGGTATTCCGGTCGGATCGCCCGTTGCCTTGAACATGCCAGGTGGCAGCCAATTGACGGGCAAACTGATGGGAGTGACGGCGGACGGCTTCTCTCTCCAGACCTTTGACGCGGGAAACCTGGTGACGAAAAATCTGCAATTCGATCAGATCGCTAGTGTGAAACGGCCGTCACCGGGATTTCGTGGAAGAATACCCGGCTTGAAGCCTCCGGGGCTGCAAACGCCAGAGGTGTTGAAGACAAAGGCTCTCGCGATTCCAGCCGGAACACCGTTGACTGTCACATTGCCCGACGGGACGAAATCCACGGGAAAGCTGATGGGCACGACCAACGAAGGAATGCGATTGCAGCGGATGGAAGGCGGCGAATTGAAGGAGCAAACACTGGGGTTCGACGAGGTCGGAAGTATCAAGAAAGGGGTTCCCGTGACGCCGGCGGGCCGGTTCAAGGGCGTCTCAAAGACCGTAATCACGATGGCGATTACCGCCGCGGTCACAGGCTTCATTTCGGGAAAGATCGCCAAGTGAGCGAAGGGTGGTGTCCTGTGCGGACCGCGGCAACACGTTGAACATAGGGACCGCCTCGGGCGCCACTACCCGTGCCCGGTGCCGGTGAGCGACTGCTCCAGGGAACCTGTGGACGGTTCGGGTTTAGAACCATAAGACCGGCGTCTCGCAGTTGACGTCGCGGAACTCCACATTGATGCCCGTATAGGGCAGGAGTTGAACGTCTTCTTCGCTTCGGCACGCGGCGGCGCGGTACCAGGGGGCCTCGCCGATGTCCGGCAATGTGGGATTGACGTCCGCGCCATTCTCGACCGGTAACGAACGGAACCGCCAGCGGCGGGAATATCGGGCGCCATTGCGATCGAAGATCTCCTTCAGCGAAGCCAGCCATTCACGGTTGGCCAGCCGGATTATTTTGCTGAAAAACTTTCTACCTGTTTTCGCTTTCGTTAGTATGAGACTGCTAATGATCCTGTTCCTGCTTCCTCTGACCGCGTCCGGAGCCTGGGTCAATCAGACCTTCACCGGCGAAAATCCCTCCCTAGCCACCCGTACCGTCTCTGGCCAGGAAACGACGATCATCGCCTACGCGGTCGACAACATCCTAACGGTTGCCACGTCCACGAACGGCGCCGCCGCGGCACCGGAATCGGTATTTCTCCACGTGAGCCAGCCGGCCAAAATATATGCCTCCGTCAGCAGGAATGGCATTCCGCTCGTGGTCTACTTGGTAGGCTCCAGAATCTACTACGCCGCCAAGATTCCATCCTCGCCCCTGGGTAATTGCGGGCCATCCGCGACTTGGATCTGCGGAGAGCATCCTTCCGTGCCCAGCACGCCGAACTCTGTTGCCGGGATGGTATACCATCACCCAACCGCCGGAGCCCTTATCCACGTGCTCCACAGCCGGCCTGGTGCCGGTGTCTTCCACACTTTTCAGAAGGTTAAGCCCCAATCCTCCCACCCACAACCTTTGTGGACTAGGATTCGTCAAGTCACTAGCGTCGCCGCGACGATTCGTGATCTCGACATCGATCGAGGTTCAGGCCCTACCGGGGAGGGACCGGGGAGCCAATCACTTGGCTTTATCATTAATGCCGTTGTCTCCAGAGGGGCCTCCGAAGCAGGGCTTTTTCTCTACACGCCCGGCATATCCGCGGGCACAGAGCAGTTGAATCTCATTGAACACGAACACTATCCAGCGTGGACCCTGCGTTTTATGGGAGCCGTTGGAATCCCCGACCTGTCCTCCACACATCCCGGTACCTATTTTTGTACCCAGAGCACCACGGGTATTTCCATGCTCGTCGGCGACGCTGCCGCCGGCGCGTGGCTGAACCCTATACCGGTCACATCGGAGAATGGGATCTATGGCTGCCGAATCGATAACGATCCCTTGAATTTCAAACCGCCCTCGATCGTGTACAAAGCCGGGTTTGGTGCGGTGCGCCTGGCGCGCAGGACGTCCGCCGCTCCCGGCTGGGTGTTCGAAACGCTGTGGCCGTCGCTCGCTCTCGAGGCGGACCTCAAATACGGCGCGTCCTCGAAACTTCGCGTGCTGTTCTCGCATCTGGGCGGCACCTTCACCTACGGCCGCGAATACTAGCCGGAATCGTGGACCAAACCGTTCGCCGCGCGGGCCATCCAGCCGGCCGCGTTGCAGAGGCCCGCGGCGGAAGCGCACAGCCGGAGGCTGAACTCCGCGCTCCAAGGGCATTCCCGAGTGAGCGCGGACTTCAGCGCCTCCGGATACACGGCGACGGTGGCCTCCGGACGTTCGCATCGCCGGATAGATCGTGCAAAGGAACGCAAAAGCGGGTCCCCGTGAACTAGACGACGCTTCGAAAACCGACGGGAGGTTGTTGGCTAAAGTCACGCCGGCAACGCGGCGACGAACGCGTCGATTTCGGCTGGGCTTATGTAGAAGTGCGGCGAGACGCGGAGCCAGCCCGCACGGGGGGCCGTGATAAAGCCCTTCGCCTTCAGGCTCGCGTGGATAACTCGGCAATCCAGAGACCGATGGCGCATGGAGACGATCCCAGCTGCGGATTCGGGGGTGCGCGGGATCATGAGTTCGTACCCCTTCGTCTGGGCTCCCTCGGCCGCCTGGTCGGCCAACGCCAGGACGGCCTGGCCGATTTCGCCAGTGCCGGTTTCGTTCAGATACCGGAAGGCCGCCTCCAAACCAAAGCAACCAATGGTGTTGAGGGTACCCGGCTCGTAGCGGCCGGCATCGGAGCGCAGGGTCATGTCGCGGCTGCCGTAGTCGGAATAGGACGCGGCATTCGTCCAACCGAACTCGACGGGCTCGATTTCGTCCTGCCTGTCCCGCTGGACGTAGAGAACCCCGCAGCCCTCCGGGCCGGTGAGCCACTTATGACCGTCGGCCGCGGCCGCGTGGATACGAAACTTCCGGACATCGAAGGGGAAGACACCGAGGCCCTGAATGGCGTCGACGAAGAAGAACACGCCCCGGCGGTGGCAAATCTCGCCGAGCGCCTCCAGGTTGGCGCGGTAGCCGGACAGGAACTGGACGTAGGAGATGGCCAGGAGACGGGCGCCGGCGGCGGCGGAGTCGATTTCGTCGAGCGGGGCATCAACCTTGAGCCAGGAAATCGAAACGCCCTTCGAAGCCAGGCGCTGCCAGGGGTACTGGTTGGCGGGAAATTCGCCTTCAAACGCCACAATGCGGTCGCCTGGACGCCAATCGATGCCGAGCGCGATAGTGGCGATACCTTCGGAGGTGTTCTTGACGATGGCGATTTCAGAGGGCTCGGCGTGGATCATCCGCGCGGTCTGGACACGGAGTTCGTCGTAGCAGGCCAGCCACTTGGGGTAGTGATGGGAGCCCCACTGTTCGCCGTCGGTGGCGAGCCAGCGCATGGCGTCCGCCGCCGGCTTGCTGAGTGGCGAAACGGCGGCGTGGTTCAGATAGACAAGGTTGTCCGTTACAGGAAAATTGGCGCGGTGGCGTTCCCAAAGGGGTGGGGCGATCAAATTCGAAACCGATCCTCTCTCCTATGCGTACCACGATATGAGCCCGAGCTATAATAAGGGCGACTGGAAGGAGTCCTCATGCGACAGCTTTTCCGCTTGATTATCGCCGGTGCGCTGACCGTCGGGATCAGTTTCGCCGACCAACAGGCTTCGACCGAAAAAACCAAGGAACCGGCCGCGAAGC
The DNA here is from genome assembly GCA_016871155.1 of Acidobacteriota bacterium. Taxonomy (GTDB): domain Bacteria; phylum Acidobacteriota; class Terriglobia; order Bryobacterales; family Bryobacteraceae. Next base: position 2,337 of record VFZO01000213.1, on the reverse strand, counting down.
CGAAGAATAACAAGAAAAAGCCGGAAAAGAAGGATGTCGAGGCAATCGGCGAACGCGACGTCGGCAAAGGCGTGAACTTCTACTCCATCGAAAAGGAGATCGGTTTGGGCAAGGGTTTGGCGCAGGAGATTGAGCGCCAGGCGAAGATCGTCGACGACCCGGTGATCGCCGAATACGTGAACCGCGTAGGCCAGAACCTGGTGCGGAACTCGGACACGAAGGTGCCGGTGACGATCAAGGTCATCGACTCGGAGGAAGTGAATGCGTTCGCGCTGCCGGGCGGCTTCTTCTTCGTCAACACCGGATTGGTTCTGAAGGCGGAGAGCGAGGCCGAGTTGGCCGGCGTGATGGCGCACGAAATCGCACACATCGCGGCACGGCACGGCACGCGGCAGGCCACGCGCGGGCAGATCGCCAACATCGCCTCGATCCCGCTGATCTTCATGGGCGGTTGGGCCGGCTATGGAATCCGGCAGGGCGCGAGCGTGCTGATCCCGATGGGATTCCTGGCGTTTTCCCGCGGTTTTGAGCGCGAGGCGGATTTGTTGGGGTTGCAGTATCTCTACAAGGCGGGCTACGATCCCTCGGCGTTCGTGGACTTCTTCGAAAAACTGCAATCGCTGGAAAAGCGCAAGCCGGGAACGATGGCGAAGGTGTTTTCCTCGCACCCGCTGACCGACGACCGCATTGAAACGGCGCAGAAGAACATTCAGGAACTGCTGGAAGCGAAGCCGGAGTACGTAGTGACAACCTCGGAATTTCACGACGTGAAGAACCGGTTGGCGTCGTTGCTGAACCGGCGCAAGGTGGATGACAAGGAAGACGCGAACCGTCCGCGGTTGCGGCGCGCGCCGGGCTCGGGTACAGGACCTGTGGATCCGGACGAGGACGGCAAGAAGCCGAAGGAAGACGAAGACGAGAGGCCGACGCTGAAGAAACGGCCGAGCGCGGCTCCGGAAAACTGAGCCTTTTTGAAACGTTACAAAGCCGAAGGCCGCGGATCCCTCCGCGGCCTTTATAATTTATATATGCGACGTATTCTGTCCGTACTTTGCGTGGCCGGTTCGATTGCCATGGCACAGCAGCCGTTGAACGTGTCGGTAACCGAAGTCGTGGTGCCTATCACGGTAACCGACTCCAAAGGCCGGTTCGTATCCGACTTGGAGGAAAAGGACTTCAAGATCTACGACGAAGGTCGCGAACAAAAAATCAGCTACTTCTCGCGAGAGCGGCAGCAACCGGTGGTAGTTGGATTTTTGCTCGACCTGTCGAACGCGAGCCGGTTGCACTGGAAGAACTATCAAGAGTCCTCCATCGAGCTGGCTCTGGCGCTGCTGCCGGACGGTGACAAGCGGTTTAGCGGATACCTGATCACATACGGGAACGACGCGGAACTGGCGGTAAATACGACGAACGACTCATCGAAGATCACCGACAAGATCCGGAAGCTGAAGCCGGGCGGCGGTGCGGCGCTGTATGACGCGATCTACACCGCGTGCACGTCGCGCTCGCTGGTGAAGGGGGAGCCGCTGGAGCCCCGGCGCGTAATTGTAATTATTGGCGATGGACACGACAACTCGTCTAAAAAGACGCTGGAAGAGGTCGTGGAGATTGCGCAGCGCAATCTGGTGACGGTGTACGGCGTGTCGACGGTCGCGTTCGGATTCAATAGCGAAGGCGAGAAGAACCTGACGCGTTTGACCGAAGAGACCGGCGGGCGCGTCGTGTATCCTTTGCAAGGGCTATACAAAGACGTATCGGGCTATCTGTCGACGCCCTCGGACGAAGGCAACTACGCGCTGAAGGTCGGCACAGGCGGCTATGCCTCCGAGATCGCCAAGGGCATGTTCCGCGCGGTATCGGACACGGCCGGCGAGGTGACGACGCAGTACATTATTCGCTATTCGCCCGACTCCGCGGACCAATCAAAGGTATTGCGGAATATCCGCGTGGAGGTAAACCTGCCGAACGTTACGGTGCGCGCTCGAAAAGGATACTATCCCTTCGCGCCCGACGTAAAGAAGAAGTAGAGTGGGGCGATGAGGAGATGATGGGGGAAACTCTGGAGATGCGGCCGGTCGAGTACTTGTTCCTGCAAGTGCGGCTGCCGGGGCGTAGGCCGGAGAATGCGGGCGTAGTATTGCTCGACTTAGAGACGGACAGGCTGTTCCTGAAGCTGCGGCGTGAGTGGGATTCGTTCGGCGAGGAGTCCGACGTGCTAAGCGAGTTGGAGGCCTCGATCCGGACGTGGGCCGGCGAAAAAGGCGGCGCCACGACGCTGCGGTATTTGAGTGAATTTTCGAACACGCTGGCGGTGACGGATCTGGAGAAGGCCTT
>VFZO01000212.1 GCA_016871155.1 Acidobacteriota bacterium | reverse complement strand
TGCGATGCTGGACGCGGAGCCGTCGCGCATCGAACTGCTGGAGGCATCGGACGAGAACTCGACCATCGCCAAGTTTCTGGCCACGCGCGGTCCCGGCATCCACCATGTGGCCATGCGCGTTCCGGATTTTGAAGCGGCGATTGCTAGACTGAAAGATTCCGGCGCACGCCTGTTGAGCGAACCGCGCATCGGCGCGGGCGGACACAGATACGTGTTCGTTCACCCGGCCTCCACGGGCGGTGTGCTTCTGGAACTAATTGCAAATGAGCACCCCGAAAGCGAAAATCGGAATCATCGGTGGCAGCGGCCTCTACAACATGCCTGGCTTTACCGAAAAGAATGAAGTCGTATTGGATACGCCCTTCGGAGCGCCGTCGGACGCCTACATCGTAGGCAAACTGGCCGGGCGCGATGTGGCGTTCCTGCCGCGCCATGGCAGAGGCCACCGTATCAGCCCGAGTGAGCTGAATTTCCGCGCGAACATCTACGGCATGAAAATGCTGGGCGTCAATCACATCATCTCGCTGTCCGCCGTTGGGTCCCTGAAGGAAGAGCACAAGCCGACCGACTTCGTCATCCCCGACCAATTCTTTGACCGCACGATGGGCCGCATTTCGACCTTCTTTGGGGACGGCCTGGTGGCGCACATCAGCATGGCGCACCCGGTGTGCGATGAACTAGCCAAGGTGGTGAAGACCGCGGCCGATTCGGCGGGTATTACGGCGAAAAACGGCGGCACCTATCTTTGCATGGAGGGTCCAGCATTTTCCACTGTCGCCGAGAGCAACGTCTACCGTTCCTGGGGCATGGACGTCATCGGAATGACGAACCTGCAGGAAGCGAAACTCGCCCGGGAGGCCGAGATCTGTTACACGACGGTGGCGATGGTGACGGACTATGACTGCTGGCACTCGGATCACGACGCGGTCACCGTGGAGCAGATCATTCAGGTGCTTCACACCAATGCCGACAATGCCGCCCGGCTTGTGGCCGCGGCCGTCGCCGGCATACCGGACAACGCCGTTTGCCGTTGCCATTCGGCGTTGAAGAACGCGATCATCACGGACCGCGCCACGGTGCCCGCCGAAACGCGGAAAAAGTTGGAGATCATCGTTGGCAAGTACCTCGGCTGAGGTCTTCGCGCGAATTGCCGCCGGCGGCCCGCCTCCGGACGGCGGGATAATCGCCGCACTCGCCGCGTCGCCGCCGCAGGAGTTGTTCGGGGACTTGGTCGAGCCGCTCTCGGACTCTTTTGAGCCTCGCTTCGCTGCCGCCTATGTCGAGATCTTCAGCCGTATCTTGGAGCACGCCGCCGGTCTCGATCCGCTGGCGTTGTGCGCACGCTACGCCAGCTTGATCCGCGGGCCTGTGGAGTGGCAGCCTCGCCGCGTCGTCGTGTTGTCCCGGGTTACGATCGGCGCCGACGTGGCCATCACCTCCACGCTTCTCCGCGCTGCCGCGGAGCGCTGGCCGGAAGCGCGGATTGAGTTCGCGGCCTCCCGGAAAAACCACGAACTCTTCGCGGGCGATCCGCGCATCGGGTGGCTGGACGCTCCGTACCAGCGGACCGGTTCCCTGGCCGAGCGGGTCCGGGCCGGACTGCGGATGCGGGAGTTGCTCGACGATCCTGTCACGCTTGTCATCGATCCAGATTCGCGTCTCTCGCAATTGGGGTTGCTTCCGCTTGCTGCGCCGGAGCGCGTGCTTCACTTCGAGAGCCGTTCGTGCGGTTCGGACACGGAATCCCTGGTCGATCTGACCCGCCAATTTGCACGCTCCACACTGGGCTTGGAGGCTCAACCGTGGATCCGGCCGCCCGCACCGGAATGGGTTCCCGCCGCTGATGTTGCCGTCAGCTTCGGCGTGGGCGAGAATCCGGCCAAACGTTTTGGCGACGCATTCGAATGCGAGGCGGTGCAGGGGTTGCTGGATCGCGGTTTGAGAGTCCTGTTGGACTCCGGCGCCCCCGGAACCGCGGAGGCGGAACGCGCGGCGGCTATCGAACTCGCCTGCCGGGGGCCGCTATTCATCTGGCAGGGAAGCTTCGCACCCTTCGCTGCGGCCATCGCGCGCAGCCGCCTGTACGTTGGATACGATTCGGCGGGCCAGCATGTAGCCGCCGCCTGCGGCGTCCCAAGAATCACGCTGTTCACGGGCCATCCGAACCCGCGCTTCGCGGCCCGTTGGCGTCCGGATGGACCCGGCGCCAGCGCCGTACTCCATGAGGCTGGTCAGTTCTGGCGCGAGGTCACCCGGATGTCGCGGCACATCGATAGGGAACGCTGATCGTATAGCGGCACTTTCTTTTTTGCCGTAGCGCGCACGATACCTCCGTCGGCGCCAGGCGGAAGTCAATTCGAAAGCGGACGGCAGGGCAGGCAAATTCGCATGTCTAGTATTGTAGGTTTGATGATCCCGTGGCGCCAGTTCCTGCTTGAGTTCGCGCGGACCGGCAACCTGACCATCGGGGGCGGAGCGCCGATGATTGCCGAGCTCCAGACGCGCCTCATCACGAATCGCCGCTGGTTGCCGCCGGAGGACTTCGGCCTCCTCTACGGCGTTGCGCGGCTCACGCCGGGGACCAACGTCCTCGCCTTCATCGCTGCCATGGCTGCAAGAATGAAGGGCTGGCGGGCCGGTGTGCTGGCCGTGGTTGTCGCGTCGCTGCCCGCGGCCTTGGTCATCTGGTGGATGACGTTGTTCGTCGACGCCTGGAGCACGAATCGCTGGGTGGCCGCGGCGATGGGCGGCGCCATGGCCGGCGTGGTTGGATTGATCGGCGCCAGTGCCTGGCAGTTGATGTCGCCGTTCCGCCTCAGGCCCCTTGCCTGGCTGCTCTTTGCGGCGGGTTTCGTCATCATGTGGCGGGACTGGGCTTCGCCGCTGACCATCCTGATTGGGGCTGCCGCCGCCGGCGCCGTCTGGTGGCGCGAATGAACATTGTTGTGCTCTACCTGCTGTTGGTCAAGGCTACGTTGACCACATTCACTGGGGGCACATCATTGCCGATTGTCCGGCGGGATTTTGTCGTCGAACGCCAACTGCTCACCGATCGCCAACTTTCCACCGCCGTTGCGATCGGCCGCATGGGCCCCGGTCCAAACGGCTTCTACATCGTCACGGTGGGTCATTACATCGCCGGTACTCCGGGCGCTGTGGCCGGATATCTCGCCACCATCACGCCCGCCTTCCTTGCCATCGTTCTTCTGCGCGTACTGCACGGGCGGACGGAACAGCCGCGCTGGCAAGGGGCGATTCGCGGACTCACCGCCGCCGCCGCGGGCCTCATGCTCGCCAACGCGATTCCGATCGCCGCCGATGCGATTCACAACCTGTTCGGCATTCTGGTCGCCGCCGGCGCGCTCGCCGTTCTCGTCTCGAAAAAGATCGATTCGTTGTGGGTCATCGGAGCCGCCGCGGCGGCCGGGATGATATACTCTCGCTGATGCGAGAGTTACGGCTCGGCGACATCGTTGACGATCATTGCATCAAATGCAAGCGGGTTACAAACCACGCGATAGTTTCCATCGTCGACGAGAAGCCGTCAAAAGTGCGGTGCTGTTCCTGCTATAAGGAACACGATTTTTGGAACTGCGTCGCGCCTCCCACAAAGCGCGAACTCAAGTTGATGCAGCAGAAGGCGGCCGCCGAAAAAGCGGCTGCGGACTAGCCGCGCTTCATTTCGTCTCGAAGCGATTCCAGGATCTCTTCCCGTTTCTCCGGACGTTGCAGCTCCGACTCCATTCGCCGAAGTGCCACGCCGATGACATCGCGATGATGCAGCTTCGCGCCTAGTCCCGCGGCTTCGGTTACCTCTAGCCAGATGTCGTGAACACGGTCCACATCCTCCGGCCAGAGGCGCGGCGGATGCGGGCCGAGGTTGATGAAGGAGCTCGCCCGGTCCGGACTGATGATCTCCAGTGAGAACGCGTGCCGGGGTTCGGGCAGCCGCTCCCAGGCCAGGCCGATTCGGCGTGCCAATTCTTCGCTGGCCATTCGCAGCGATACGCCGGTGACAATGCGTGACGCCTTCATCGTAGCCGCCGCCTGCACCATGGCCTGCAGGGGATCCGTGGCTGGCAGTACCAGCAGTTCTACCGGCTTTCCTTCCCTTTCTGCAAGCGCCACCACGCGCGAAAACAGCTCCTGCTCATAGGCGCCGAACAACTGTTCGTCGCGCAGTTCAAACTCGCCGGCGCCAGCCGACATTGGATGCGCCGTCATCACCACCACATCGTGCCGCCGCAGATTCGTCTTCTCCAGCACACGGCGCAAATGCTCCATATTGTTGTAGTCCCGCACGGCCACCAGCACGCAGCCGGGCCGGGCCTTCAACTGGGCCGTATCCACATGCGGCCGGTGATCCAAGTTGAACTGCTCCAGTCCCTTCTTCTCCTCGGACTTGGCCTGCCTGGAGTTTACCCGCTCCGAGATTAGAAAGATGACGAACAGGACAATGGTGAAGGACACGCCGTAAACGGTCGCGATCTTCTTGGTGAACAGATTTGCAATCGCCACCAGAAACAGCATGAGCACCGTTACGGCCAGTCCGGCCGGCCACTCCCGCCCGCCCAGCCGGAAGTTGAACGGCGTCTTGTACTCCTGATCGTCCCGTTGGAAACGCAGCGCCAGTACGCCCATTCCCTTCAGGAAGAAGCTCCACACTACGCCGAAGGCGTACGCTTCGCCCAGCAGATAGACGTCGCCCATGCTGCCGAGAATTGTGAGTATCTGTGCCAGCGTGATCAGGTTAACGATGCGGGATGTTGTGCCGAACCGCGCATGCGGCTTGCGGAACCACTTCAGCAGGACGCCGTCCTCCGCCACTCTGTTCAGAACGCCGTTCGCTCCGATTAGGCTAGTGTTCACGGCTCCGGAAAGGATCAGAACGCCGATCACAACCACGAAAATGTGAAAGCCGAGCTTCAGAATTTCAGGGCCCGCCAAGCTCATCGACAGGCCGCCCAGCAGGTTGTCCTTGAACGTAGGCCGGATCGAGTCGGGGATGATCATCACCGCGAACATCGACAGCAGTCCTGTGGAAAGCGTCGCGTAGACGCAGACGATATTGGCCGTGATCCGCAAATTTTTCAGCTTCGGCGATGCGATCTCCCGATAGACCTGGGCCAGTGTTTCGAATCCGCTCATCGCAAGCAGCGAATGGCCGAACGCAACCACCATCATCACCGCCGGCAGATGCGCGAACCAGGTTCCGTCCAGCCAGCCGAGCGACTCGCCGTGGAGTTGCAGCGTATCTGGCGTGGGAAGCGGAGGCAGCGCCACGCCGCCGCGAACGGCGATCGTCACCAGGCACCACAGGGTCATCGAGACAACCATTACCGTGGTCACCTGCATAATTCGAAGCGCATGCCCGGACGATTCGTGAATGCCTTTGATGTTGGACCGCCAGAACCACGCCGTCACCGCGACGGAAAAGAACACGGCGAAGTGATTCGGGTTGATGTGCAGCGGTTGATGCAGCAATTCCGAGATCTCGTTTACGAGGTGACCGAGATATTGGCCGGCGGAGACGCTAGAGATAGGTCCCGTCAGAACATAGTCGACGACAAGGGCCGATACCGAGAGCTTCGCCATATTTGGGCCGATCGAGTCGCGGACCACGACGTAAACGCCGCCTCGCACAAACATCGAACAGCTCTCCATATAGATGGAGCGCACGGCGAAGCTGAACAGCATCACCGCTAGCACGAACCAAGGGGCCGATTTGCCGATCGCCTGCTCGGTGATGCCGCCCACGTAGTACATCGTGGACGCCAAGTCCGAAAGTACGATTGCGGCGCCGCGCCAAAACGAAATGAAGGATAGAGCAACGGTGGTGGCGACGACTACTTTCGCGGCCGCCGCCGTTGGCTGCGCGGGCTCTGGCATTGCAGACTTCATGATACCGCCGCTGCATAATGAAGGTATGGTCGTGGACGAAGCGGCAAAGGAGGCTGTGGCGCGCTTGCGCGCCAATGGCCACCAAGCCAGCCTGGTTGGAGGATGCGTTCGTGACTTTCTTTTGGGCCTGGAGCCCAAAGACTGGGACGTCGCCACCTCCGCTCTTCCAGAGCAGGTGTCCGCGCTGTTCGAGGATTCCAAGGCAGTCGGCACGCACTTCGGCGTCATATTGTGGCGCGGTGTCGAGATCGCCACATTTCGCGAGGATGGGGAATATAGCGATGGCCGGCGGCCGGACTCCGTAAAGTTCGTCACCAAGATGAAGCGCGACGCCATGCGGCGGGACTTTACGATCAACGCGATGTACATGGATCCGGAGACGCTCGAAGTCATCGACTACTTCGACGGCCAAGGCGACTTGAAGTCGAAGGTGCTCTCGACGATCGGCAGCCCGTTCGACCGCATTCGCGAGGACTACTTGCGCATCTTTCGCGCCGCCCGGTTCGCGGCGCAGTTCCAGTTAAATATCGACGGGGCGCTCTTTAGCGCCATGGCCGAAGAAGCGGACAACGCCGGCAAGATCGCTGTGGAGCGCGTGCGCGACGAGCTCGTAAAAATCCTGACCGGTCCCGATCCAGGGACAGGTTTGTACTGGCTTCGAGCCTGCGATGCGTGGTCCTGCTCGCCGCATACACAGGCGATGCTGGCAAAGCTTTCGAACCCGCCGCTTTCACTCGCCGTTGCGGTCTTTATGGATCAGGAATCGAACCCCGAAGCCGAACTGCGCCGGCTTCGATTCCCCAACAGCCTCGTCGACACGGTTCTGGCTATTCTCGCCGCGCGCGCTGAAGTGGTTGCACTGCTCGAGAACAACTCTGTCTCCGCGTTACGCTTGGCGCGCGAGCCTTGGTTTCCGGATGCGCTCGAACTCTTCCGGCTCCGCAGCGAGCAAACTCTTGAGCGCGGCCGCGAGCTCCTCAAACGGGACCTGTGGCCTAAACCGTTGCTCAGTGGGGACGACCTGATGCGGCGCGGAATACCGCAGGGTCCTGAGATCGGCCGCCTGCTGCGCGAAATCGAGGACGCCCAGCTAATAGGAAGGGTCAAGACGAAGAAGGAAGCGCTCGACCTTATAACTCCCAGTTGATCGTTTCGCCGTTCACCGTCACTTCGCGGAACCGCGGCGGCCATGCCGGGGCGGCCATCGAATCGCTCCATCGCTTCCATTGCTCCTGCAACGCGGCCACGACTTTCGGGTTTTTCGCGGCGACATCGTTCTTCTCCCCAACGTCCTTTGAAAGATCGAACAGATGGCTCACCATGCCGTGCTCCACCAGTTTCCACTTGCCGGAGCGAATCGCGCGGCCCTGGCCGGCCCTCCAGTAGAGCGCGTCGTGCGGCCTCCCCTTGGCGCCGTTGACGAACGGCAGCAGATCCACGCCGTCGAACCCCTCTTTGTCGTAGGCGACTCCGGCGGCCGTGAGAAACGTCGGCAGCAGATCGCGGGAGACGGCCATTTCTCGATAGACCCTTCCCTGCGGCACGCGGCCCGGCCACCGCAGGATCATCGGAACGCGAATCCCGCCGTCGTAATAAGAGACCTTCTCTCCATTCAGCGGCGCGTTGGTTCCGGCGCCGGTCATGACCGGGCATCCGTTGTCGCTCAGGAATACGAAGATCGTGTCGCGCTCCAGACCCAGTTCCCGCAAGGTCTTCACGAACTCGCCCACTGCGTCGTCCAGCGCCACTGTCATCGCCGCCAGCGCACGATGCTTCCCGGCTGGAATATGGGCGACGCGGTCCATGTACCCTGCTGTGGCATGCAGCGGCGTATGAATGGCATTGAACGGCACGTAGGCTAGGAACGGTTTGTCCTTGTGCCGGCGCATGAACGCAACGGCTTCGTCCCGAATCAGGTCGGTTAGATACTGCGACTGGTCCGGGTACATGTCCCGGCCCTTATAGATCGGCGCTTGCCGTTTGGCGGGCATCCTCTCGCCTTCGCCGCGAACTGGCTCCACGTGGCCGTTGGGCGTATCCTTCGTCACAAAGTCGTTGCCGCCCGTCAGGAATCCAACGAATTCGTCGAAGCCGCGGTCCAGCGGGTGGTATCCGGGCCGAATCCCGAGGTGCCACTTCCCGAAGGCCCCCGAGACGTAACCGGCCTCCTTCAGGTATGCGGGTGCGATCTTCGCCGATGCGGGAATTCCGAAGTTGATTTTTGCCTCCCGCTCCGGCGGGCCGGAGTTGAATTCGTGGCCGAATCGCTGCTGGTAGCGCCCGGTAAGCAGAGCCACTCGGGACGGGCTGCAAACCGCCGCAGACACATAGGCGTCGGTGAATCGCACGCCGCCCTTCGCCAGCGCGTCGATGTGCGGCGTTGGCACGTCCGGCGAGCCATAGCAGCCGATGTCGCCGTACCCCAAATCGTCGGCCAGCACCAGCACGATGTTCGGCTTTCGCCGCGCTACCTGCGCGAATGAGAACAACATGGATCTGCGCGTAAGCATCAAAATGTCACCTTTCCGCCCAATTGTAACCGCCTCGGCGCCGCGCTGACGCCGGTTGTGGAGCCGAATACCGCCGACGTGGGGTTGCCGTTCGGTGCGCCAAAATAGACCTGATTCAGCACGTTGAACGCGTCGCCGCTCAGAACGAAGCGCACGCGTTCCGTGATGCGCACTTTCTTGGTTACCGATACGTCCCAGTTTTTCACCGGATCCTGCCGAACGTTGGGAAGAAAGCGCGGCCCGTTGGGAATCGTGAACTCCGCCGGGACGGAGAACGCAGCCGGATTAAACCAGGGTTTGGTGCAGGCGCAGCGCGGGTCGAAGTCGCGCGCGTTGGCCCGGGATTGCTCCAGCGGGTACAGCGCATTCACGCCTGCAACGACGTTTGCCCGCGCCGGTTCCGCCCCGGCCAGGCGGGATTGCGATCCGCCCCCCACGGCGATCGCCCGCCCGCTCTCAAACGTGTGGACGCTGAAAACAGTCCAGCCGCCCAGTAACCGCCCATTTCCGAATGGAAGGTCCCAAGCGTAGTTGATTACGAGCCGTTGCGGGACGTCCCACGCGGAGACCGATCGCTCCAGCCGTGGATTGTAGACGTCGCGCAGCGCCGACGGATCGTTGAACGCGTTGCCGTTGCCGACGCCGCCGATGTCGATCAGCTTCGAAATCGTGTAGTGCGCCGCGAACGAGAGACCGCGCGAGTAGCGCCGCTCCACCTTCATCGTCACCGCGTGATAGATCGAATCTCCCACCGGCGGCCGCAAGTAGTTCAAACTGCCTCCGAACGCGTTCGCCGTCGACGCCGCCGCAAAGCGCGGATACGGCTTCAGCAGTTGCATGCGCGGCACCGTGCGCTGGCCCAGCAGTCCACCGCTAACTTGTCCGAAGAACGGATTTGGCACCTGCTCGGTCAGCCAGGCGCCGCCGCGCGCCAGGTTGTCCGGGTGAATCTGGTTCAGCTCCAGCGACGGAATCGGCAGATGGACGCCGCGGCTTCCAAAGTAGGTCACGTCCGCGACCGTGCTTTTTCCGAACTGACGCGCCAGCGCGAAGTTCCATTGCTGCTGGTAGCCCGGCGGCTGATTCCGAAGCACGATGTTGGCGAATGAACCGGCGCGATAGCTGCCATCGGTCACGCGCGCGGCGGAGGCCGGCGCCGCCAACCCGCCGGGGAAGGGGTTTGACAGAGTGGTCCGCGGCGTATAATCGGCGTTCAGCACGTCGGCATTGATTGTGTAGTTGAACGGCGTGGTTACCAGGCCGGGCTCCAGTCCCAACGGCAGATAGAAAATTCCGTATCCGCCGCGAGCGACCACCTGCCTGGGCCCTCGGAAGGCGAACCCGGCCCGCGGACCGAAGTTCCGCTTGTTCGCTTCGCGGATCGACGACGGATTTCCTCCTCCGCTAAACTGCAGTGTGCCGTTGGAGGGCTCGAAGTATGTCAGCCGGTCATGGGACTCCGCCGTCCCCGTCTCGATGTCCCAGCGTATGCCCAGGTTCAGCGTCAGCCGGTTCCACACCCGCCAGTCGTCCTGAACATAGGCGCCGCTGTAGTGGTGATAGGCCGTAAGCGCCTGCACGTTCTCGAAAGAGAAGTTCCCGGTGCCGAGGAAGAAACTGGCCAAACCGTATCCTTGCAACGGGTTTGCCGCCGCCAGGTGATCCTGCTGCGTAAAGTTTGCGCCGAACGCATAGCTGCCAACTGGATTGAAAACCTGGAACGGATAGAAGCGGTACAACCGGTATTCGCCGCCGGCGCGCACGTTGTGTTTGCCCCGTGTCCAGACCAATTGATTTTGTAGGCCCTGCGTGTCGCGCGGCTGATTGTTGAACGCCCGGCCGCCCACCGCCGTGAAGCCAAAAGAAAAGTTCGGATAGAACAGGACGTTCGCGTTCTCGCGGATATAAGCGGGCAGGCCCAGCGTCGTTGGATCGAATCCTAACGTCGCTTTCGGAAACTGATTGGCCCGGAACCTCGTGTAGCTGTATCGAAACACGCTCGAAAGCGCGGTAGTGATCTGGTAGGTGTCGTCGATGCCGATGTTGCCGAACGTGTCCCGCACTGACGTCACTTCGGCGAACTGCACGATCCGCCCCGGATTGTCCTGCAGATTTTCCTGCGTGTTCAGCCGGCCGAACAGCCGGTGCTTGTCGTTGAAGAAATGGTCCACGCGCCCGCTGTAGAGATCGCGCGTAAACTTCTGCTGATCCCGGAAGAAGTAGTTCTGCAGGTTTGTCACGGCCGTGCCCGGTCGATTCGGGGCGGGGAATTCGCTCAACACCCGGAGGGCGATCGGATTATGGCGGCTCTGCGGAACGATGTTGCCGGGAAACGGCTGCCGGTTCCAGCGTCCGTTGACAAGCTGAGCGGTCGATGGGTCGAAGACGCGTACCATCTGCGGTTGGCCGGAGACAATTCGCTGCGTCTGGGAAAAGTCGCCCTGGCGCTCCAAAGCCGTGGGAATTGTGAACAGGCCCTGAATTGGGTCCCTCTCTCGCCTCCCCTCGAAGCTGAAAAAGTAGAAGGTCCGGTTGCGGATCACCGGCCCCCCTGCGGTGAGCCCGTATTGATGCCGCTTCACAACCGGCCTGGGGTTACCCACCCGGTTGTTGCCGTAGCTGTTCGCGTTGAACTCCGTGTTCTGGTGAAAGTAGTAGACGGAGCCATGCAGCTCGTTCGTGCCGCTCTTGGTAACAATGTTGACCGCGCCGCCGCCCGACCGCCCAAATTCAGCCGAATATGAGTTCGTCTCCAGCCGGAACTCCTGCACCGAGTCCACTGCGGGTACGATCACAACGCCGTTAAAGTCGCCGATCGTATTCGGCGCACCGTC
>VFZO01000211.1 GCA_016871155.1 Acidobacteriota bacterium | reverse complement strand
TTGGACAGGCGTGGTACAAAACCCCACACGTGTCGATATCATCTACAGGGACCAAACCTCCTACACGAATCTCAGCCCCGCGCAGATCCTCATCAACAACGCGCTCGATGGCCGGAACGCTTGCTACATGGGCTACGACCGGGTCAATAATTTGCTCTATCTCGTGGACGATGCCGGCTCGGCCTTGCTTTCGGCCATTACTCCGGGAGCCGGAAATGCCAAGCAGGCCAACTCACAATGCGAGATATACTCTCAAGGCAGCGGCGTCCAGTTCGCAGGCAAGGACGTAGTTCTCAGTGTAAGCGTCCTTTTCAAGCCCGCGTTCAGAGGTACAAAGGTCATGTATGGCGCTGTGCAGACTGCCACCGGTGGCAATTCTGGCTGGCAAGCGATAACTGCTGTCCCAGTACAGTAACCGGACCGGGGCACTGGGGCGAGCAGGCGCAATTCCCCTTTGCGGTGCTCAGGTCCTCTCGCTGTGCGGTTACATATGGCCTCGAATCCGGAATGGGCTCGAGCGCCGGGACACGATTTCCAGTGGAACCTGGATCGTCTAAGGAAAGGTATTGCGCGCTGATCGGCTGGACCTGAGTGCCTTACCGGCCGGATGGGTCGTTGACGCACTGGTAGATCGACGTTGCCGCCGGAATGCGCGCGACTGGGATCAACGCGGCGAGCGCCGCTACCGCCGCGCAAAGTGTGGCCGCCGGTAAAGGCGAGTGTTGCGTGAACGCCAGGGCGGCCAGGCAGCCCAAGCCGGCGCCAATCGCGATGTCGCGGAGTGGCCGGCGCACGCCTTCCGCTACCAGTTGCGATGGCGTGGCGCCGATCGCGAGGCGAATTCCGTACTCCCGCCGCCGCCGGCCGGTTTCCAGACCTACGACCGAGAACGTTCCGGCTATGGACAGCAGCAGCGCGATGACCGAAAATCCACCGAGCAGCCAGGCCTGGAAACGTTTCACTTTGAGTGCCCGGTCGATCAGGTCCGGCGTCTGCGTAATGGTTCCAATGGACGCCAGCGATGAGGCGCCGCGAATCGCCCCGCTCAGTTGTTGCGGCGTGGACGCCGCGACGACGGAGAGGCTAGACGCCAGAAAACTGGAGTTGAGTCCCTTCGTTTGCATGGCAGGCAGATAAATCGTCGGCAGCAGCGGCTCCTCCATGGAGAAGTGCCGGACGGCGCCGGCGATGCCGGCAATTTCGACTCTTGTTTCACCGATACGGATATGGCTGCCGAGCGGCTCCCTGTCCTTCCAGAACATCCGGGCCGCCGTTTCATCGACAATGGCCACCGGCTTCGACTCCTGGTTGTCGAATCGCGTAAAGGCGCGCCCGCGGCGGATGGGGACCGCCAGCACATCGAAATAGTTGGGACTCACAAAGCGCTGTTGCGCGCCTGGTTGTTCGGCGGCGGTGGCGGAGGCCGCGCCGTCAATTTCGAAGTCGGTCCGGACGTTTAGCCCGCTCAAGGGTAATGCGTTCGTGGCCGCCACCAGGCCGCCGGCGTCCAACGCGGTCAGGAATTTCGGCAACTCGCTGACGGGCAGCGAGAGCCGCGAGTGGACCTTGCCGGCGGGTTCGAAACCGGCATCGGGCGGCTGGCGAAGGAACGAAACCAGATCCACGGCAAACGTTAATAGGAAAACACACGAAGCCGTTTCGACCACGATTGCGGCCCGGCCGGCCCAGGCTGGTGTCCGGCGAAGGTGCAGGTACGCCGCGGGAGCGATGGAACAGACCAGCGCTCCTCCCAGAGCCAGCGCCGTCAGGTAGACGAAGACGGTAAGATCCAAGGACGCCTCTCGCAAGCGCGGCATCTCAACCGGGGCCCAGCGGACGCAAGCGGAGACGATCGCGATCCCGGCAGCGGCACCCAGCGGCAGGGCGGCCGCAAAAATCGCGACAGGCTCGGCCAGTACTTGGGTGACGAGTTGCCGCATGCCGGCGCCGAGTGCCAGACGAATGCGAAATTCCGCCGCGCGCCGAATAACCCGAACCAGGAGCAAGTTGCCCAGGTTGACGCAACCCAACAACAGAACCAAGGCCACCGCCGCGCCCGTTCCGTGAAGCGCCGCGCGGTAAGGGCCGGTGATCTCGTCGTGAAGCGGAAAAACATTGGGCGCCGTCTTTTTGGCGTTCGGAACCGGATAGAGGCGCTTGAGATCCTCGGATATCACCGCGAGGTCCTCTCGCGCCGTGGCGATACCGGCACCAGGTTTCAACCGTCCCATCGCGCGCAGGAAATTCGTTCCGCGATCGCCGCGAAGCGGATCCGCGTAAGGATCCAGCATTGTGAACATTTCGCCGTCCGCGCCGGGGAAGAAGAACTCGCGCGGCGCCACGCCTATGACGGTGTAGAACTCGTCGTTGAGTTGAATTCGTTGGTTCACAATCGCCGGAGACCCGCCATAATCCCGTAACCACGTGCCGTGGCTCAGGACCACGAGCCTCTCACCGGAGCCCGCGTCCGCCGGCCGGAGCATGCGGCCCAGTGCAGGGCGCACGCCGAGGAGATCGAAGAGTCCCGGCGTAACGCGGAGCCCGGTTAGCCGCCGGCGCTCACCCCGCTCGACGCGGGTCACGCCCCAGTTCGCGAAGGCCTCAAAACCGGAGAGCGTACGGTTGCGCGCGGCGAGGTCCACGAAGTCCGGCAGCGAGAAGAAAGCGCGGTCGCGATCGACCCTTGCCGCCCAGATCCAAAGGAGCGAATCGGGCGACTCAAACGGCAGGGAGCGCAGGAGCACGGCGTTGATAAGACTGAAGACGCCGGCGTTCGCTCCGATGGCGGCGGCCAGCAGGACGACGGCGGGAAGGGAGAATCCGGGTTGGCGGACGAGCTGTCGAAGCGTTTGAAAAACCATATAGCAACCGCTATAATCGTATATCACAGATGAAATGGCTTTTGTTCGTTCATCACTTGCCGCCCCGTCCGCTCTACCTGCGCGCGATGGTCTTGCGGCGCCTTCGCGCCCTGGGCGCCTTGGCGCTGAAGAACTCCTGCTATTTGCTGCCGGACCAGGATTCGCTGCAGGAGGACCTGCGCTGGTTGGGCAAGGAGATCGAAGGCCAGGGCGGCGCGGCGTGGATCCTGAGGGCCGAGATGCTCGGCGGGTTGACAGCTGGATCGGTCACCGAAGCGTTCCGGCAGTTGCACGCGCCCGCCTGCACCGAGTTGCTGCGCCGGGCAAAGACGCTTCTGAGCCGGGGCGCCAGAGCCCCGGTGGCTGGATACAGGAAGCTGGTCCGCGAAGTACAAGCGTTGGAGCGCATCGCGTATTTCGGTGCTCCCGGCAAGGAGGAACTTGAGGAGATCATGAAGAAAATCGAACAGATACTGCATCGCGGGGAGCCCGAAACCGCTTCACCGCCACTTGCGGAGCTCCACGGCAGAACCTGGGTGACCCGCACGGGTGTCAAGGTCGACCGAATGGCCAGTGCGTGGCTGATCAAACGGTTCATCGATCCGGATTGCCGGTTTCGATTCGTGGACCCGGAAGCCTACAAGCACCGGAAGGCGGACATCCGGTTCGACATGTACGAAGGCGAGTTCACCCACCGCGGGGACTTGTGCACCTTCGAGGTTCTCCAGGCTTTTTTCTCCGACGCGGCGCTGCGCGTGATCGCCGAAATGGTGCACGACATCGACTGCAAGGACGACAAATTCCGGCGGACAGAAACGGCCGGTCTGCGCATGTTGATCAACGGAATCGTCGCCCGCCAGTCCGGCGACGATCTCCGGCTATCCGAAGGCATGGTCATCTTCGACGCGCTCTACGCCGAGATTTCGTCAAGCTTAAAATAAAAAGGACGATGACCAAAGTTCAATTGCGCTATGCGCTGGCCAAGCCGCTCGACGGCGAGTTGCTGAAGCGGATTTCCGATGCGCACGGGTTATATGGATTTCAACGGCTGCAGGTGACACCGTCGTTAGACGCGCTGATTGTCGATTACGACGCTTCGCGCCTGTCGCGGGCGAACGTGGTGAGCGCGCTGCACGGAGCCGGGATTCCGGTTATTGCCCAGTAAACGCCCGGCTCATCACGACGAGCTCCAGCAGGTCCCGGAAGCCGCCGCCGCGCTTGACGAGCTCGCTCACGATGCGGTCGATCTCCGGCCGGTCGCCCGCTTCCATTCGCCGGCCAGTCGAATAAGTCAGCAGCTTTTCAGTCAACGCTTTCGCAAACAGCGGTTGGCGTTCTACTAGAGCCTTCTTGAACTCGACGACATCCGCGAACTTGTGGCCGCCGGGCAGTTCGCCGGAAGGATCGATCGTTGCGCCTTTTTCGTAGTTCGTACGCCAGCGGCCGATGGGGTCGAAGTTTTCCAAGGCGAAGCCGGGCGGGTCGATCTTCGCGTGGCAGGCCATGCAGGTCTCATTCTCGCGATGCTTCACCAGGAGGTCGCGCACCGATTTTGCTCCGCGGACATCCGGATCGATGGTGGGAACGTTGTCCGGCGGCGGCGACGGCGGCGTGCCCAGAATGTTCTCCAAAACCCAGACGCCTCGTGTAACCGGTGAGGTCTCGATGCCATTGGCCGAAACCGTCAACACGCTGCCCTGGCCCAGCAGGCCGCCCCGGCGCTTATCGTCGAGCCGCACTTGCCGGAACTTCTCGTCAAACTGGCCGGGAATTCCATAGAGGCGGGCGAGAGCGTTATTGGCGAACGTGAAATCGGAGTCGAGGAAGTTCGCGATCGGCAGGTTCTTATCCAGCAGATGGCGCGTGAACATCCGCGTCTCCACTTTCATCGCGTGCTGCAAGTCCTCGGTGTAGAAAACGCCGAAACTGTCGCGGTTTGGCGGCATGTCGCCCAGGCCGCGCAGATTTAACCAGCTATCCAGGAAATCCTGCACGAAACGGTCGCTATTGGGACTCGAGAGCATGCGTCGAAGCTGGGCGGCGCGGGCGGCGGGCTTCGAAAGATCCGTGCGCAGAAGTTCCTCATCCGGCATGGTCGACCAGAGAAAGTAGGAGAGGCGGGAGGCTATGTCGGCGGGGTCTAAATACAGGAACGCCGGGGAGCAGAGTACGGCCTTCATCCCGTCCTTTAGGGCGTCAAACTGCGATCTTCCTTCGGTCCGGCGGCGATCGACGATGGCCAGGATGCGGTCGATCTCCGCCGCCGCCGGTTTCCGCCGGTAGGCGCGCGCAGCGAACCGCTCGATCACTTCGCGCGGCGTTCCTCCCAGGATCTGCTGGTGTCCCTTCGGCGGCCATTGATCGACGATGGGTCCGCGAATGTGCACTTCGTGAATGCGAATCTGCGGCAGGAAACCGTGAGTCAGCAGATGCGGTCGGGCCGGCCGGATGCCGGGCGGGAAGTTGCGTTGATCCTCCGGCAGCAGATGCCGGTATTTGTTGAGAATGCGGTTGAAGGATCCCCGGCCGTCGGCGTTGCCGTTCGGGAAGGTGAAACGCGGCGAAAAACCGGCGTCGAACCAGCCTCGGAACGAATACCACTCGCGGACGTTGTCCTTCACGATGACCTCGCCCATGCGCGGTTGCAGTGGCTGCTCGTGGTGCAGCGCCCCGACCCGGGCGTCACCCGAAACCATGCCCATGCGAAACGGTTCGTCCGGGAACATCCCGAACAGTTTGGCGTCGTAAGGGTGATGACGATTGACGGCTTCCGCCAGCACGCTCACTTCGTACACGCCGTCCGCCGGAACGCCCTCGGCGAACGCGTAGAGCGGACCGTAGGCGCCCTCTTCGTAAACCGTGCGGGGCGTTTCGTACAACACCATGAACTGCTGGTTCCACACAAAACGGTGGGCGTAATCGACCTCCGGCTGCTGGCGGAACGGACCTGTAAACGACCATTCGCGGGGAGCGGGGCGTTCGGTCACGCGGAAGGCCTTTTCCACGACCCGCTCGGCCGCCGCCATATACTGCTCAAGCAGATAGCCGGAGGTCACCAGCGCGTCGCCGATGTTGTCCATGTTGCCGGACACCTGATCGCGCGGGAAGTACGACGCGGGGTCGAACATGCTCATGTTCATCGCAAACAGGTCGCCGATCGTGTTCAAATACTCCCGCTTATTCAGCCGCCGCAGCACGGTTTTACCGCCGGTAGAGACCCGGCGCGCGTGACCGCCGGCGATGGCTTTCGTGAACGACTCGATGGCCGCGAGCTTTTCGTCCGGGGCCGGTTGCGCGGCGCCGCGCGGGGGCATGGTGCCGAGGTTCAGCCGGTCCACGGTGTCCTGCAGCAGTTGGAGCGAATCCGCATCGCGCAGCGGAAACTGCAACTGGTCGAATCGGCGATTGGCCATCTGGACCTTCGCGCCGTGGCACTGCACACAGTATTTCGAGAAAAAAACGTCTTGGCCGGAGGCCGCCGCCAGGCTGAATAGAATCGCTATCAACCGCATGGAATCAGGCGAAATCGCGAAGCGTCGAGGTGCCGAGGGCGAAGTGGTCGAGTTCCAGGCCGAAGCGTTGCAGCAGGGTCACATAGAGGTTGCAGAGCGGCTGTTTGCCCGCGCCCGTGAGCGGGTACGCTTTGTGTTCGCCGTGGCGGAAGGGTCCGCCGGCGACGACGATGGGCAGGTTTAGATTCGTATGGGAATTCCCGTTGCCCATGCCGGAACCGAATAGAATCATCGTGTTCTTCAGCAGGCTGCCGTCCACGTCGTCGATCGACTTCATCTTCTCCAGGAAGCGCGCGAACTGCTCGGTCTGGTAGCGTTCGAGCTTCAATAAGTTGGCGATGGACTCCGGTTCCTGCCCATGGTGCGACAGCGCATGGTAATCCTTGCGCACGCCGAGCACGGAGGCTTCAAAGCCGCCGGCGATCTCAAAGGTTGCGATGCGCGTGGAATCGGTCTGGATGGCCAGCGCCATCAGGTCGTAGAGCACCGGGATGTCGTTGACCAGGCCGCGATCCTCGGGTTCCTTGGTGTTCGCCTTCGGCTTGGGAACCGTGGCCCATTTCTCTCGCAGTTCAATTCCTTTTTCCACGTCGCGCACGGAGTGGAAGTACTCATCGAGTTTCTGCCGGTCGCGCGCTCCGAGCTTACCCTGCAGCGATTTCGCGTCGGCATTCACCGAATCCAAAATGGAACCCTGTAGACGGAGCCCATCCTTGACCTTGGTCAAGTCCTCGGTGGTCTCGTCGACGAAGAGCTTCCGGAATAGCTCCTTGGGCCGCTGAATCGGACGGACGCGTGTGCCGGAGCGGTTCCAGCTCATCATGCAGCCGCCGTGGATGCCGTCTTCGCTGCCAATGGTGAGAGAGGGGAATCGGGTAACGCCGCCGATGGTCTCCGCCGCCCGCTGGTCGATGGAGATGTTGCCGTCGGGCATGCCCTTGGCGTCGACACTGCGTACGCCGCTCAGAAACGCATGGACCGCGAAGTGGCCGCCCTTCACGCCGTGATCGAGGCCGGAAAAGACGGTGAGATCCTTCTTATAAGGAGCGAGTGGTTCGAGCAAATGCGGAGTGTCGAAGTCCGCGCCGGTCTTGGCGGGAAAGAACGACGGCGCGTGAAAACCCAGGCAATTACCGATGCAAACCAGCCGGGCCGGCCGCTTGGCGGCGGCATGCAGCGATTCCAGGAATGGCAGTGCAAGACTGACGCCGGACGCGCGAAGAAAATGGCGGCGGGTGTTTTGAAAAAGCATGACGGCGCCTTCATCGTAGCAGGTTCGGCGAGGGCTTAGCGGCTCGATCCAAACACGCAGTTGACATTCCCGAAAAACACCTGCTAGGATCAGAAGGTTGCCCACGGCAGCAGGGACGCCCCTGTGTGCTCAGGCAGCGTGAGTTGTTGTCGTTCTTTCCGACTACCGCCGCACAGCAGTTTGTTGCGGCCCGGTTGGGAGACAGTCCCGCTTCCCCTCTCAGTCAATAGAGCACTGTCGAGCGCGGTAAGGACTGCTTCGAAGAATCACCACCTCGCTAACCCCTTAAAAACAAAGATCTTCTGGCAACCGAGCGTATTCAAAACCATCGTGTTGCTTTCCAATTGAAACGGTCCTGTGGGCCGTCTCTTGTGGCTCCCCGCCCAATCGAGACGTTTGCACCGAGAGGGCCGGACGCTGAAAAGCGAAACAAGAAATTCCAGTTGAGTCCGTTTTTCCAAGGAGAAGGTATCAGTGCCTACCTTTAATCAGCTCGTGCGTTTGGGACGCACTCCCACTCGTTACAAGACGGCGAGCCCCGCGCTCCAGAAGTGCCCGCAGAAGCGCGGCGTCTGCACGCGTGTTTACACCACCACCCCGAAAAAGCCGAATTCGGCGCTTCGCAAGGTGGCCCGTGTCCGTTTGACGAACTCGATCGAAGTCACCACCTACATTCCGGGTGAAGGCCACAACCTGCAAGAGCACTCGATTGTGCTCATTCGCGGCGGCCGTGTGAAAGATCTTCCCGGTGTCCGCTACCACGTCGTTCGTGGCACGCTGGACTCCGCCGGCGTATCCAACCGCAAGCAGAGCCGATCCAAGTACGGCGCCAAGCGCCCGAAGGCCGCTACCAAGTAAAGAGGTCATTGAAGCATGCCCCGTAGACGTAGAGCAGAAGTTCGTGAGGTTGCCCCGGATCCGGTGTTCGGGTCCACGCTTGTCGAGAAATTCGTCAATTCCATGATGTGGCAGGGCAAAAAGGCCGTTGCCCAGCGCGTGTTCTACGCCGCCATGGAAAAGGTCGGAGACAAGAGTCAGGGCGAAGAAGCCCTCAAGGTTTTCAAGAAGGCCGTGGAAAACTGCAAGCCGATGCTAGAAGTGAAGACCCGCCGGGTCGGTGGCGCGAACTACCAGGTCCCGGTGGAAGTTCCGCAGAACCGCCGGACCTCGCTGGCGCTCCGCTGGCTGATCGGCAACGCGCGGTCCCGCCCGGAAAAGGGCATGCCCGACAAACTTGCCAATGAACTCGTCGACGCGGCCAACCTCCGCGGCGGCGCTATCAAGAAAAAAGACGACGTCCACCGTATGGCCGAAGCTAACAAGGCGTTCGCCCATTACCGCTGGTAAGGAGACTCCCCCGAAGTATTTATGCCTCGCACCGTACCGTTAGAGCGCATGCGAAACATCGGCATCATGGCCCACATCGATGCCGGTAAGACCACCACGACCGAACGTATTCTCTACTACACCGGCAAGACCTACAAGATCGGTGAAGTCCATGAAGGCACCGCCACCATGGACTGGATGGAGCAGGAGCAGGAGCGCGGCATCACCATCACGTCCGCGGCGACCACCTGTTCCTGGCGGGATATCGCAATCAATATCATCGATACTCCGGGTCACGTGGACTTTACCGCCGAGGTGGAGCGCTCGCTCCGCGTCCTCGACGGCGCCGTCGCAGTGTTCGACGCGGTGGCCGGCGTGCAGCCGCAATCGGAAACGGTATGGCGTCAGGCCGACAAGTATGGCGTGCCGCGCATCTGCTTCATCAACAAGATGGACCGCATGGGCGCGGACTTCTATCATTCGGTCGGTACGATTGTCGATCGCCTGCGGGCCAAGCCGGTTCCGATTCAGATTCCGGTCGGCGCGGAAGACAAGTTCCTCGGCGTCGTGGATCTGGTGACGATGAAGGCGCGTATCTGGCGCGACGAGTCGCTCGGCGCCCAGTTCGACGACGTCGACATCCCGCAAGATCTGGTCGAGAAAGCCAACGAGTATCGCTCGGCGATGATCGAGGCGGTTTCCGAGACCGACGACGAACTGATGCACAAGTATCTGGAAGGGAACGAGCCGACCGTCGCGGAATTGATGGCCGGCCTGCGCCGCGCGACCATTGCGCAGCAGATCTTCCCGGTCATTTGCGGTTCTTCGTTCAAAAACAAGGGCGTGCAGAACATGCTCGACGCGGTTGTCGACTATCTGCCTTCTCCGGTTGAAATTCCGGCCGTCCAGGGTACCAACGCCGATTCCGGCGAGCCGATCACCCGTAAGGCCGACGATAACGAGCCGTTCTCCGGCCTCGTGTTCAAGATTATGACCGACCCGTTCGTGGGCCAGTTGGCCTTCGTCCGCGTCTACTCCGGCAAGCTGTATTCCGGCACTGGCGTCTACAATACGGCCAAGAAAAAGACTGAACGCATCGGCCGTATCGTGAAGATGCACGCCAACAAGCGGGAGGAGATCCAAGAGGTCCTGGCCGGCGATATCTGCGCTTGCGTTGGCCTGAAAACGGTCTCGACCGGCGACACGATTTGCGACGAACGCCACGCCGTGATACTGGAGTCCATTGACTTCCCGGCCCCTGTGATTCAGCTCGCCATCGAGCCGAAGTCCAAGGCCGATCAAGAGAAACTCGGCGTCGCCATTAACAAGCTGGTGAACGAGGATCCCACGCTCCGTGTATCGACCGATCAGGAAACGGGTCAAACCATTCTGGCCGGCATGGGCGAGTTGCACCTGGAAATCATCGTCGACCGCATGAAGCGCGAGTTCGGCGTCGAAGCCAACGTCGGCAAGCCGCAGGTCGCCTACCGCGAAACCGTCCGGCTCAAGGCCGAGGGCCACGGCCGCCACGTCCGTCAGTCCGGCGGCAAGGGCCAATTCGGCGATTGCTGGATTCGTTTGGAACCGCTCGAAGAGGGCAAGGGTTTCGAGTTCGAAAACAAGATTGTCGGCGGCACGATTCCGAAGGAGTTCATTCCCGCCATCGAAAAGGGCATCGTGGAACGCCTGGAAGGCGGCTTGATCGCCGGTTTCCCGATGAGCGACCTGAAGGTCCAGGTTTTCGACGGCAGCTATCACGATGTCGACTCGTCGGAAATGGCCTTCAAGATCGCCGGTTCGCTGGCGATCCAGGACGCGGTCAAGAAGGCGAAGCCGGTGCTGCTGGAGCCGATCATGTCGGTGGAAGTGGTTGTGCCGGATGAATACATGGGACCTGTCAACGGCGACCTGATTTCCCGCCGCGGACGGCTGGAAGGCATGGAGCTGCGTGGCACGACGCAGGTCATCAAGTCGATGGTTCCGCTCAGCGAAATGTTCGGTTACGCGACCGAACTCCGCAGCCGTACGCAGGGCCGTGGCAGTTTCACGATGCACTTTGGCTGCTACGAAGAAGTTCCCGCCAACTTGGCGGCCGAAATTATCAGCAAGTCGCAGGGCAAGGCAACCGCCTAATCCGCGCGAGATCGAAACAGTTTCCAATACTCAGGAGAATCGAAAACCATGGCGAAAGAGAAATTTGACCGTACAAAACCGCACGTCAACGTGGGCACGATCGGACACATCGACCACGGCAAGACGACGCTGACGGCGGCGATCACCAAGACGCTGTCGAAGCACAATCCGA
>VFZO01000210.1 GCA_016871155.1 Acidobacteriota bacterium | reverse complement strand
ATGGGAACGCGCCTGATCACGACCGGTCAGGTGCGCGGGCAGGTCATGCGCCGGCCGAAGGAGAGCGACGGACTTCGCAACGATCTCATCGAGGAACTGGTTTCGATGCACCTGGTGCGGGCCGAGCAGCGGGGCGGTTCGGTATGGTTCGAGTTGGCGCACGACCGGCTAATCGAACCCGTGCTCGCGGACAACCGGCAATGGTTCGCCGCCAACCTGTCGGAGTTGGAACGCCGCGCCGAGTTATGGGAGGAAAACGGCAAGTCCCGCGATCTGTTGGCCAGCGGCCTGGCCTACTGGCGGATGCGGCAATGGAAGGGCCGGAATCCGGAGCGTTGCGGTCCGGTGGAGACCGAGTTTCTGGCCGAATCGTGGTCCAAGGTTACCGGTTCGTTCTGGCGCTGGGGGACCACGGCAGCGGCGGTGGTGGCGGCGTTTGCGGCCTGGGTGGCCATGCGGGAAGCCGAGCGCCTCCAGGAAGTGGCTGAAAGGCAGACCAAGGCGCTTGTAACAAGCGAAGGCGACCTAAAGGCGACGCTCGAAGAGTTGAAAACGAAGTCCGGCGAACTGACGGGACAGCTCGAGAGGAACCAAGGGCTCTTGAAGGACCTCCGGGCGACGGCCCAAAAGGAGCGGCTGGCCCGCGAGGAATCGCAAAAAGAGCTGGGCATGCGCTTGGAAGCCGAGAAACAAAGCGTGAAGGCGCGAAAGGAAGAGCGCTACCGGATCGCCGAAATGTTCGACGAGCGCGCCGAAGCGGCCCTGCGCCGCCGCGACCCCGGCGAGGCGTGGATCTACACGCTCGCGGCGTTGAAGGAGGAGTGGGAGAAGCCGGATTTCCTGCCCCAGACACTGGGGCGGCTCATGCTCAGTGATCTGCCGCTCGATGTCAATCCCCCGGATAAACGATTGCGCCGGACTCTGCGAGCGTCTGATCTTCTTCCCGACGATCCCACGGCGGCCACTGAGATCGCAGCGATTCATGTAACGGCTCCGGACGCCGTGCAGTGGATCTCGCGGCTGCGCGGAGTCAGCACAATTCGTTGTTTGGTTGAGCGTATCGAAGGCGCACGGCGCACCAATCCCAGAGCGTGCCGGCTGGAACAGGCAGATTTTCAAGTCAAGGTGCCGTTTCAGATTGAGATATTGGGGTTCTTCGCTCCGGATGGGAGCCCGCTGGTTACAACAACCGCCGGTGCAAAATGGTGGCCTATTCGAGATCAACGGGTGATCGCCGTGGCCGCGGGGCAAAGGCAGTTCGCGGCGTTGACTCGAAAGACGAACGACGAAACCATCCGTATACACGATCGTACAGGCGGGAAGCTTTTGCGTGAGTATTCTCTTGGTTTTCAAAGCAACGCAACAGCCTTGGCGATATCCGGGTGGGATGACTCTCTAATCGCGAGCGGCGGCCAATACGGCCGGGTGGAGCTGTTCCGGGGCGAGGAGTCGCTTCGCCCAGTCGCAAATGTGCTGATTCCCGGCGGCGTTCCGATCCGGTCCCTCGTTTTGGTCCGGCGCGAACCGAATGGCCTTTTGCTTGCGGCGGGCACTTCGGATGGCCGGGTTTTTCTGCTTGAGCAGACAGACCGGAACAAAGAAATGAGAATTCTCGCTTCCGTCCGCAGCCACCGTGGCGGGGTGACCGCGATGGCGGCGGACACAACCGGCGATTCCTTTCTCTCCGGCGGCGAGGACGGATCGATTCGAACCTACTACCTGCGCTATTGGCAGGGCGACACGGAGATCCCGGTCCTCGAAACACTGCGCAGCCCGGGTGCCCCCGCGTTGCGGAAAGTCTACGCCGGCACCCTGAATTACACGCTTACGGCGCAGAACCTGTGGCTGGATCATATTCAAGTCAAGTCCAAGCCGACCCGCGGTAGCGGATTCGATTCGCTTTACTACGACAGTCTCCCGGAGTCCGCTTCGTACATCATGGAGGCCGGCGTCTTCGAAAAAGAAGCGGACGGTCAATGGCGATGGGAGCAGTCGGGATGGCACCGGTTACGGGAACGCGCTCCGGAGGCTACGAAGGACGGCTACCTCTATTTGGACGACCCGGCCGCGCGGTATTCGATCCGGTTTCCCCGGCATAGTTCCGAGTACCCGGCCTACTGGCAGCTCAAGGAAAGTGGCAGCGAAATCTGGGTTTCCCTCGGACGCATTCTGGTGGGTGGCGAGGGCCGTCAAAGACTCGCTTATGAGAACTTGAACTTTGAACGCGTGACTCTGGAACCGGAATCATGGCGGATCGAGCGAAGGGTTACGCCGCTAACGCCCTATCGCCTGTTCCGCGACGCGCCCCTGTCCAGGGACGGCATCGTTCTCTCGGCGCCCGAACGCGGGATCTCTTTCCAGTGGCCGGCGAAGGGCGGCAGCGCGGCATTCTTCGGCAAGGCGGGTTCAAAGGGTGTCCAGATTGGCAAAGTAACGCTGAAAATTCCCGGATTCGACCCGGACCGGGAATTCACCTACCATGCGGGCAGAGTCGAATTCCGGAATATTCGGCTGAATCGCCAAAGCCCGCGAATTACCGTCGCGCCGGGCAGCCGCGTGGCGCTGTCGCTGGAATGGGGCACGAGACCGTCCCGCTCTCTGCCAGGGCAGCCGCAGCAGCTATTCATCGGCATGATCGGAGACGAAGCGCAAGGATTTTCGCGCTGCCTGCTGTCCCGGCCGATGGAGAGAGCGGAGCAGGGGTACATTTCGATATCCGTGACAGCGCCAAGGACGCCGGGTACATACTACATCACCCACGACTTCTCCGTCGTCGAACAGAATCCGGGCGACGACGATATCGAAGTCCCCTGCGACGCCAAGCCAAGTCCCTTGCGCCACCGGAACGACCCGGAAAAGGCGATCGCGGTGATCCGCGTGGCCACCAAATAGGAAACGAACATGCCGGAAGATCCCGACCTCTTACACTTCAACGGAATCGATGCCAGCAATTGGGGCTACCTGTTCCCTTCCCTCACCATGAGCCAGGCCGGCCAATCCCTGCTGCTGGCGCCGGAATCCGAGGACTCAAACGCCGATCTGCAATGGCAGAACCGCCAAAACGACCGGCTTTACGGCCTGAGCGAAGGAATCGACCCGAAGAGCCTGGGCAAGGCTGGCTGGGGCGTGATGTTCGCGCCCGAAACGCCGCCGGCCGTTCGCGAGGCCCTGGAACCGCTGCTGCAACTGCGCCGGGAGCAGGCCGGCGACCTGTTCAAGATCTACGAGCGCGAAAACACCTACCGCAACGGCGAGACCAAAAACGACTTCCTCTCGCGCAATGGGGCGGGCGGCGGCGGGCTGGTTCATCCCACGCCGAAGAACGTCCCCTACTACCTGATGATCGTCGGCTCGCCGGAAGCGGTGCCCTACGAGTTCCAATACGCCGTCGATGTCCAATACGCCGTGGGGCGGCTCCACTTCGACACTCCGGAAGAGTACGCCCACTATGCCGCGACCGTTGTCGCCGCCGAGCGCGGCGAGTTGGGTCCGCGCGAACGCACGGCGGCCTTTTTCGGCGTCTCGAATCCGGACGATACGTCGACGGCTCTCAGCGCCGAGCAACTCGTCGCGCCGCTGCACCAGATCGTCCGGGAAGATCAACCGGGCTGGAACGTTCCGCTCTACGCTCCGGACCAGTGCACCCGAAAACAGCTTTCGTCGCTGCTGGGCGGCGCGGACACGCCGGCGTTCCTGCTATCGGCGACCCATGGGATGGGCATGCCGATGTCGACGGGCCTCCACGCGGCGCACAACGGGGCCCTGCTGTGCCAGGACTGGCCGGGACCCTCCGAAAAAAACGGGCACCGGGACCACTACCTGGCGGCCGAGGATATTCCAGACGACGCGCGCCTGGGCGGCCTGATCGCCATGATGTTCGCCTGCTTCAGCGCCGGCACGCCGGCGACCGACGACTTCCCCTGGACCGCAAAACGCAAAGCGGTTCCGGTGAGCGACCGGCCCATGCTGAGCGCCCTTCCGCGGCGGCTGTTAGCCCATCCCAAGGGCGGCGCGCTGGCCGTGATCGGGCATGTGGATAAGGCTTGGGACAGTTCCTTCCGCTGGACCGGCGACGATCCGCAATTACAGACGTTCCGAAGCACGGTTAAGCGGCTGCTAGAGGGCCATCCGGTCGGCTCCGCCATGGAGCCGTTCAACTGCCGCTACGCCGAACTCAGCGTGGATTTGCTGCCGATCGTGGAACGGGCCCGGAGTTTCATCGAACTCTCCAAGCAGGAGATTCGAACCATGACATCCCAAAAGGACGCGCGCAACTTCCTGGTGATCGGCGACCCCGCCGTGCGAATTCCAGCGCCGGGCGATAAACCCATGCCTCCCCGTGAGGCCTTCGTTGTCCGCTCGGAGCCGCCCGGGGTGGCGGCGTTCGAGGTCAACAGCTACACAGGTACCCCGGACGCGCGAGTCCTCCGCGCTTCGACGAGAGTCGATGCTTCGGGAAAAACGGATGTATTGTTACCGACAACCGCCGGCCAACTCGATGCGGCGCTTTGGAAAGCGCACCTGGAGGCCGTGGAACAGGCCTCTAGTCATCAAGCGAGAATGGCTAACGCGCGCGGCGCCGCAGCGCCAAACCGCCCAGAGCCAACGAAATCAGAATGACCGTGGCCGGCTCCGGAACGTCGTTAGCTGCCAAAAAGCCGATATCGACAAACGACTGCACGGTGGTTTGGCTGATGAAAGATCCGCTGTTGAGCCAGCCTGTCATCAACTCCAGCCGGAAATCGCGATTGTTGAATATCTCGATGATTCCGGTCGCGGCACCGCCGCCATCCACCTCGTTCCAATGACCATTCGCCGTCCCGGGGCCGCCGCCCAATTCCACCGGAACGAAGGCAGCCCCTGGCTGATTCCATTCCGTGCGGTAGGCCGAGAGCGCGTTGGGCCCGGTGTACTGTCCAGTGCCGTCGACGTAGACGCCGTTCTGAACCCAAAGTGTACCGAACCCCATGACATGGCCCATCTCGTGCAATATAAGAGCCAGCAGGTTGCCGTTAGCTTCCACGTTCGCCAGATCGGCCGTGTCGAACTGCATGGACCCGCTGGTGGTAAGCACAAAACCGCCGTTTGAAATCGCCGAGTCCGGCCCAGCCGAACCCAGGATTCCGCCAGGGCCATCGATGAGGACACCTGCGGCGTCGATCATAAGGGTAATGGGTACGGTCACGCTGGGGTTGTAGCCCGACAACAGGCTCTCCCAGGTAGCGGCCGCGGTGTGAAAGGCACTTTGCTGAGAGGCCGTCAAGTTCCCAGTGAAATTCAGCGAAATATTGAAAGGCAATGCGGACGCTGAAAATCCGCAGCCGACCGTTACGATGACGGCCCACTTGCTGATTGTATTCATGTTCCTCCGAAGAACAGTCACTACGACTATACTACGGTCGCGAGGGCTTCAGGGAGCCGGGTCTACCGCCGGAGGGAAATGGAGCGGGAGACGGGGATCGGACCCGCAACCAACAGCTTGGAAAATTGGGCGCCGGCAGGCAACAGGGACCTTGTACGTTCGGTAATTGACTTCTCGACCAGGGCGCCCAAACCGTTTTTGAAAAGTCAACGAGCCTCGTCCGAATCGTTCCTCAACTGGAGTACCACCGGCGAGAGTCGGCTGTAGCCGGGAACCAGCGCGCCCGGTTTTTGTCCGGATCGCCGGCAATCGGTTCAGGGGCAGCAGGCCACCAGATCGAACGCCGGCATTCTTCCGCAACGTGCGTTTGCCACTAGGTCCTGCGCGCCGGGCACGGCTGCCACGAGGCTCAAGTCAGCGGCTTCGCGCCGCAGAGAGCCTATTTCTCAAAGCCCCGTATGTAGGGGACGTCCGGCGGCCGCGACTTGGTGCTGAATTGCGGTCCCCGTGTCGAGCGGTACCTGATGTTCATGACTGGCGTCTCAATGCGGCGCCCGGCAGCGGAGTAACGGCCATTCTCCCAGTTTGACTCCATGTAGAAGTTTGTGATCCCGGTTGACAGGAGCAGCCGCTCCGCATTGAAGGGTTCCTTTCGGCTCACCATCGTTTCGACAATCCAGTGCGGTTGCGCGTTCGAGGCGTGATACTGTGCATAGGGACCGGGCCAGCCGAGCATCGAGATAATCGTAGGTTCCTTCTGCCCCTCAATTTCCCCGGCGTAGGTCCAGCCCACATCGCGGGCCGCGATCACCGCCGCTTTCGTCCCATCGTTGTATTCGACGACGCACACGTTGGCTTGGGCATTCTCCTGAAAAATTCCCTTCCTGAATTTGAAATTCGCCGCTACTGAATCAAGCAGCTTGCCGGCCCAGGGATTGCGTTCAACCCACTTCCACGTTTCGGGTCCTCTGATGGACTGCACCGCCTTGACGCCCGTCTCCCCGCCTTTGCGGCGTTCAACAAAGGCCTGAAGCACGTCGATGCAATGAAAGATGCCACCCTCATCGGAGGCACCCCCAAGGACGATCGAGTTCCGGATTGGTGTATCGATAGCGAGCTCAATCTCGGGCTTGCGGAAGTAGACCGGGATCGAGGAACCGCCGGTGAGAGGAAAGTTCAATTCACGGGACTTGTCAAACATCCACTTGGCGTCGTCCCAATTGTATGAGAGGTGCTTGTCGTTAAAGACGGGCACCGAGCGTTTGCTTTGCTCGAAAACCCGGATGACCTGCTGATACATCCACCAGCGCGGCAAGAGCCAATGGCCCTTAAGATCGGTTGGATAATCGCCGTGTTCTCCGACAATGACAACACCATCTACCGCGAGTTCCTTCCCGCCCAGCGTAACGGCCTCTCCCACCGTCTTGTAGATAGGTATGTTCTTCGCTCTGCACACTTTCTGACCCAGCACGCTGGTGTCAAGCTGATGAATGTAGACGGAGACAATATCCACTCCGGAGGGAGTATGGGCGCCCTGCCACCAATAGCCGTCCATCAGCTTGCAAAGGATCCAGTCCGCATGGGATCCGGGAGCACCCCAGAAGGTGATGCAACAGGCGAGCCGAGGACGTTTTTGCGGCGCCTGTGAGCCTGCACCTGCGACGCTGCTGGCCAAACCCGTCAAAGCGGCCATACCGGTTGTTCCCACGATTTCACGCCGGGCGATGAGTGGGTTCGACTGCAAAGGGTGATTGTTCGACACGCGAATACTCCTTGTGGCTCGGTCTGAGCAACGTTTGAAAGCTCGATTCTACCGCCCGGCGGTAGCTGTCGCGAAATCAGCTTCCCGGAGTCGATCTCTCCCCGGCAACGGTGGCTCTATTCGAAGGGCTCAGCGCCCGGCTGGGTCCGCAGCACGTTGACCGATTGGTTGAAGGCGGCAGGCATTCGACCGCGAAGGCTATTCCGAATAGCGAACGGCAAGGGCAAGCCCTGGGGCGAGGGAGAATTGGAAGAATTGGTTTGGCACGGCGGACGCTCCGCGTGGCGTATAGGGGGAGGCGCGGAAACGTCAACCCACCAGAGCAAGGCCGCTCGTTGTGAATTGCTGGCGGACGCGTATCTACCGTCCACCATCCCGCCGCCTCTCTCCTCCTGCGGACTGTCGACGCCGAAACGGGCGGCCTTTTACCCGTCGAGTACTTTGTCGGCCACGGCGCCGTTGACGAAGTAGAGGTCCAGGCGGCCATCGCCGTCATAGTCAAGCATCGCAACGCCGCCGGATACGGACTCGATCAGGTGTTTGCGGGAGGTTGCGCTCTTTCGATGCTGGAATCGAATCCCGCTTGCGGCGGTCACGCCCTCAAATCCGGCGGCCTCGAGCGATGCCGTCGTCAGCACCAAAGCGCACCTTGACCGGCAAGATCTCCAGATGCGATGGTTCCCGGAAAAAATCTCTCTTAGGCTAGCGCACCGGTCCAGCGCACTGCGCAACCCTTTTCCCGCTACGCGGAGTAAGGGGAGTAAATGAGGCCGGCCAGCAAGTCCTTTAGAATGATGGAGCGGGAGACGGGGATCGAACCCGCAACCAACAGCTTGGAAGGCTGTGACTCTACCATTGAGTTACTCCCGCCCGGGAATGGAATCGCCTTCCAATCCCATAATATCGCGAATCGCTTACGATGCGCACTCACCGCGGCCAAGCTGCAGACTGAAGGCGTCGCTATCGCCCCAATCCATGAACCACTCGGGATCGTAAACCGCGGGTTTGGCCAGATCTTCCACCATCTGTTTGAAGAATGGAATCTTGTGCCGCAGCACGTACTCGCGGAACGACTCGCCGTCCTCGCGATTCGCTATGAAGTGATCGAGAATGCGCCGCGCGGCCGTGGGCGCCAGTTTCGCTGGAATGCTCGACACCGCCAAACCGTAGCGCAGCATGCCGTCGCGATCGACGCCGCCGCCCAGGTGCATCATGTAGTACGGCACTTCCTTGCCCTGCACCTTGCGGGAATTTCCATAGAAGCCCAGGCTGCCGATCCAGTGCTGTCCGCACGAGTTCGGGCAGCCGGAGATCTTCACCGACAGATCGCGCACACGGCGGTCGGAGTAGTCTTTCACCGCCTCGGCGATCGCCGCCGCCAGATTCATCGACTTCGTCAGCGCCAGATTGCAGGAATAGCCGCCGGGGCAGGACACGGTATCGGAGATCTCTCGCGCGCCGCCCTCCTGCAGACCGATCATCTTCAACCCGGCGAAGACTCGGCGCAGGTTGCCAAGCGGGATGTAAGCCAGGTGGAGATTCTGGTCGATATCGACTCGAACCATCGAATCGCCGGCGTTCCGGGCTATGTTGGCGATCCCGCGCATCTGCGCCGTCGACATATTGCCTTGCGGCACGCGCACGGTGATGATCGCATAGCCGGTTTGCCGTTGCTCGCGAACGTTCGACTCCAGGAACCGGTCGAACTCCGGATCCACGGCCGTCGCGCCCAGCACGGGCAGCAGGGCGCCATCGCCCAAGGGCGGATCCACGCTCCGGTGGCCGCCGAAACCCTCCGGGAAAATTGTGGGCGTCTTCGTGCCGCCGTTGGCCAGAATATCGGCGTAGTTCGCTTCGATGGTCTCTTTCACCCATTCAAAGCCGCGCTCGCGAAGCACAAACTTCAGGCGCGCCTTGTTCTTGTTCTTGCGATTGCCGTGCTGGCCGAAGAGCCGGATCACCGCTTCCAGGCGGGCCACTAGCTTGTCTTCGGGCAGGAACTCGTCGAGCAGCGCGGCCTCGTTCGGCATCGGGCCCAGGCCCCCGCCGATCACCACACGGAACCCTTTCACGCCGTCGCGGATCATGGCCGTCAGACCTGCATCGTGAATGCCCAGCGCCATGTCGTCCTGTTGTCCGCCGCCGAAGAACGCGATCTTGAATTTACGGGGCAGGTTGTCGGTCAATTCGTTGTGCAAAAACGCCAACGAAACCGCGCGGACGTACGGTTGGACGTCGAAAACTTCACCGGCCAGAAGTCCGGCCAGCGGGCTGGCGGTGACGTTGC
Source organism: Acidobacteriota bacterium (assembly GCA_016871155.1). Taxonomy (GTDB): domain Bacteria; phylum Acidobacteriota; class Terriglobia; order Bryobacterales; family Bryobacteraceae. The sequence goes on along the minus strand of VFZO01000210.1, from coordinate 1,874 downwards.
GGACCGTGTTGTAGCAGGCCTCCCGCGTGGTCAGCCGCGCGTCGGCGAGCTTATGGAGCAGATCCGGAACGCGCGCCAGCGGGATGAAGTGGTACTGCATGTTCTGCCGGGTGGTCAGGTGACCCTTATCGGCCGCAAATTCCTGGGCCACATCGGCCAAAACGTCCATCTGGTCCGCTGTCAGGATTCCACCTGGAATCTTCGTCCGGATCATGTGGACGCCCAATTGGCGCTGGGAATATACGCCCCGGCGCAAGCGATGCCCGCGGAACTCGTCGTCAGTCAACTTTCCGGCCATGTATTCCTGTGCGGCGGCCCGGAATTTCTCGATGTCCTCGTGGACCGTCCGGTCGAAGATCGCTTCGACATCCTGACGCGTGGCCAAGCCTGGATCTTGCAGCAAAACTCAATCTCCTCTTTCTCGATAGAGAATACCATAATTGACTGAACCGGCGCCATCCGGACGCCTGCCCGCAACTTTGCTCTAATGCATTGTAAGCATGCGTCTCGCTCTGCTGCTAATGCCAATCGCCGTCATGGCGGAGGAACGGTGCGCTCCGTGCCACGCCTCCCTGGTGGCCGGCTACGCGCGCACGGGCATGGGCCGCAGCATGACCAAGCCGAAAGCGGAGTCCCAAACCGGCCGCCAATGGTGGCACGACATCTCCGCCCGGCGCTTCGGAGTGGAGTGGCGCGAAGGCAAGCTGCTGCAGTTCGTCGAGGGGCTGAAGATGCGCTCCGTGTATGAGCCGGCCTGGGCCATCGGCTCAGGAAACGAAGGAAAGAGCTACGTGCATCAGGTGGGCGACTCCCTCTTCCAAACGCCCATAAGCTGGTACGCCGCGCGGCTGTTTTGGGACATGTCGCCGGGTTACCACCTGGACGATCGCGCGGACTTCTACCGGCCCATTACGATGGAATGCCTCACCTGCCACGCCGGCCGGGTGAGTCCCGTGGCCGGCAGCCACAACCGGTACGCGTCCATCGACGAACCCTCCATCGGCTGCGCCCGCTGTCACGGAGACGCCTCCGAACATCTGCGGGACGGCCGCCGGGGAAACATCGTGAATCCGGCGAAACTGGAGCGGGCCAAGCGCGACAGCGTCTGCGAATCGTGTCATCTTTCCGGCGAAGCGCGCATCCCGAATCCGGGCCGGAGCTTCGACGCTTTCAAGCCCGGCATGCAACTGGAAGAGGTCTTTAGCGTCTACGTGTCGAAGAAGAATTCGGCGGACACGGTGCTGAAGGTCGTCAGCCATTCCGAGCAATTGGCGTCGTCGCGCTGCGCCACCGAATCGAACGGCAAGCTCTGGTGCGCGTCTTGTCACGATCCGCATTCCCAGCCGCCGGAAAAAGAGCGCGTCGCATTCTACCGGGACCGCTGCCTGCAGTGCCATTCGGTCCAGGACCATCGCGCGAACGCGGGCGACGATTGCGCCAAGTGCCACATGCCTCGCACCCGCGCCTACGATGGCGGGCATGCGGCCTTTACCGACCACTGGATTCGCCTACGCTCTCGCGAAGCGCGCTTCATCGACCGAGGCGAGCTGCTGCGCGCCTGGCGTGAGCCTCCCGCGAACCTGGCAACCCGGAATCTCGCCATGGCTTACATCGCCCAGCGAAACAGTTTGAAGCGCTACCGCGAGGGCATTCGTCTGCTCAACGAAGCGATACGGGAGGGCCACCGCGATCCAGCTTTCGGAGGTGTCGTCGGCCTGCAATTCCTGAAGGAGAAGAAGTTTGAAGCCGCGGTCGCGTGGTTTTCGGACGCTGCGACGCAGGAGCCGAATAGTTCGCTTGCCCGGCTGAACCTGGCGGCGGCGCTGCTCAGCGCGGGCAAGCGGGACGATGCCAAACGCGAGGCGGAGGAGGCG
>VFZO01000209.1 GCA_016871155.1 Acidobacteriota bacterium | reverse complement strand
CATCGACAACCTAACGCCATACCTCCAACGCGAATTGGGCGTCGAGCGCGTCGAGTGGTTCCTGCCGACGCACTACCATGACGATCACCTGGCCGGATATGCCGCCTTGCGCGCGCGTTACGGAACGAGAGTTGCCTGCTCGCCGGAACTGCGCGACATCCTGGAGCACCCGGAACGCTTCGAGATGCCCTGCACGCTGGAGCGAGCGATCCCCGTCGACGCAACCGTGAATCGCGGCGAAGCGTTTGAGTGGAGTGGATTCCGGTTTCACATCGAACAGCAGCCCGGGCAGACGCTCTACCATAACCTGATCCGATTCGAGGCCGACGGCAAGATGTTTCTTTCGGTGGGTGACAACATCTCCGATGTCAGTTTTCGCGAGAAGCGAGATTTCATCTACTCCTTCATCCCGAAGAACCGGACTCCGGTTTCGAGCTACAGCGCCATGCCGCGCCAGATTTTGGCGCACTCGCCTGACTTTCTGCTCACCGGCCACGGGGGCGCGGTGGTGTGCGATCGCGCGGCGGTGGAACGCTGGCGGGTATGGATGGACGAGTGGCAAGGTTGCTTCGAAGCGATCATCGGCCGGCCGGAAACAAGTATCGGAATGGACCGGCAGTGGATCGAGTTTTATCCCTACAAAGTGCGTGTGCGCCCGGGGAGCCGCGCCCGATTCGCGGTGAATGTGACGAATCATGAGGCGGTCCCGCGAGCCTGCCGTCTGGAGTTCCGCTGCGTGGTCGGCGTCATGATCGCGCCCGATCGCGCCGAGTCAGTTGTTCCCGCAAAGGCGGTCTGGCAGTGCGATCTGGAGGTGAGCTTCCCGGCCGTGTTCTCCACGCATTCTCTGCCGGTTCTGGCCGATGTCACCTGGAACGGCCGTCATCTCGGTGAGATCGCCGAGGCGATCGCTTACTGTTAGCGCGGAATTATCGAGTCCCCGCCGCCAGCGAACCTGTCGAAGATGTTCCGCATTACCGATCGCGGCCAACCGCCGCGTGGAATGAAGCTGAGGCTGATATTCTGAGGCTGATATTCTGATCGCGGGCCGCCTCGAGGAGAGCAAGTGAACTGGTCTGCGCAGTTCGGCGATGGGATGAACTCAGAGGAGAAATGTCGATAGTGCCTTCGAACTCGCAAATCCGCGCAAGCAGGCTCATTCTGCTGACGCTATCCGCGCGGAGCTTCCTTGGGGCCGACTTCGCGCGCGATGTTCTGCCGGTGTTTGAGAAGCGCTGCCATGCGTGCCACGGCCCGGCGGTACAGTCGAGCGGACTCCGTTTGGACGGTCCCGAGGCCGTGACGAAAGGCGGATACTCGGGTCCGGTAGTCACGCCGGGTAACCCGGCGCAAAGCCGCCTCTACAGACTCATCGCCGGACTCGATCCGAAGCTCGCCATGCCGCCGGCCGGTCCACGGCTGACGCCCACTCAGATCGCCGCTGTGAAAGAGTGGATCGTTAGCGGCGCCGCTTGGACCGCCGCCGCGCGAACTAAGCAGTCCGCCAAACCCGCGCACTGGTCCTTCGTCGCGCCCAGGCGCCCGGAGGCGCCCCAAGTAAGGAAAACCGGATGGCTCCGCAGTCCGATCGACGCGTTCGTGCTGAGGAAACTCGAAGATCGCGGTATCGAGCCGTCGCCCGAAGCCGATCCGGCAACACTGGTGCGCCGTTTGCACCTCGACCTCATCGGCCTTCCGCCGGGCGCCGGCGTGGTGGAGCGTTACCTCGCCGATCGCGATCCGAATCGCTACGAGAACTTGGTGGAGGAGCTGCTGCGATCTCCCCACTTCGGCGAGAAGTGGGCCCGCAGTTGGCTGGACCTGTCGCGCTACGCCGACACTGAAGGCAACGAGAGCGACTTCCCCCGCCCTTACGCCTGGCGCTACCGGCACTGGCTCATCGACGCATTCAACCGCGACATGCCCTTCGACGAATTCACCATGCGGCAGATCGCGGGTGACCTGATACCGGGCGCCACGGTGGAGCATCGCGCCGGACTCGGATTCTTCCGCAACACGTTGTCGAACCGCGAAGGCGGCGCAGACATCGAGGCGGAGCGAGTCGAGCAGGTGGTGGACCGCACCAACTCGGTGGGCCTGGCCTGGCTCGGGCTGACCGTCGGTTGTACGCGTTGCCACAACCACAAATACGATCCCATCTCCCAGCGCGACTACTATCAGCTCTACGCGTTCTTCAACAATGCCGACGAGGTGAACCTCGACGCGCCTCTGCCCGGAGAATCCGGCGACTGGCTCCGGCGGAGACCCGAGTATGAGAAGAAGCGCGCCGAGCTGCTGGGGCCAGTGGCCGCCGGCATCGCACGGCTACAGCAGACGTGGGAAGACAAGGTCCGTTGGGCCGCGGACAACCCTGGCAAAGATCACGTGTGGGACCGGCAACTCGAACTGCTCGGCTTGCAGTGGGAGCAGGGCTACGGCGGCGGACAACTCGAAGGAGTCTCCGTCTTGTACCTGCCGCGCGATGACCGCACCAAGCGTCAACGGGATCACATGCAGGAGATGTTCCTGGGCCGCGGTTCGGTGGTGGACCCCGAGACATGGAAGCGCCTTGGCTTGGCCGAAGTGTCGAAGAAGCTTGTTGCCCTCAACAAGGAATACCCGCCGATGACGCAAGCGCCGTCGATCGTGGAACGGGCCCATCGCCGCCGCGACAACTTCATCCATCTTCGCGGCGACTTCCGAAGCCGCGGGGTCGCCGTGGAAGAGAACACGCCCTCGGCCCTTCCACCTCTGCCATCGGATACCAAGCGCAACCGGCTCGCGCTGGCCCAATGGCTGCTCGCCGCCGAAAATCCGTTGACCGCGCGCGTGGTGGTGAACCGGGTCTGGCAGGACCTGTTCGGCCGCGGCATCGTGGCCACGCCCGATGACTTCGGAACCCAAGGCGCGCGGCCGTCGCATCCCGAATTGCTCGACTGGCTGGCGATGGATTTCCGCGAGGGGCGTTGGGGATTCAAGCGGCTGCTGCGCACCGTGGTCCGGTCGTCGGCTTACCGGCAGGCTTCGGCGCGGCGCATGGAACTCGACACAGCCGACCCCACCAACTCCCTGCTGGCGCGTCAAGCCCGGTTCCGGATCTCCGCGGAATCCGTTCGCGACGCGGCGTTGTTTGTCAGCGGACTGCTGAATCCCGCGATCGGCGGTCCGAGTGTCCTCCCACCGCAGCCGGCGGGCGTCACCAGCGAGTCTCTGTATGCGGATTGGGTGGAGTCCACCGGTCCGGACCGGTATCGCCGGGGTCTCTATACCAAGATGCAGCGCACCGCTCCTTATCCGCAGTTGCTCGCCTTCGATGCGCCCGATCCTAACCTGATGTGCGCGCGCCGCGAACGCTCGAACTCGCCACTGCAGGCCCTCACGTTGCTTAATGACCCGGTGTTCGTGGAAGCGGCGCGCGCGCTGGCCCGCCGCGTCCTGATCGAGTCGCCGCCGGTGACCAGCGCTCGCCTCGACCTCGCCTTCCGCCTCTGCTTTGCTCGCCCTCCTTCGGTGGGGGAGATCGACCGTACGTCGAGCTACCTCGAACGGGAGACCGCGCGGCTGGCGGGCTTGCCGGCGAGCGCGGCGGCGCTGGCCCCTGCCTATATCGACGGGATCAAGAACTCCGTGGGCGCTGCGTGGTCCATGTTGGCCAGCGGTCTGATGAACACCGACGAATTCTTCACGCGAGAGTAACCGGCATGCACGTTGCTCAGTACATCGAACGGCGCGACTTCTTCCGCCGCACGGCCGCTGGCCTCGGCGCCATCGCCCTGAACCGGCTTCTCGCACAGGATTCGGCAGCCGATCCTCTGCTCGTGCGCCGCCCGCACGCCAAGGCAAGGGCCAAGAGCGTGATCTTCCTCTTCATGTCGGGCGCGCCCAGCCAACTCGATCTGCTGGATCCCAAGCCGCTCATGCGCAAGTATCACGGCGAGCCGATGCCGCAGTCGATGATCAAGGACCTCAAAGACGACTTGATCCGCGGCTCGGCGCGAGTGATGGCGAGCCCTCGCGAGTTTCAGCGCTACGGCAAGAGCGGACTCGAATTTTCGGAACTGTTGCCGAACCTGGGAACCTGCGCCGACAAATTGTGCGTCATCCGGTCCTTTCGCACGGACAACGCCAACCACACGCCGGCGCAGTTCCTCATGAACACGGGCAGCATCCTGGCCGGACGCCCCTCGATCGGCTCGTGGGTCTTGTACGGGCTGGGCTCGGAGTGCCGCGATTTGCCGGGATACGTGGTGATGCTCTCCACCAGCCAAGGCAAGGGCGTGTGTGGAGGAGCCGCGAACTGGTCCAACGGATTCATGCCGTCGCATTTCCGGGGCGTCAGTTTCCGCAATCAGGGCGACGCCGTGTTGCATCTTTCGAATCCCGAGGGCGTGAGTGCCGAAATGCAGCGCGGCCGGCTCGATCTGATTCGCGGGCTGAACGGCGAACGCGCCCGGATCACCGGCGATTCCGAAATCGCCTCACGCGTGGCGGCGTACGAACTCGCTTTCCGGATGCAGACGGCAGCTCCGGATCTGTTGGATTTTTCGCGCGAGTCCGCGAAGACTCTCGAGATGTATGGCATCGGCAAGGAGCCCACGCATACGTTCGGGTCCAATTGTCTGCTGGCGCGGCGCATGGTAGAGCGCGGCGTGCGTTTCGTTCAGATGTATCACTCCTCCTGGGACGATCACAACGATCTCCACAAGAATCTGAATCGCCACTGCGCCATCACCGATCAGCCCGCCGCGGCCCTGATTCACGACCTAGAGCGGCGCGGCCTGCTCGACTCCACCCTGGTGATTTGGGGCGGCGAATTCGGGCGCACTCCCATGTTCGAGGTCCGGCGCGGGAACACTCCCGGCAAGGAGGGCCGCGATCACCACTCCGAAGCATTTTCCATGATGATGGCCGGCGCGGGAGTTCGAGGCGGGCAGACGCTCGGCCGCACCGATGACTTCGGCTACCACGTGGTGGACCAACCGTACCACGTGCACGATCTGCAGGCCACGATTCTCCATCAGTTGGGCCTCGATCACACCCGGCTGACCTATCCGTTCCAGGGCCGGCAGTATCGCCTCACCGATGTCCACGGTAACGTGATCGTTCCTGCTCTGGCTTGACGACTCGGGCGCCGCATTACTGCGTCACAGGGCAGACGAAGGGACACCAAACTCAGAACATGAGCTTTGCGCCAAGTTGAACCGTCCGGCGTCGCGCGAATGTTACTTTCCCTACATTTTGAGCGTCTGAAAGATTGGTGTTCAAGACCGGATAGTACTGGTTGAACGGATTCCAGAGGTAGGCGAACATCCGGAGGTTCGCTCTTTCGCGCCAAACGGGGAAGCTCTTAAAGATGGATAGGAAATCGTTGACTCCTTCGTTCCGGGTGGCGTTCAACTATGGCCCATTCAAGATATTGCGCCCGGAGCTACCATAGCCTCCGATCGGCATACAGGAGACGCTCGGATAGTTGGGGTCGCGAGGGCCGCACGTTGGGATAACGAACGCCGAAGGGTCGAACCAGTTAGTAGTCGAGGGGTTGGAAACCTTGCCTGAGGCGATCCGGTCGGCACGGCCGCCGAAAGTCCCGGTTCCCTGTCAAGGGCGGACTATTTCTTCGACGGTGTCGTATTGATACGCCGGGTTCTCGTAGTTCGTTCGGCCATAGTGGAACCGCCGGTTCTCGAAGCCGAACTTGAGGGAGTGTCGCGACCTCGTCAGGCTGAAGTTGTACAGCACGGTCACACTGCCGCCGTTTGCCTGCAGAACCTCCTGTTTCACGGTCGGCAGGACGCCCCCGAAGTTGCCGATCTTCTGGTGATTCCCGAACCACGCTTCCTCCGCTCGCGGAAGGTCCTGCTTGTTCCAGCCAACTCGAAGTTCGTTCAACATGCTACTGCCAAAAATCCGCGACCACGACGCGGTTCCGCTCTGGTCCTGCGCCGGAAACACCGTTCCATTCTTCGGCTGAAGATTCGGCTGGCGCGCGTCGGAATCGAGGAACGAGTAGCGGGCGAAGAACGAATCCTTGTTCCCCAAACGATAGTCGAGCCGCAGTGTCAGGCCGTCTTCCCAGTTTCTAAAAAGGTCGCTTCTCCGGTGGAAGCCGATATCCGCGGTCCCCACGCCCGGCACATTGGGCAGCGGCGTAAGGTCCAGGATGTCCTTATAAGCAGGGATTGAGGCGAGCATCCGATCGCGGAGCGCCTGCGTCGGAACGTCACCCGAAACCTGAAGCCCCCTTCGAACCCGGGATCCCTCCCAGCCGCCAAAGAAAAATAGCTTGTCCCGTAGGATCGGCCCTCCGACGGCGGCGCCGAACTGGTTGACTTTCAGCGGGTCCTTTCGGACCGCAAAGAAGTTGCGGGCATCGAGCTTCTCGTTCCGGAAAAACTCGAAGATCGATCCGTGGAATTCGTTCGTACCCGACTTCGTGATCACGTTCACGCCGCCCGAGGCAGCGCGGCCGAGTTCGGCGGAGAAAACGCCGGCGCTGGTTCGGAACTCCTCAATGAACTCGATACTTAGGATATTCATCTGGCTTCGTCCGCCGAAGTTCTGCGTCGACGGCCGATCCGGATTGGATGCATCCGTGCCGTCCACTGTGATGTTCACCCCATCACGCGTTAGGCCATTGAAGAAAATGCCGCCCCCGGTCATCACAACGCCCGGCTCAAGTTGGATCAACTGGGAGAAGTTGCGGCCGTTCAATGGCATTTCCAGCACCTGCTGGTTCTTGATAGCCACGCCTCCCGTGACACTCTGGGTGTTGACCAGGGGAACTGAGTCCGTCACCTCGACCCGCTCGGTCACCGATCCCACTTCGAGCGTGATGTCCATCTTCGCCCGCTGACCGGTGTCGAGGATAATACCGGACCTGACTACGCCCTTGAACCCTGGGCCTGAAGCCTCCAGCCGGTACTCGCCAGCCGGTAGAAGCGAGAGTTCGTAGTTTCCGGCCGAGGTAGTGACCGCCGAGCGTCGCAGGCTGTTCGCCAGGTTGGTGATGGTCACCGTCACGTTGGCAATCGATGCCCCCGTCTGATCCATGACGTCGCCGACGATCGAGGCGGTGTTGACCTGCGCCAGGGACAATGTGCCGCTAGCAAGAACTCCAATGATCAAACGAATCATGACTCTCTCCCGACTCCATTTAGTGTCACCAAACCTGGAGCTGATTGACGATATTCTTCTTCCGGATGGTCTCGATGGTGACGGCGATATCGTCCTCGCGGACGTGGGCGACAAGGTTGCCAGCCGCCGCGATCGCCCTCAGGTGGGCAGATGCAACTGCGGTCTGGATTCAATTGCGAGGAATCAGTTCGTTCACAGCACGATCTCCGTTGACGGGTACGGGAATGGTCCGTCTTCTTTGCAACCCAGACCCGGAAAGCATACATCTACCGGCCACCGAATCACAAGCAGCCGCGCCGCCGACAGAAGACCAACGCCGCCGGCCCGAGCACCTCGGAGTTCGTGCTGCAGCTCGTGTTCTGATGCGGGCACGGCCGCCGGCAGGGGAAGGGTCGTGCGACCTGGCCGGTGGGGATTTCGAAAGGCTATGCCGTGAATTACAATTACAATGATCCGATGCCAAGTGCTCTCAGCGCCGCCAACGGCCGCCCGTGCCCCGCGGAAAGCGAATCTCGCGGCGCGAGCCGGCGAATGGGACAAGCCGTCGTATGGGCCGCCGTGGTGTGGATTGCCGCCTGTGGGCTGCAACCTTCGGCGCTGGGCGCCGAAGGGGCCGAGCTGACCCAGAGCGACGTGTTCACCGAAGGCGAAGCGGGTTACCACACCTTTCGCATCCCCGCGATGGTAGTCTCCAAGCGCGGAACCATCCTGGCTTTCTGCGAAGCCCGGAAGGGTAGCGCGGCTGACCACGGTGACATCGACTTGGTGCTGAAACGGAGTTTCGACAACGGGCGAACCTGGGGACCTCTTCAGATTGTCCACGAGGAAGGTGGAACCGCCCGGATAGCCATCGGAAATCCGGCACCCCTGGTGGAATGTGAGACCGGGGCCGTTCATTTGCTCTTCACCCGCGCAATCGCCAGGTGTTTCACACCCGGAGCACCGACGATGGCTCTCACTTCTATCATCCGAAGGAGATCACGGCGGCGTTCGACGGATTTCGTGTCCAACTCGAGCAAGATGTCTCGAAAACCGGGGCGGGACACAAGTCGGACGGACTCTCCTTCCTTGCGACGCGCCTGGCCACCGGACCGGGACACGCGATCCAAACCAGCAGAGGCCGTTTTCTGGTGCCGGTTTGGCTCAATTCATACCATCTTTATCCCTCCTCGGCGGGCGGACCGAACGAGGTGATCGACTACAGATACCGAACTGGCGTGGTAGATAGCGATGACAATGGCCTGACCTGGCACGCCGGGCGCGTGATCACGGCGCCGTCCGGCAGCTTGGAGGGAAGCGAGGCCATGGTGATCGAAACATCCGACGGCTCCCTCTATATGAACCTGTGAGTGTCGGATCGCAAGGCCCGGACAGTCGCTTGGAGCAAAGACGGCGGCAGCACGTGGTCTCCCGCCGCCGGGGACGCCAACCTGATCGATCCAGTCTGCCAGGCCAGCATCGTGCGGCTGGCGGAACCTGGAGATCCGAAGAGAGTGCCGATTCTGTTCGCCAATCCGGCCAGCACGCGGCGCGAGAACCTCACGATCCGGCTCAGTCACGACGATGCCGGAACCTGGCCCGTGTCGAAGCTGCTGAACGAGGGGCCATCGGCCTATTCCGATCTAGCCGCCCTGCAGGATGGAGCGATCGGCTGTCTTTATGAGCGCGGCGTAAAACACACTTACGAGAAGATCACCTTCGCCAGGTTCAACCTCGCCTGGCTGACCAACAGTGCGTCCGGTTCGCGTTGACCGCTGGACCAGCAGTTAAAATCATGAATACATGCCTGAGCCAGCGCCTGGCGAGGCGCGGACGCCGCTGCTCTCCCGAACCCGCATCATTTATTACACGTCGTTCGCGACGGACCTCGCCTATTTCACGTTCCTGTTCTCGCTCTCCCGATGGCTGGCCGAGACAGGCGCCTCGCAATGGCAACTGGGAGTGTTCGGGGCCTGCGGTTCGCTGAGTTACGCTTTGAGCGGACCGGTCGCCGGGATGGTATCAGACCGGTTCGGACGGAGGCGGGTGATCCTGTGCGGCTCCGTGGCCACAATTCTGGCTCTGGCCGCCGCGGCGGTTTGGCGATCGGCGTCGATCTTCCCGTTTCTGGCGATCGGCTGTGGCATCGCGGTCGCGCTCGTCTTTCCTCCGTTGATCGCATGGCTGACGGCGGACGGCAGAGACTCGAGCCGCCGGCTCTTTCGATTCTGCGTTTCGTGGAACGCCGGAGTATTGCTGGGCCAGATGGGGGCGGGATGGCTGTACTTACTGCGTCCGGAATTGCCCCTGCTGGCGGTGACGATCCCGATGGCCGCGGTGGTGGCGCTGCTGCTGGTCTGGAAGCCTGAGCCGCCGGCGCCGGCAACTGTCGCGACAGAGGCGGGTGGGCCGCCGAGCCCTGGACCCAGGCCGGAGGCGCGCGCGTTCGCCTACATGGCCTGGATTGCGAACGGAGCCGGAGCGCTGGCGTTCAGTCTGGTGACGCACCTGTTTCCGTTACTGGCGCACGAGTCCGGAATCAGTCCGCCCGTCCACGGCGCCATGCTGGCGCTGGGCCGGATCACCGTGCTCATTTCCTATTTCGTGCTGTACCGTTCGCCGTTTTGGCACTACCGCATTTGGCCGGCGGTGGTTGCTCAAGCCGCGGCGATAGCGGGCTTGGCTTTGCTCGGCTTCGCCGGCGCGGCGCCGCTTCTGGCGTTGGGTCTGATGTTGACATCGCCCATGATCGGCTACAACTACTTCGCGGGGATCTACTACAGCACGGAAGCCTTCGGCGCGAACCGTCGCGGCGCCGCCAGCGGGATGCACGAAGCAAGTCTGGCCATCGGCGGAGGAGCAGGCGCGCTGGGCGGCGGCATCATTGGCTCTCTCTATGGCACGCGCGCCCCGTACCAGTTATGCGCCTTGCTGCTGGCGGCCCTCGTGGTGTCGCAGTGGGCAATTCATCGGGCCATGGACAACTCGGCGAGAGAACGGCCGAGAGCAGCGGTATGAGGCCAATTTCGATTCTGTTGACGATGGCGTTGGCGCTCCGCGCGGGCGATTCGGTGTTGCCTGGCACGTCGCCGCTGACGATCGCGCAACCGCTCGACGAAGCGATGGTGGATGGGATCCATCGCTACTGCGACCGCGCCACGGCGTCCGCGAGGCAGACACGGGAACGAAAATGGCGCCGCGATTTCGCAAACGCGAAAGCCTACGAGGCGAGCACCGCCGGCAACCGGGCGCGCCTGGCAACGATGATCGGCGCGGTGGACCCTCGTTTGCCGGCCGGACGGCCTCGACACTACCGGTTCGAGATGTTGGAATCGCTCGGCAGTTCCTCCGCCGTCGCGACCGGGAAGGGGTTCACCGTTCACGCGGTCCGTTGGCAGGCGCTGGACGGACTCACCGCCGAAGGGCTGCTGTTGAAACCGGACCGGATTCGCGCCGCGGCGGTGGTGATTCCCGATGCGGACTGGACGCCCGAGATGTTCGTGGGACTGGCGGGAGGCGTTCCGGAGCAGACGCGGTTTGCCGCGCGGCTGGCGGCGGCGGGAGTGCTGGTGGCCGTTCCGGCGCTCATCAGCCGGCGGGACGAGTGGTCCGGCAATCCCGCCGTGACGTTCACAAATCAACCCCATCGCGAGTTCCTTTACCGGCAGGCCTTCGAAATGGGACGCCACCCGATCGGCTATGAAGTGCAGCGGGTGCTGGCCGCCGTGGACCTGTTCGAACGATTGGCCACTCCGCCGCTTCCTGTCGGCGTGGCGGGAGTGGGCGAAGGCGCCTTGCTGGCGCTGTATGCGGGCGCCCTCGATCCACGCATTCGATCGGTGTGGGTGAGCGGCTACTATGTCAAGGGCGGACCAAAAGTTTCCCACCATGGCGGAGCAAAAGGGGACCACTGTGGGCGAAGGTAAAGAGGACAAATCTCACGATATGGGGGCGGCTGTAGCGTAGTTCTGCGAGGCCGGAGGCCGAGCGATTAGGGCGGAGTGGAGGCCGCCACCATATCGTCGGCCGAGCGAGAGCGGCCTATTCGCCGCCCGGATCCTTCTTCTTTCGACTGCTTTTCAGCCTGTAGCTGTCGCCATTCATCTCCAGGATGTGCACGTGGTGCGTCAACCGATCCAGCAACGCCCCCGTCAGCCGCTCCGATCCCAGCACTTCGGTCCATTCGGCAAATGGTAGGTTACTGGTTACCAATGTGGAAGCGCGTTCATAGCGTTGGCTGA
>VFZO01000208.1 GCA_016871155.1 Acidobacteriota bacterium | reverse complement strand
TGTAGGCACTCGACCTCAGATTGTCCATCAGGTTCGAGGTCAGGTAGAACGAGGCCAGCAATGCCGGGGCCAGCAGCATGCTCAGATGCCAAACCCTCACGAAGATGATCCCGCGCGGCCAGCAAGTGCTTGTCGCCAGAAAGGAGTCCAAACACGTACCGGTGCCTGGCGTGGGCACGCAAGCTGGTGGCCGGATTCAGGGACGGCAAGCCGGGCAATCAGCAGGAGGTGTACGCGCGCGAGCAGATAGAGCTGGACGCGAGCCCGGTACGCGAGTTGAAACTGCAGGCGGTACGGATCGGCGAACTCGGCATCACGGCGATTCCGAATGAGGTGTTCGCGATCACGGGCTTGAAGCTGAAGGCGATGAGCCCGCTGGGCGCGACCTTTAATATCTCGCTCGCCAACGGGGCAGAGGGATACATTCCGCCGCCTGAACAGCATCGCCTGGGCGGGTACACAACGTGGCCCGCGCGCACTGCCGGGCTGGTGGAGGACGCCGAGCCGCGCATCGTGGAGACACTGGTGGGACTGCTCGAAAAGGTATCCGGTGGCCGGCGCCGGCGGGCGAACACGGGAGCCGATCCGCCGAACTCGCCCTATGCCCGCGCCGTGGCGGCAGACCGGCCGAAGCTGTACTGGCGGCTCAGCGATTGGACAGTAGACGCACGCTTCTCCGATGGCGTGGCGTTCTACATGCCCGGTCGGGTGGGGCGCGCGGTGCATTTGGCCGGAGGGCGGATTGAGGCGCTGGCTGCAGCGCTGGCGCCGTTGCGTGAGAACTGGTCAGCCGAGATGTGGTTTTGGAACGGACTTCCGGCGGACGCGCGTCCCGTTGGTGGCGTGTTATTGCGGCGGGGCAGCGACCGGCTGGCGATCGAAGGGGGCAGGCTGACGGCGGCCGGAATGACGGGACCATCGGCGATCGAACCGAAGATCTGGAATCACGTGGTGCTGGTGCGCACCGGGCGCCGGGTTACGGCGTACCTGAATGGCGTGTTGGAGATGAACGGTGAGGCGGCGCTACCGGCTGGCGATGGGCGTTTTTGCGTCGGGGGATGCGAGCAGGATCGAGCCGTGAGTTTCGAAGGCAAGGTGGACGAGGTGGCGGTATACAGCCGTGCTCTGCGGGCGGGCGATGTGGCCCGGCACTATCGAAGTATTGCTTCTGCCGGGCGGTAAGTTTTTCGCTGGCCGCCGCCTACCAGCGAACCTTGATGGTCATCTCGAGTTCCCGCGCGCGCGTCTTTTCCAGGGACTGGTCCGCTCCGAAAAGGATGCTGGTGATCTGAGCCGGGCGTGGCGCCGAGATGTTGGCCGGCGGCGGAGCGAAGGTCGGATGGTTGAAAATGTTCGACGCGGCCAAGACGTATTCGACGTTGAACCGTTCGGTGATCTTGAAATTCTTGGTCAAGCTCAGGTGATGCAGGTGCAGGCCGGGGCGCTCAAGCACGTTGACGCCGGAATTGCCGAAGCGGCCGGCGGCGGGCACGGCAAAGCACGCGGCGTCAAACCAGTTGGCAACACTGCGGCTGCCGCGCGGGAGATTGCCGTCGCAGTTGCGGTCCGGAATACCGCCGAAGCTGTTTGTATTGGACGGATCGGCGCCTGCGTAGACCGGTGTGAAGAACTGGCCGGAGGCGAAAAAGCTGACGGTGATCACGCGCCATCCACCGAATGCCTGGTCAAGCGCGGGTGAGCCCGAGTTGAGGAATCGCTTGCCACGGCCGAACGGGAGTTCGTACTGCAATGTGGTGACGGCGCGGTGGCGAGCGGCGAACGCCTCGCGATTCCACATGCTGGTGTTGTAGGGGTTCTCGAGGTTGAGGAAGTTGGAGAGGTTCGACTGGTATGTGTAGTGCACGTCGAACAGAAACGCCCCGGCCTTGCGCTGAGCCTCCAATTGCAGCCCGTTGTAGACGGACCGGCCGGAACTGCGTGCCATCACCACATTGACGAACTGGGGATACGGCCGCCTGTCCGCCGCAAACGGAGTCAGGCCGGGCCGCGGTTTATTGATGTTGAGCGCGAAGTTCTGGCCGATGCTGCGCGATCCGATATAGGAAGCTCGCAGCCCGATTTCGCCCACCTGCCGTTCCACGCTCAGGTTGTACTGATAGATGGTGCCGTTGTTGGTCCTGTTCGGGAATGCGCTGATGCTGACGGCGGGAACGCGCGCCGCGGCGATGGACGAGGGGAAGGCGTTGGGGAACGCAAACTGTGGAGCTCCGTTCTCGATGGTGTTGAAGTACGTTTCCGACAATTCGAACGGCCCGCCGCCCTGCACACGCGCAAAGTAGCCAATCTGTTCGGTGAACGTGCCGAATCCGCCGCGGATTACGGACTTGTCGCTGAGGCGGTAGGCAGCGCCGAGGCGCGGGCGCCAGTTGGCAAGGTCCGCCTTGGGGATGACGTTGCCGGCGGCGACACTGATCGTACGCGGAAAGTTGGGCCGCACCGCCTGCAGCGCATCCTGCGGCACCAGGAGATTGCCGCTGGCCGCATCGAACGCATACTGGCGGCCATCCTTGAAGCGCGCCGAACTGAACCAGTCCCAACGCAGGCCGTAGTCGAGCGTGAGCTTCTGGCTCACCTTGAACGTGTCCATGGCGAAGGCGCCGAACTCGTAGGCGTAGCGAGTGCGGTTGGTGAACGGATCGAGGCGTTCGCTCGAGAAGGGCAGACCGAGCAGGAAGTCGCCATGCGGTTGGCCTGACAGGCTTCCGTTGAATGTGAACACGCCGAACGTGGCCGCCGGTACGTTGCCGGCAAAGGCGGACTGCTTCTTCAACTCGCCACCGAACTTGAGAATGTGGCGGCCTTTTGACCACGTGATGGAATCGGCGAACGAATGCAGGTAGTCCTTCTGCGGCGTGCCTCCTCCGGGCGCGTCAAGGCTTGCCAGGCCGGTGATGTTGATTTGCGGTGAGCCCTGCACCTTGAAGCCGCGTTGATTGACGCCCTGGATGCCCATCTCCTGAATCGCCTGGTCGGCCTGAATAGGCTTGACACCGGATGTTTCGCGGCCATCGTCGACGTAGTCATACTTCAAGCCCCAACGGAACGTGTTCACCACGTTGGGCGAGAAGATGTGCGTGTCGGTAACCACCCAGCCAGTGTGCCAGCGGTAGCGCGTCCAGGTGAACTCAGGCAGCGAGCGCGCCAGCACGTAGGGAGTGTATCGGCGGATATAGCGGCCGAAGATCTGGTTCTTGGAGCCGAAGTGGTGATCGAGGCGGATCTGTGGGTAGCGCGCTTCGAAAAGATCGTTGGGGAACGGGTGCAGGAATCCGTAGTTGTTCACCGGCAGGTCTGCCGAGCCCTGGTTCGACGCGGGGATGTAACGGTTCTGAATGCGCAGCGACGTTGGGTTGATACGCGAGGCGGGAATCTGGCGGTTGGGGAACGGCTGCCGGTTGAGGGGATCATTCATTGCGCCGCCGGTGAGGCTGAAGTCGCCTGCCCGCATGCGCCCAGTGGGCACGTTGCGCTGATAGAAGAAACCGGCGGGGATTCGTTGGTAGAAGTAGGATCCGTAGAAGAATGTCTTGTTGCGGAAAATGGGGCCGGAGATTACGGCCTGGGCGCGGTGCTCCTTCTCTGGAATCTTTCGCGGGTCGAAGAACTGGCGCGCATTCATCGCGGAGTTGAAGTGCGTGTACCAGACTTCGCCGTGAATGTCGTTGGAACCGCGCTTCGACACCATGTTGTAATTGGCCACGCGGGACTGGTCGGCGGTGTTGTTGACGCCAGTCACGGTGATCTCGCTGAAGTCGAGCCGGTTGATCAGGTTCACCGTGCCGTCGTTGGTGATGCCGTCCATGCCGAGCGCCACCTGCCCGGCGGGCTGTCCGTTGATGCGGAGGTTCCAGCCGCTGGCCGAGCTTTCCACACCGGCCAAGGTCACCAGCAATGAGTGCGGATAGTAGTTACGCACCATCGGTGTGTGGTCATAGACGTTGCGCTTCAGACTGCTGGTGATCTGCGCGCTGTCGGTGCTGATTACCGCCGCCCCGGCTTCCACCGTGACTTGGTCAGCCACCGCGCCAAGCTGCAGCGCGATGTCCACGCGCCGGATCTGCTGGCCTTCGATAATGATGTTGTCGGCGACGAAAGTCTTGAAGCCGGCTAGTTCGGCTTTGATCTGGTAGGCGCCCGGCTGCATGTCGGGGACCTCGAAGTTGCCGTTGGCGTCTGAGCTGACCGCGCGCACGCGAGCACTGGAACGTGTGTCGACGACCGTGATTTGCGCGCCAGCCACCACGGCCCCGGAGGCGTCGGTTACGGTACCCCGGACCGAGGAGGAGATCGTTTGGGCATGGAGCGAGACCGTGGCGGCGGAAGCAGCGAGTAGAGCGAACGCAATCAAGCGCATAGAGTCCTGCAACTCTCCTTTCGGAGTTTAGGGAGTCTATTGCAACTGCCTCCCGGTGTCAAGGGCGCTGGGTTGCGCGAGCTGATCAGAATCCCAACTCCGAGGGCGGGCCAGTGCCTGCTGATGGCTTCTTCGGACCATGGCACAGAAACGAAAACCGGCAACATGCCCGTCGATCTCCGGCAAGGCGCTGTTCTCCTGCTGGCCATAGGCCGGAATCTCGGTCAAGTCCAAGAGACAGTCCTCTGGGTCAGCGCCACCTCCCGTCGCTGCACCAATAGTCTCGAGAGAGCCACCGTTGCGGCTCCTGGAGCCAGCGAGCGGGATCCGTTTTCATAGTGCGCGGCAGGGGCGGAAGTGTCACGCTGGGTCGCTTGACCAGGCCTTCTACAATGGATCGATGGCGCGAATGGCTCTCTGGCTCGTGGCCACCGCCCACATCGCGGCCGCTCAGGGACCAATCCGCTTCCAGAACATCGCCGTACAGGCAGGCGTAAGCTTCCGGGTCGAACACTCCCCCCCCACACCGCGCAAGCACCTCGTCGAAACCATGCCCGGCGGCATCGCCGTTTTCGACTACGATTCCGACGGCCGCCCCGACATCTACTTCACCAACGGGGCTCAGCTACCCACCCTCTCGAAGACCGCGCCGCGATTCTCCAATCGCCTTTTCCACAACGACGGCAACTGGCGATTCACCGACGTCACCGACCGCTCAGGGCTAGCGGGCGCGGGATACTCGATGGGCGCAGCGGCAGGCGACTTCGACAACGACGGCCATCCCGATCTCTTCGTCGCCGGCGTCCGGCGCAACCTCCTCTACCGCAACCGCGGCGACGGCACGTTTGCCGACGTGACCGCCGCGGCCGGGATCGGCTCGCAGCATTGGTCCGTGGCCGGAGGCTGGCTCGACTTCGACAACGACGGACTGCTCGACCTATTTGCCGTCAACTACGCCCGCTGGACTCCGGCATTCGACCGGTTCTGCGGCGGCGCCTCGCCCAACCTGCGCGTCTACTGCCACCCCCGCTACTTCCAGCCCGAGACCAATCAGCTCTATCGGAATCTCGGCGGCGGTAAGTTCGCCGACGTCTCAGCCGCGGCGGGTCTGAGCGCGCACCCGGGACGCGGAATGTCCGTCGCCTTGGCCGACTACGACGGCGACGGGTTCATCGACGCCTTCGTGCCCAACGACAAGATGGAGAACTTCCTGTTCCGCAACGTGGCGGGCAAACGGTTCGAGCAATCCGCTCTCGCGGCTGGCGTCGCGCTCCCGGACGAGGGCCGGCCGATCTCCGGCATGGGCGCCGATTTCCGCGATGCAGACAACGACGGCCTGCCCGATCTTATTCACACCGCGCTGAGCGGAGAAACGTTCCCGCTGTTCGTGAACCTCGGGAAGGGGCAATTCCGCGACGCGACGCACTCGTCCAAGCTCGCCTCCGCCGCGCGAGTTTACTCGGGCTGGGGCGTCTCGCTCGCCGATTTCGACAACGACGGCTGGCGCGACCTGTTCACCGCGAACTCGCACGTGAACGATATTGTCGAGAGCTTCGAACCCTATGCCTACCGCCAGCCGAACACAGTGTTCCGCAACGCAGGCGACGGCACGTTCCGGCTCGTCGACTCCGGCATGAGCGGGGTAAGGGCCGCGCATCGCGGAAGCGCGGTCGCCGACTTCGACGGCGACGGCCTTCCGGATGTTGTCGTCTCGGCGCTGGGCGAACCCGCGGAGTTGTGGCGCAATGTCAGCCCGCAGGGCAGGGCATGGCTCGACGTACGGCTCGCCGGGCGCAAGTCGAATCGCGACGGCCTCGGCGCGGTGGTAAGGATCGGCGGGCAGGCGAACATCATGACGAGTTCGGTGGGCTACGCATCCAGCAGTCTCTCGCCGGTTCACTTCGGCGGCCTGGGCCCAAAAGCCGACATCGAGATCACCTGGCTTGGCGGCAAGCGCCAGCGGGTAACCGGCGCCGCCACCAACCGGATCGTCACGATCACGGAGGAGTGATCGCGGTTTCGCTCGCCGCGGCCCGCGCCACCCGGAGTTCCCGGCTCTTCTCCGCCAACGCCGTCGCTTCCGTGCCGCGGCCGACCGCCACGAGCGACCGGCTCAATTGAAAGTGCACGGCGCCGTCGCGGTCTGACGCCAGCGCCGCCTGCAAATGCGGAATCGCCTCGGCATGGTTGCCGGTCGCCTGGAGCGCACGGCCCAGGGAGGCCCGCGCCGCCAGCCGCTTCGGATCCAGGCGACCGGCTTCCGACAGCGGCTTCAGCGCGTCGGCGTGCTTCTGCTGCGCCAGCAGCGACTCGCCGAGAATCCACTGCAGTTCGCCGTCGCCGGGAGACTTCAGGACCAGCGCGCGAACCGCGGCCTCTGCTTCCTCGTAGCGCCGCGCCGCGAGCAGAGTGCCAGCCAACTCGCGCTCCAGGCCTGGGTCGCCCGGCTGAATCGCCAGCGCGTTGCGCCACTCCTGGATCGAATCGTCGTACTGGCCGCGATTGCGATGAAGTCCCGCGAGAAAGGCGCGCCAATCGGCCGAGTCCGGGAACTTGCTCAATTGCTCGAACGCCTCCCGCGCCAGTTCGTTGTAAGCTTTCGCGCGCCAGTACAAGGCTTCCGCGGTCTGACCCGGCGCGTCGGCCGCGGCGACGTAACGCTTGGCCTTAAATTGGCATTCGGCGCTCGGAGCGGCGCAGACAGGCGCGGGAATGCGCGCCGCGGCGTTCCGCTCGGTTGCCGACCAATCCGAGTGCCCCGTCTGTTCATAGATCGCGGCGGCGAGTTCCCGCCAGGCCCGGCGATTCGACCTGGCCAGCGCCTGCCGCAGCAGCGACAGCGCGGCCCCCGAACGTCCCTGCTTCATTCGCGTTTCCGCCACCAGCGCCAGCCAATGCGCCGATCCCGGCGCACGCTGCTCGAGCTTCTCGAACGCGTCTTCGGCTAGCGCTTCGTAGGTCCGGCCGAGCCGCGACCATGCCGGTGCATCTCCTCCTGAAGCGACAAGTTTTCGCAGCGCGGCGGCTGCCGTGGCGAAGCGGCCAGACATGGAGGCCGCGTCGGCGAGCACGCGAGTCACCTCCATATCATGGGGCATCAGGCGCGTTGCGCGTTCGAGCAGTTCGACCGCTCTCGCCGGTTGGCCCAAGCGGATGTAGGAGCCGCCGGACATCACCAGGGCCGGACCATGATCAGGCTTGATGCGGAGCACTTCACCCAACGTGGCGACAGCCTCCTGGTCGTGCTCGGCCATGTGTTGGGCGACCCCGAGATTCAGTTTCCAGCCCGGGTTGGCAGGCTGGGCTGCGATGAGTTCGCGATAAAGCCGGATTGCTTCATCAAAACGCCGCTCGGCGAGCATCTGCCTGGCCTCGCTCGACTTCGCCGCCGCGTCCTGTGCTCGCGCCGGGGGGGCTGTGGCAAGCACCAGGACGGTCCCGGCGTGAAAAGCTTGCAACAGTCTCGCCGCTGCCATAGAGTGCATGATATCCCGCATGATATCCCGCTTTGACTCCGGTGCCGACGGTTGCTACACTCAACCGAATTCTGTTTCTGAGGTAACAAGGGATGACGCGGATCTTTGCACTCTTTCTTTGCGTCTGCCTGACGGTCCTTCCGTCCGCGGCTCAGGTGCTTTACGGCTCACTCACCGGTACGGTCCTTGACAGCGGCGGCGCGGTTGTCCCAGGCGCTTCGATTTCGGTGCGCAACACCGGAACCGCGCAGGAACTCACCGCCACGACCAACGAAGTGGGCAGTTATACGTTTTCGAGCCTGGTGGCCGGCACCTACGACCTCACGATCACGGCCAACGGTTTCCGGCCCGTCACGCGCAGAGGGTTGCCGATCACGGTGAACACCGTTCGCCGCGAAGACGCCAAGCTTGAGATCGGGCAGGTAACTGAGACGGTACTGGTCGAAGCGGGCCAAGTCACGCTCCAGACCGACAAGGCCGACCTTCACACCGAGCTCGGTTCGAAGGAAGTCCTGAATCTGCCGCTGCCGCGTTACCGCAACTATCAATCGCTGATCAACCTGGTGCCGGGCGCGACTCCGGCTCGCCTGCAGAATTCGATCCAGGCAGCACCGGGCCGCGCGCTCGAAACCAATGTCAACGGCGTCAATCGCAACAACAACGCCACGCGCATCGACGGCGCCCTCAGCGTGTTCCTGTGGCTGCCGAATCACGCGGCGTATGTACCGCCCGCCGAAACAATCGAGGCGGTAAATGTCTCAACAAACAATTTCGACGCCGAGCAGGGCATGGCCGGCGGCGCCGCGATCACGGTGATCACCAAGTCCGGCACGAACGATCTGCATGGATCGGCCTGGTTGCTGAACGATAACGCGTCGGTGCAGGCGCGCAACTATTTCAACACGGGCGCCAAACCGAAGAACATCAACAACATTTTCGGCGTAACCGTCGGAGGGCCCATCGTCAAGAACAAGTTCTTCTACTTCTTCGGATGGGAGGCCGAGCACGAACGGCTCGGCGCAACCCAGTTGCTCTCAGTGCCCACGGCGGCCATCAAGGCCGGCAGTTTCGCGGGCCTGCCCACGACGATCTTCGATCCGGCTACCGGCGCCGCGGACGGATCCGGCCGCACGCCGTTCCCGGACAACCAGGTTCCTTTGGCCCGGCAGAGTGCCATTACGCGCCGGATTCAGGGCCTGATCCCGCTGCCGAACCGTCCCGGCACGGCGGCAAACTTCCTTGCGAACGGCTCGCAGCGGCTCGACAAGAATCACTTTGACACCAAGATTAACTTCAACCGCAATGCAAGCCACTCCATTTGGGGCAAGTACTCGACCGTGAACGCCAAGGTAGGTTGCGACCCGGCGTTCGGCGAAGGCGGCGGCGCCCCGCTGTGCCCTGCCGGGTCGAGCATCGGTGATGGAACGCTACGGACGCAGGTCTCGACTGTCGGAACCACATTCATTTTCTCACCGACGTTCCTCTATGACGGCACCTTCGGTTGGACACGGCAGGGGCAATCCGTGACCGGTCTGGGCTTCGGCACGAACCTGGGCCGCGAAACGTACGGCATCCCCGGCACCAACGGCCGCGATGTTCGCGAAAGCGGAGCGCCTGTGCTCTCTATCACCGGATTCACGAACCACCTGAGCGACACCGACACACGACCGTTCTTCATGCACGACATGTCGTTCGTGACCAGCCACAACTTTTCGCTGACGCGGCCGAAGCACGACATCCGGTTCGGGTTCGAAGCCGTGCGCCACGTGCTGAACCACTACTCGCCGGACGGTGGGGGCAACGGTGGACCGCAGGGCGCACTGCTGTTCACGCAGGGCATCACCGCGCTGCGCGGCGGTCCCGCCCAGAACCAGTTCAACGCTTACGCCGCGTACCTGTTGGGCCTGCCGGAGACGATGCGCCGGTCCTCGCAGTTCGAGATCATGACCGCGTACAACAACCAGGGCGCCTGGTACATTCGAGACCGATGGCAGTTGTCGCAGAAGCTCACGTTGTCGGCGGGTCTGCGGTACGAGATCTATCCGCTGCAGACGCGATCGGGCCGGGGCGGAATCGAAGGCTATGACCCCAATACGAACCTCGTGACCCTTGGCGGCCTCGGCGGGTTGCCGAAAGGGCTCGGCATCTCGACGAGCAAGAAGCTCTTCGCACCGCGATTCGGGTTCGCCTACCGCATGAACGAAAAGACCGTCGTTCGCTCCGGCTACGGACTCACGTTCATGCCGATGCCGATGGCGCGCCCCCTGCGCGGATTCTTCCCGCTGCTGTTTGCGAGCAATTTCAACTCGCCGAACACGTTCCAGCCGGTGCGCACGATCGAGCAGGGCATCCCGGCGTTGATCCTACCGGACACGAGCTCCGGCCGGGTGGCGCTGCCGCCCACCGCGCAAATGCGATTTATTCCGACCGACAAGCTGACGCGGGGCTACGTACAGTCCTGGAATTTCATGATCGAGCGTCAACTCCCCGGCAACACCGTGGTCTCGGCGGGCTATGTTGGCACACGTACGGTGCACAGCTTCGGCGACCTTGAGATTAACGCCGCCGCGCCGGGCGCCGGAACGGCTGGCAGGCCGCTGGCGCAGCGATTCGGGCGTACGGTCGACACGTGGGCCTGGGATGGGTACCTCAACGCGAACTATCACGCGCTGCAGGTGGCGGTGAATCGCCGCGCGGCCGACGGGTTGATGTTGAAAGGCGCATACACGTACTCCAAGGCGATCAACCAGACCGACGACGATGGCTGGACCGGCACCATCAATTTCAACTGGGCGCCGGTGTTCCATCGCAATCGCGCGCAGGCGGGCTACAACATCCCGCAGACGCTGCAGATGGGATTCGTGTACGAGTTGCCGGCGGGCAAGGGGAAGAAGTTCGCATCGTCTGGGCCGGCTCGCTGGATCCTCGGCGACTGGCAGGTAAACGGGGTGTTCGCCTCGTTCAAGGGACGGCCCTTCACGGTTACGGCAGCGGCGGGCGCCCTCAACGCGCCGGGCAACATCCAGACCGCGGACCAGGTGAAGGATAAAGTGGAGAAGCTTGGCGGTGTCGGCGCGGGCCGGCCCTTCTACGATCCGGCGGCGTTCGCTGCGCCGACGGGAGTTCGCTTCGGTTCGTCGGGCCGCAATCTGTTGCGCGGCCCGGGCACGGTGAACCTCGATTTGGGGCTGTTCCGCAAGATACATCTGCGAGAGAAGTTCACGCTCGAGTTACGCGCGGAGGCGGCGAATTCGTTGAACACGCCGCACTTCAACAATCCCGCGGCAAACATCAGCGCCGCGAACTTCATGCTCATCACGAGCGCGCAGCCCGATCAACGCCAGTTCCGCCTCGGACTCCGCCTGGCATTTTGACTCCGGTGCGGATTGCGCCAGACGGCGTTCATCAATTTCGAAAAACCGTGTTTTGGGCCGGCCGTAACGACGGCTGTGCTCCGCAAAAATTCCATCCGAGCCCGTAGTGGCGGGCTGGTAACGGTTCGAAACGTGCGATCCTGGGCGATCCATGTCGAGTCCCGTGAGCTTC